>JAHZGZ010000099.1 GCA_019420545.1 Bacteroidales bacterium | reverse complement strand
GTAAGACTTATCGGCTTGTCGTTGGCAATACATATGGCTCCGTTGAGAGTAATATATCCATCTATGATTTCTTTTGGCAGCCCCGGTAGTTCTACAATGGTATGCGACCGGCCTGTAGCTATAAAGATTTTGTTGCCTGCCTCTTTGGCTTTACATAATGCTATGGTTGTCGATTCCGGAATCTTATGCGAATCTATATCGATAAGAGTTCCGTCGATGTCAAAAAACAAAGCTTTCATTATTTTGGAATTTATGCGGTTTAATCGTGGATCATGCGGTTGTTGCGTTTTTTATATTTATTATGTCTAAAAATACCGCATGATATGGATTAAAACCTCGGTTATTACTTGTTTTATCGTCCAAAAATAGCTAATTTTGCGGTATTGTGCAAATATTTATGCTGAATTATGCTGAAAGAGGAAAGACAGAATCTCATACTTGAGCGCATCACCAAGGATTCGCGCGTATATGTGACATCACTCAGTTCAGAACTTGGAGTGAGCGATGATACAGTCAGACGTGACATATCAGAGCTTGAAAGCCGAGGATTGCTGACAAAGGTTCATGGTGGTGCAATTGCGCGTTCAGGCATATCGATAGAGTTTACCGAACGTCTGAATACGGATACAGGTATGAAACAGACACTGGTTAATAAACTTGTTTCGCTTTTTCAGAATGGCGATGTACTGTTGATCGATGGCGGCACTACTAATCTTGAGCTTGTAAAGGCGTTGCCTGAGGACAAACATTTTATTGTTGTGACAAACAGCATTCCCATAGCATCAGAACTCTCCACTCGCCGCAACATCGTCACCACTATGGTCGGCGGCACGATAATCGGACCGTCGCAGGTAACGGCGGGGATCATGGCATACCGGGCATTGGAAAACATTTATCCTGACTGGACGATCGTAGGTGTTAGTGACATTCATCCAGAAAAAGGGCTGATGACAACAATTCAGGAAGAGGCACTTATGAAAAGATGCTTTATTGAACAGGGTGGTAAACGAGTCGTGATCGCGACCTCCAACAAACTCAATACGGCCGACCATTACCGTTTTGCCTCGCTTTCTGAAATAGATTATCTGGTTGTAGAGGACGATCGGAAGGCCGAAATTCTTGAAACCTGGCCACGATTGCGATATTCTGTGCTGTAGGGAGGTGTAGTGTTGCTTTCAGAACTTATTGCTGTAAAAACAGAAAAATATATAAGTAAAAAATTCTATGTGATGATTAATTTTGCGTGTTGGAAATATAGTTATACACTATGAAATTTCGTGACGTAATATTGATCCTCTTTCTTTTCAGCGGAATTCCGTTTTGTATGGCTGAGAGTCTGCCGGCAGATAGTCTTGTTGTCATATCCGGAACCATAAAGGAAAGAGCTCATAAAAAGAAACTTTCCGAAGTCAGTCTGTCGGTTCCCGAAAGTAATATAGCTGCTGTTACTAATGCTGACGGTTTTTTCTCTATCAAAATACCCTGTAATAAAATTAAAGTAAGGTTGATATAATCAATTAAATAGTTTAGAACAGTTATTTATTATTTATAATGAAGTACAGATGTCCATCAATTATAGCTTTGGCAATAAACTGTTTGCTTGTGTCATGTTCAACGGATGAAACATGGTGGAATAAGCCGGTGCAGTCGGCTATACCACCCTCCGTAAGTGATGATTCTGATGTGTCGGATCCTTATGGTGCTTACTATAATTCAGGATCTACAGTTTCTGATGTAATAAACGATCCAGCTTTCGGTACATTCGGGCGTCTGTTGTTTCCTGTCGACCGTAATGTGTCGCCATCAATGACACTGGCACAGGCCAGCACATCGGCGGTGTATATGTGGTATCCTTATATCCGGCTGGAAAAGACTCTCGAAATATTGAATTACCTGCATTCACAGGCAGAAAAAGGTGAACGGATTTTCTACAACATATATTCTCCGGAAGAGATGGAAAAGGATCGTTCAAAGGCTGATACCGGTATTTTTGTATTCAAAGGCAAGCCCGGAAATCCCTTTGCCATTACTAATGCGGGAGGAGGGTTTGCCTATGTCGGTGCCATGCACGACAGTTTCCCTCATTCACTGGAATTATGTAAGGCGGGTATACCGCATTTGCGTTGATTTATCGACCCGATGATCCATACAATGACCTGGCCCGCGCTATAACTTTCATTGAGGAAAACTCCGAGACCCTTGGCGTTGCAAAAACTAACTATTCCTTGTGGGGCGGTTCTGCCGGAGCACGTATGGCGGCAACGCTTGGAAATCTGACGAATCTCCGACAGCTTACCGGCAATTACGAAATACCACAGGCTTCCTCTGTTATTATGCAATATACCGGTTATTCCTCAGTGTCGGAATTTGATGCGCCCACTTACAATTGCGTCGGTTCGGATGACGGGATAGCTTCGTGGCGCACAATGCAGAATAGGCTTCAGGAGTTGTCTGCATTAGGGATTCCGACTGAATTCCATATGTATGAAGGGTTAGAGCATGGTTTTGGTATCGGGACTGGTACGGTTGCCGAAGGATGGATCATGGATGCGATTCAATTTTGGGAGGCTAACATGAAATAGGCTTACCGCGATGTTTTGCCTATATATGCTGATAGTCTCTCATATATACCTTATCCTGAAGAATTGTCGGTCGAGGTGTATGGGCCTTTGAGATATGATATTTGAGCTTTAGAGAAATTGCCTTTTGCATTATATCGGCTAACTTTGTAACCTAAATTCCAAAAACATATGGCAATCGACGAAGAAGAAAATCTCGGCCCGATGAAGCTGATATTCAATTATAATAATGTATTTTACAGCTTCTTTTATGATGACCTCAGCGGTTGTATACATCGCTCGCGGGAGTATGCGCTCAATTATGTGTACTCCGGTGAGATGATTCTCGATAACGGCACCGAGAAAATCCATGTGCGTAAGGGGGAGTGTGTGTTCATTCCGCGTGACCATCACATTACCATGTATAAGAAGACTTATCGTGGTGAGCGATATTGCGGGATATTCTTGATGTTCACCCGCAATTTTCTCAGGGAAATGTATAGCAAACTGTCCCTCAACAAAATCAGAACAAAGGGCGGCAAACTCCCCGACGGAGTGATCAAATTGCCAAAAACTGTGGAGCTTGCAAGCCTTTTCGCCTCAATGACTCCTTATTTCGACCCGGAGGTAAAGCCGAAAGACAATTTCATGGAACTGAAACTGCAGGAGGGACTGATGGCCCTTTTGGCTATCGATGACAGATTCGTTCCGACGATGTTTGATTTCAACGAGCCGTGGAAGATAGACATTCTCGGATTTATGGAAGAAAATTTCATGTGCGATCTGAGCATAGAGGAGATTGCCCACTATACAGGTCGCAGTCTCGCCACGTTCAAGCGTGATTTCAAGAAGATTAGCGACCTTACTCCCGAAAAATGGCTCATCAAGAAACGCCTTGATAAAGCCTATGAGCTTATGAAAACCGGAAAGAAGAAAGTTGTGGAGGTCTATGCCGAGGTCGGATTCCGCAATCCCTCTCACTTCTCCACTGCGTTCAAAAAGGAGTTCGGCATAGCTCCGACTGCGATTATATCAGATTGAACTTTTCGGAAAGTATATTTGAGCCTCACAGCAACTTTGCTGTGGAGCTCTTTGCGTAATTTTGCGATATGAATGTAAAAACAATACTTGTCGTAAGTCTGTTTGTATTGTCATCAATAGGGACAGACCTCTACGCTTCCAACTTAAAAGAAAACAAAAACAATATGGAAAAATTGACTTTGACAAAAGAATGGGACAAGACGTTCCCTAAAAGTGACAAAGTTGATCACAGTAAGGTGACATTCGTCAACCGCTACGGCATCACTCTTGCTGCCGATATGTATAAACCAAAAGGCGCAACTGGCAAACTCCCCGCGATAGCCGTTTGCGGGCCTTTCGGAGCCGTAAAGGAACAGGCTACAGGTCTCTATGCTCAGGAAATGGCTGAGCGGGGTTTCCTGACAATCGCCTTCGACCCCTCGTTCACAGGGGAAAGCGGCGGCACTCCCCGTTACATGACATCGCCCGACATCAATACCGAGGACTTCAGTGCGGCTGTCGATTATCTTGTGACGCATCCTGAGGTAGATCCTGAAAAAGTGGGAATCATCGGTATCTGCGGTTGGGGCGGTCTGGCTGTGAATGCGGCAGCCTCTGATCCGCGCATCAAGGCTACTCTTGCATCGACCATGTACGATATGAGCCGAGTTACTGCCAATGGCTATTTCGATGCCGACGACAGTGCTGAGGCCCGCAATGCCCTGCGTGAGAAACTGGCGACACAGCGCACTGAGGATTACATCAACGGCACTCCCAAGCTCGGAGGCGGTGTACCTGATGTATTGCCCGACGACGCGCCCAAGTTTCTCCGCGACTATTATGACTATTATAAAACAAAACGGGGCTATCATCCCCGTTCGCTCAACTCCAACGGCGGACGCAACGCAACATCTCCGATACCCTGGATCAACTTCCCTCTGATGAGCCGTGCCGGAGAAATCGAGAACGCTGTGATGATTCTCCACGGAGAGAAGGCCCACTCTTTCTACTTCGGCAGCGATGCCTACAAGAAGCTGACTGTAACCCCCGGCAAGCCCAACAACAAACTCTTCATGGTGATTCCCGGCGCCAGCCACACCGACCTCTATGATCAGAGGGACATCATTCCCTTTGCCGAGATTGAAAAATTCTTCAATGAATATATCGGCAAATGAGAGATAATTCCCTGCAGCTATATGTTTTAGCTGTGAAGCGGCAATCTCTAAATGAAGCGAGTCATATTGCTGATATTCAGCAATATGACTCGCTTTTTGGTGATCCGGTTGGGATTCGAACCCAAGACCCACAGCTTAGAAGGCTGTTGCTCTATCCAGCTGAGCTACCGGACCTGACATGTGTTATTGGAGTGCAAAGGTAGCTATTTATGCGTTAACGTTTTATTGATGTAGTGTTAAAAATGCTAAACCATTTGACTCCCGGTGCGATGATTATACTCTTTTTGTAGGATCGATGCCATTATAATACCCTGATATATAGGAAATATCGGCTGAGGAATTAGCACCAAGTGTCGCCGATTCGGTTATAACCAGCAACTTGACTGTTTCGCTACATTATTAAAATGTTTAAAATGCTATGGGGCGGTTGAATGCTCTCTTTGTCATATCGCGCAAATTGCATATTTTTGTAGATTCAAACGCTTATTACCGACCACGCGATATGAAATTTCAGCTACAGTCAGAGTATTCGCCGACAGGCGATCAGCCGGAGGCAATCCGTCAGCTCGTAGAGGGTATCAACGACGGTGTGCCGGCGCAGACACTTCTCGGTGTGACCGGTTCGGGGAAGACGTTCACCATGGCCAATGTAATCGCGCAGGTCAACCGGCCTACGTTGCTTCTGAGCCACAACAAGACCCTCGCCGCACAGCTCTATGGCGAGATGAAGCAGTTTTTCCCCAACAATGCCGTCGAATACTTCGTAAGCTACTACGACTATTATCAGCCCGAAGCCTATATACCCTCTTCCGACAAATACATCGAGAAAGACCTAATGATCAACGACGAGATCGACAAGCTCCGTCTCGCCACCACTTCCGCTCTTCTCTCCGGCCGCCAGGACGTCATTGTTGTCTCTTCGGTGTCGTGCCTCTATGGTATCGGAAATCCCGATGATTTCCATGCATCGGTAATCGACATACATGTCGGGCAGAAAATAGCACGCAACGTATTCCTCCGCAAACTGGTCGATGCTCTGTATTCACGCAATGAGATTGACCTTGGCCGAGGCAATTTCCGCGTCAAAGGCGACACGGTCGACATTCGTCTTGCCTACGAGGAAATTACTCTGCGCGTAGTGTTCTGGGGCGATGAGATCGAGGCCATCCACACTATCCATGCCGAGTCGGGAACATCGCTCGGCAAACACGACCAGTTCAAGATATTCCCCGCCAACATCTTTGTTACCTCGCGTGAAAGAGTAGGGCAGGCTATCGCCAAAATGGAGATCGACCTTGGCGAACAGGTGGAGTTCTTCCGTCGCGAGGCCAAGGAGATCGAGGCCGCACGACTTTACGAGCGGACCACCTACGACATTGAGATGATACGCGAGATAGGTCATTGCAGCGGCATCGAAAACTATTCCCGATACTTCGACGGCCGCGAGCCGGGCATGCGTCCATTCTGCCTTCTCGACTATTTCCCCAAGGATTTCCTTACTATCATCGACGAGAGCCATGTTACCATTCCGCAGATACGCGCCATGTACGGCGGCGACGTCTCCCGCAAGATGAATCTCGTGGAATACGGTTTCCGCCTACCTGCCGCGCTCGACAACCGCCCTCTGAAATTCAACGAATTCGAGGCGCTGACCAAGCAGACTGTCTATGTATCGGCCACTCCCGCCGATTACGAGCTTGAAAAGAGTGACGGTATAATCGTGGAGCAGCTTATAC
>JAHZGZ010000098.1 GCA_019420545.1 Bacteroidales bacterium | reverse complement strand
TATGATTGAAGGACAGTTCCGTTACGACGGTAGTTCCAAATTCAAGAAAGAAAACAGATGGTCATTTTTCTGGGGCACTTCACTCGGGTGGCGTATTTCACAGGAAAAATTCATGGGATGGAGCCGAGGTTTCCTCGACGACCTCAAAATACGTGCCTCATACGGTGAGGTCGGCAACCAGTCTGGTATAGAGCTTTATGATGGCACGATGCTTTACAATTTCAATCCCACATCCTCGACACTTATCGGAGGAAGCCTTGTATCGTACATTGATACCAGCGGTCGACTTCCGTCAAACAACCGTACATGGGAGCGCATCAAGAACTATAACGTTGCAGTGGATTTCTCCTTCTTCAATAATCGTCTCTCAGGTACCGTAGAGGCTTTCCGGAAGAAAGTCGACAACATGCTGATCGAGGTCAATTATCCCAAAATTCTCGGCGACAAGGCCGACAAAGGCAACTATGGCGCATTCAAGGCGTGGGGATATGAAGGAAATATCACCTGGCGCGACCGTATCGGTAATGTTACCTATCATATAGGCGGCACATTCACATATGCCGACAATGAGCTGACCAATCGTGGAGGTTCGGCCGCAGTCGGAGCCGGAGTGAAATCCGACCGCGAAGGATATCCTCTCAATTCAGTATGGGGCTTCCGTTATTGTGGAAAAATCCAGAACGAAGAGCAGCGGGAGAAATATGTAAACCGCTATGCCGACACATATGTTGGAGAGGGAAACATTAACCTTGTGCGTTTGGGCGACAACATGTATGAGGATGTCAACCACGACGGAAAGCTTGACGCGAACGATATCGTATATCTCGGAACCGACGATCCAAAGATTCAGTTCTCACTCAATTTTGGTATAGAATGGAAGGGATTTGATCTCAGTTGTGTGTTCCAGGGTGCCGGCAAACGCACTATCTGGCGTCAGGACGGCAACAATAATATCAAGGATATCTGGAGCGTGCCACAGCGTGCCGTCTATCAGAACGGATCCAATATATTCATCGGAAAGGTCTGGAGTCCTGAAAACCCGAATGGCGAGTTCCCTACGCTTACCAACAATCAGGAAATCAATAAATACAACTATCAGTGTTCATCATGGTCGGTCGAGGACGGCTCATATCTCCGTCTGAAGAACCTGACCGTCGGCTACACCCTCCCGTCCCATCTTATCCAGAAGACCAAAGTGCTCTCGTCGCTCCGCGTCTATGTTACCGGTACCGACTTGTGGGAGATTTCCCATATCAACGACGGATGGGATCCTGAAGCCAGACGCAAGGTTACCAATGCATCGCGCTATCCGTTCCTGCGTACTGTCACATTCGGAGCCAATATATCCTTCTAACCTCAATTGCTTTACTACAATGAAATCAATCATGAAATATCTTTCGGCGGCAGCCATAGCATTCGCAGCCACTGCATGTATGGAGCTTGAACCCAAGGCACAGCTTGCCGATGAAAATATGTGGGATAAGCCCGGCGATTTCGAGCAGTTCGCCAACCAGTTCTATGGCTGGACGCCGAATTTCGACATGATTTACGAGGCATACATACACTGTGACAAGCGTTCCGACCTTGTCGCGGATTATGGACACAAAAACGTTTATTCCAACGGTACGAATTCTGTTCCTAACACTGATGACGAGTATGATAATTCGTATGCGCATATCCGCCGTTGCTGCCTCCTGTTAGAGAATGCCGCCGGATATCCGCAGCCTGACGATATCCGCCAGTCGGTTGGTGAGGCATATTTCTTCCGTGGGTGGACATATTTCCAGCTGCTTCAGAAATTCGGAGGTGTAATTCTTGTTGATCATACTCTCGACACCTCTGATCCTCTCCTTTTTGCTAAGCGCAACAGCCGTACAGAGATTACCGACTTTATTTTATCTGATCTCGACAATGCGCGTAAGTTACTTAAATCAACAACCGAAGTCGCCGACGGTCGTGTGGGAAATGAAGCTGCCGACGCTCTCATCAGTCGTGTCGCCCTTTACGAGGGGAGTTGGCAAAAATGGCATGTAAATGCCGACGAACGAGCCCGTGATCTCTTCGACATTGCAGCAGAAGCCTCCAAGAGGGTCATGGACTCTAAGAAGTTTGAACTTTTTGCTCCGGCAATACTCGGCGACTCGGCCCAGAAATACATGTTTATTCTTGAGACCGGAGTAAAATCCAATCCTGCCAATCTTACTAAAGCCGATAACAAGGAGTATATCTGGAAGACATGCTACGATCCAGTACTCAGAACTATTGGCAAAAATGTTTCCCACGAAGTATTGCTCAATGCTCAGTATGTGTCCCACAAGCTCCCTGACATGTACTTGTGTTCCGACGGTCTGCCTATTGACAAGAGCGACCGGTTCATGGGTTACAATGAGATCAAGAGCGAATGGAAAAACCGCGACAATCGCATGCGCTACACCCTTTGCCGTCCCGGCGATACATTCTGGGGACGTGCCGGGGGACGTGTCAACTGGACCGGTGATGACGCTGACATTGCAGGTGCCGAGACCAAGAAGCGCAATGTAATACCTTCATTCGGTATCGGTTATTTCCCGCAGAAGTGGTCGACTGAGCATGTGTGTGATAATGGCAAGGAGTCGTATGACTATCCTATCATACGCTATGCCGAGGTGCTTCTAAACTATGCTGAGGCAGTGTATGAGCGTGACGGTCGCATCAGCGATGATGATCTCAATATCTCGCTTAATCTTACCCGCTGCCGTGTCAACAAGTCGATGCCAAAGCTCTCCAACTCGTTTGTGTCATCTAAGGGTCTTGATATGCGCGAAGAAATACGTCGCGAACGTACAGTCGAACTTTTTCAGGAGGGCTTTCGCATAGATGACCTCAAGCGCTGGAAAACGGCTGAAATCGAAATGCCGATGGATTTTGCCGGAATACGCTGGATCGGCGAGTGGAAAACCAAATGGAGCGATCCCGGTCTTCCTACCGACAGCGAGGGCCGTCTGGTATATGAAAGCGGGCGCGTATGGGAGCAGAAGCATTACCTGTATCCACTCCCTGTCGATCAACAGCAGCTCAATAAGAATCTTAAGCAAAATCCCGGATGGCCTGCCGCCAATTAATCCTTAACAATGTGTATATAATGAAATCGTCAAAATATTTATTATCCATAATTGTAGCTTCGGCAATAGGTTTGGTGTCGGCTGGATGCAGCGAGGACAAGATCTACACTACCGATTTTACTGAAGCGCGTCCGATTGGTGAAATCACATTCGACGTTACTCCTACGCTTCCTCTTGCCGTAGGCATGGATTCAACTCTCGTGTATCATGTAGGTCCGGCTTCATCCGACGATCTTACGATAGTATTTACTACATCCGACGAGAGCGTCGCCTCGGTCGATCAGGATGGAACCATACATGCTCGCTCATTAGGCGAGTGTATAGTCCGTGCCACACCACCTATTGGTTTCGGGGCAGAGGCTTCAGTAGTGGTAAACGTGATTCCGGAGGTTATTAAGGCCACATCGATCACCATCGAGAACACCACTCCTTCCGGTGAGGACGGGGTGATATATGTTACCGACAAGATTCAACTCAAGGCCACTATACTCCCTGAGAATCATACATACTCCCGTTTGACATGGCATTCCGATAACGAGCACATCGCTACGGTTGATGCCGACGGCCTGGTGAACTGTGTAGGCGAAGGTAATGTGACTATAACTGCAAAGGCTCATGACCACTCAGGCGTGGAAGGTGCCTTTAGCTTAACTGTCAAACCATATATCGCCGTAACTAAAGTAAAAATAGAGCAACTTGCCTCTCCGATTTGTATTTCGCGCGGTTCTGTAGCTCTGAATGTCACATACACACCTGCCAATGGAACTCTTGGTTCGGTTGAATGGACATCGCTCGACGAGAGCATTGTTACCGTAAACAGAGGCGAGGTGACTCCTACAGGATTTGGCACTACGACTGTCATAGCCAAATGCATCGCTACCGGCGAAGAGGTGCAGACCTCGGTAACAGTGGATCCAGGACTCTGGATCTGGGATGCGCAGAACCGCTGGGGCGAGTCTCTCCGCGATAACTGGAAATGGAGCCCGGCAGATACAAAAGCTTCCGACGAACGTCTTGAAAAGTTCTGGCGTGTTCATTTCCCTGATCCCGGTACCGGAAAATGGCGTCGTGACATCAAGATTGGCTGCTCTGAAAAGAATCCCGTATATCTGGGACTTGTTAAATATCCGGTACTAGCCATACGTTGTACGATGTATCCCGGCGGAAACTTCAAGAGCGATCTCGCTACGCTTAGTGGATTTGACAAGCCGGGCGAGATCAATCCCAAGCAGGGTATAGA
Organism: Bacteroidales bacterium; assembly: GCA_019420545.1. Classification (GTDB taxonomy): domain Bacteria; phylum Bacteroidota; class Bacteroidia; order Bacteroidales; family Muribaculaceae; genus Muribaculum. Next base: position 3,347 of record JAHZGZ010000098.1, on the reverse strand, counting down.
GCTTGATGATGGCACTCGTCTGATGTTATTCAATGTGGGTAGCAAACTTGATGGAAAGGGTTATGATCTTATTCCGTTCAGGATATTCCAGTTCAAGGTTGCTGACATTCCCAACGACAAGGTTGACAGAAATGCTCCATGGTACGATATATATTGGATACGTACTTTTGAAAGTGAAGATGCCGCCAAGGTATTTGCCGCTAAGGACGTGATTGATAATCCAAGAAATTAACAAAACAATGGAAAGGACGCCTCTGGAGCGCTCCGGTTCATTTATAACAACTGAAAAATGAAGACTGCATATATAACATTGATGGCTGCCCTTGCCATTACGGTATTACCTAGCTGTTCCGAAATCGAGGACGGCATATCGGATATCGATTCTTGGGCACCTCTCCACGAGACTTTCGAACCTAAGGTTTACACGTTCAACCACCCATGCATACTGCATACACGCAGCGATATAGAATATGTCAAGGCACATCTCGGCCAAAATCCATGGGCAGAGGCTTATGCCAAGCTTGGCACATCGGGCTACTGCAATACATCCTATCAGCCTACGCCGGTGAAATATCTTGCACGTCTCAACGCCACAAACTGGGCAGCCGGTGGCGGTCGCTGGGTTGATGCAGGTCTTGAGGACGAGTATTACGATGGTATACAGAATAACTATACCTACTTCTTCCGCGATGCTCATGCCGCATATCAGCTTGGACTGAAATGGCAACTTGAGGGTAACACCGAGGCAGCCGCTACTGCCGTTAAGATCATCAATGCCTGGGCATCGGTCAACCAGGGGCTTCTGCTTGGTCGCAAGAAATGGAAGGACGACGTGATTGACTCCAACGAGTATCTCATTATGTTCCAGATACACCAGATCGCCTGTGCCGCCGAGCTTGTGCGTGACTACAACGGCTATGGTTCGTCGGCTGATTTTCGCAAGGTTGTAGACTGGCTGACAACATATTTCTATCCTTTCTGTCATAAATTTATCGAGACAAACAACCAGGCCAAGCATTGGTGGATGAACTGGGATCTCGCCAGTATGACCGCCATGCTTTCTATCGGTATACTTGCCGACAACAATGACATGGTAAACGAGGCGATACTCTATTTCAAACAGGGTAAAGGCCCCGGCGGCATATTGAATCTCGGCGTTGTGGATACTTTCGAGGATCCTTCGGGGTCCGGTGAAATTCTTGCGCAGGGCAATGAATCGGGCCGCGATCAGGGACACAATACTTTGTGTGCTATAATGCTCGGATATTTCTGTCAGATGGCTAACTCGATCGGTGAGGATCTTTTTGCATTTCATGATGGTCTTGCCGTATCGTTTGCCGAATATGTGGCCAAATATAATCTCGTAAAGCCTGATTTCAAAGGGCTGAAAAATATGTCGGATGACAAGTATGTATATTCGGAAAGTACTATGCCGTTTACGGCGTATGCATATTGCGGTTTATCCATGACGAAGATATCTGCGGACGGACGAGGAGAAGAGCGTCCGGGATGGGATCTATGGGCTGGATATTGTGCTTCCCACGGCATTAAAGGAAAATATGTGTCGGAATGGGCGGCTCAGTATCGTCCTGACGGTGGCGGCGGCCACTACGGCGGCAATTCCGGCGGTTTCGACCAATTGGGATTCTCCACTCTCATGTATTACCGTCCTTCCGGCGAATAATTTACACCACAGGTATATAATCCACTATCCATTACAGAAGAGGCCATCCGCAAGGATGGCCTCTTGTATTGTAAGATGTTCGTTCGTTTTTTTTGATCAGGATGTGAGCTTGCCTGTGGTGCGTTCCTTGAGTATGCCTGTGCGGTATGCGTAAAGCAGCTCCATGAGTTCGTTGATCTGCGCCGATAGCTCGCGGCCTTTGTCGGTGTCGCGCACACGCATGCGATGGTTGGTCAGCTCCACTATCTGAGTGGTGCTTACGATGTCGGTACCGTTACGGATTGCCTCTTCGGTGGAAGAGAACGGTTCGTGCTGCACAAGCTGGAATCCGCGGCTATGGTATACCAGTGTATATCCGGCAATACCTGTAGTGTCGTGGTATGCTTTGGCAAATCCGCCGTCGATCACCATGAGTTTTCCGTTGGCGCGTATCGGCGTCTCGCCTTTGCTTATGCGTACCGGCACATGTCCGTTGATGATGTGGCGGTGTTCGCCCTCCACGCCGAAAGCGTCGAGTATCATGTCGCACACTTCCTCATGGTTGCGCAGTTCGTAGTAACTGCCTTTCTCCTCGCGATGCATCTCAGGATCGCTAAGAAAATACCGCTCGAACGTGGCCATCTTTGACTTGTCGAAAAGCGGTGAATCGGGGCCGCACCACAGATACCAGTAGTAGTCGATTGCAAAGTCTTTCTCGTCGGGATCAGTGTCGGCGTTGAATGCCGCGCGCATGGTCATGCCTATGCGGTTGAAGAGCTCGCGACCTGTGTAGCGGGTGCCATCCAGCTCTACCTCTTTAAGTGTGCCGTCGGAATTGAGCGGCATCGAGGCATGAAACAGGAGATTTGAATTACATATCGTGTACATGCATCCGTGGAGCAGAATGCACTGAATATGCTTTTTTAGACGCTCGCTGACCATGAACGAGTGGTGGAGCTTATGCACGAGTTCCTCTTCCTCGCGGGTCAGCTTATAGGGATCAGACGGATCGACGGTCGGGAAATTGCTGTCTTTCAGCGTATATTCTTTACCGTTGTGTGTAAGTATGCCACGAGAAGTATCGATTTTGTCGAGCAGTTTGCGCTCCTGCATCTTCCACTCGGGGCGCTTGTCGGCAAGCTGACCTTCGAGTTTGAACTGGATTATGGCGATCGCCTTGTGCATCTGGGCCAGCAGGCGGCGTGTCTTGTCGTCAAACAGTATGTCGTCGTTGTTGAGATGCGGCTTGAAGTTCTCACATGGATCGTCGGCATAGGTCTCCATGGCAAATGTGGCGAGCGGGACGAGGTTTATTCCGTAGCCGTCCTCAAGAGTGGCCATGTTGCCGTAGCGCAGCGACAGGCGCAGCACATTGGCGATGCAGGCGTCGTTGCCGGCTGCCGCACCCATCCACAAGGCGTCGTGGTTGCCCCATTGCATGTCGAAGCGTCCGTAGTCACAGAGTATATCCATGATTATATGTGCTCCCGGCCCGCGGTCGAATACATCGCCGAGAATGTGGAGCTGGTCTATGCTCAGCCGCTGTATGGTGTTGCACATGGCGACGATAAAAGCATCGGCCTGTCCGGTGGAGATCATCGTTTCGATAATGCGGTTGAAATAGGCCTGCTTGTCGTCGTCGGACGGCGACTCGTGGAGCAGTTCCTCGATTATATAGGCGAAC
>JAHZGZ010000097.1:8466-34339 GCA_019420545.1 Bacteroidales bacterium | reverse complement strand
ATCGTGCGGCCGTCGTATGCCGTGCTGCTCGACATGGTTGGCGGCGAGGGCGCCGTGTTCCGCCGCGAGATCATAAGCGACCATTTCGCACGCAGTGTCAACGACCGCGTATGGGCTGTGGCTTCCGCATCGGGCTACGCCGACCGGTTTGTCAACGCATCGGGCGGCGGTGTCACCGACGACCATATCTTCATAAACCGCGCGGGTATTCCGGCGATCGACATCATCGACGCCGCACATCCGGCCACCGGCTCGTTCCCGCCGGCATGGCATACAGTGGCCGACGATATGCCGGCCATATCCACCGCCACGCTCAAGGCCGTGGGCCAGACCGTGGCCAATCTCATATACTCGGAAAAAGCTGAATAAGAATATGACAATCAACGAGATTCAGGACGAAATAATCGAGGAGTTCACCGATATCGACGACTGGATGGACCGCTACGCCTATATTATCGACATGGGCAACGCGCTACCTCCGATGCCGGAAGAGTTCAAGACGCCGCAATACCTCATCGAGGGTTGCCAGAGCCGTGCATGGCTGCATGCCGATCTTACTCCCGACGGACTGATACACTTTACCGCCGACAGCGATGCCATAATCGTAAAGGGGATAATAAGCATGCTGCTCAAGGTGCTCAACGACCACACTCCGGCGGAGATCGCCGACGCCGACCTATACTTCATTGACAAGATCGGTCTCGCCGAAAACCTCTCGCCCACCCGATCCAACGGCCTTGCGGCCCTGGTGAAGCAGATGAAGCTCTACGCCATCGCCTACAAGGCAAAACTCGAAAGCGAAGGCCGCTGAAAGCCCCGTACGGCACGACAGTCCGCGCAGGCACTTATGCCGTCGGCCATAAGCCGTAACTCTGTAATGCGAAACGAATAAATCAATTAAATAATACCAATCATTATGTTTAAAAACCAACCTGCGGGGCTGTATGTGCTGTCGCTTGCCAACACCGGCGAGCGTTTCGGCTACTACACCATGCTTGCAATCTTCCTCCTCTTCCTGCAAGCCAAGTTCGGCTTTGACTCGACCGTATCGGGCCAGATATATGCCGGCTTCCTTGCACTCGTTTATTTCATGCCGCTTATAGGCGGATGGGTAGCCGACCGCTGGAGTTTCTCCAAGTGTGTTGTCACCGGTATCGCCGTAATGTTTATCGGCTACATGGTAATGGCCATACCTACCGACATACGCAGCACATCGTCGCTCGTGATACTTTGCGGCGCACTTCTGCTCATCGCCGTAGGCACGGGTCTGTTCAAAGGCAACCTCCAGGTAATGGTGGGCGACCTGTATAACAATGCCCGTTTCAGCGGACAGCGCGACGCCGCCTTCTCCCTCTTCTACATGGCCATCAATATCGGCTCGATGTTTGCCCCTATGGCCGCCACCGCCATGTGCAACATGGCCATGAAGGCACAGGGTCTTACATATGTAAGCACGCTCCCGGCCCTTTGCAACCAGTATCTTGACGGAGCGGAGAATGCCGCCGACATCATCGCCACCGCAACCGAGGCAGGCATGGCGCCCGGCGCAGATCTCACCGCATGGGCATCGCACTACATCACCACTCTTACCACCGGCTACAGCTACGGTTTCGCTATAGCCTGTGTATCGCTTATCGTGAGCTTCCTCATCTATTCACTCGGCCGCAAGACCTATGCCCACATTCTTACTGACAAGAAGGACACAGCCTCTAAGGCATCTGTCGCAACCGGCCCGGAGCTTACTCCGGCACAGACCAAGCAGCGCGTCATCGCCCTTCTGCTTGTGTTCGCAGTGGTGATCTTCTTCTGGATGGTATTCCATCAGAACGGAGCCACCCTTACCGAGTTTGCCAAGACATGTACATCGCCCGAGGCAGGCGGCTGGACCCGTATCGGCTTCAACGTATGGGCACTGCTCAGTATCGCCGTCGGTGTATACGCGCTCTTCAACCTGTTCCAGAGCAAGAGCGGCCTCAGCCGATTTATCTCAGTGGCAATCCTCGCGCTTGTGGCATGGGCCGTATACTATTTCTACAACACCACTCCCGATCCTCTTACCGGAATTCAGCCGCAGGAATATCAGCAGTTCAACCCCTTCTATGTGGTTGCCCTCACACCCGTCAGCCTCGCATTCTTCGGCTGGCTCGCCAAGAAGAAGAAAGAGCCGTCGGCTCCGCGCAAGATCGGTTACGGTATGCTCATGGCGGCCGTGGCCTACGGCGTAATGTGCATCGGCTCGCTTGCCATCGTCGGCACATCCGCTGCCGTATCGCCCAACTGGCTTATCAGCACATATCTGCTCCTGACATTCGCCGAGCTTCTGCTCTCGCCAATGGGTATCTCGTTTGTCAGCAAGGTAGCTCCTCCCAAACTGAAAGGCTCGATGATGGGCGGATGGTTTGCCGCAACAGCCATCGGCAACTACCTGGTATCGATCCCCATGATGCTCTGGGGCAAGATCCCGACTGCCGCACTCTGGGGTATCCTCATCCTCATCTGCCTCATCTCGGCCGCCTTCATCTTCTCTATCATGAAGAAGCTTGAGGCAGCCACCTCCGACACTCCGGCTCCTGCCGCCGACGCTCTCGAGACAGTCGAAGACGACGCCATCTAAGAGCGTATTTAATAATACAAAACTGAAAAAATCGGCAAATTTCACGCACATATCCGCGTGAGATTTGCCGATTTCTAAATTAATGCCTATCTTTGCAACGCTTTAGCCCGCTTGATCGGGTTGAGCACAAGGATTGTCTTATGGTGTAATGGTAGCACTGCAGTTTTTGGTTCTGCCTGTCCAGGTTCGAATCCTGGTAAGACAACACCAACAGAAGTAATCGCCGGATCTCACCCCGAGTTCCGGCGATTTCCTTTTCCCCCATCCCACATAGCCCCATCCCATATAGATTAAGTTCTCATCTCCTCACACAATCGGATTCAAGACAAATAATCAATTGAGCAAACCGAATTAATTGTGTATGTGTTTTTATAATGATTACTTAAATTTATTTGGAATATTTCAATTAATTGCTTAATTTTGGCAGATATCATTGAAAACTAATGTTATGACTAAAAATGTCACATATGAGCAGCCTTCTCAGAAGATGATTCAAATGTTTGAACAACTTCGAGAAAAGAAACAGCAACAGATAAAAAAGTTGACTGAAAAAGAGAAGTGTACCTTTTCTATCAATATCTAAGATGGATATCTCATTTGATATAAATAATGAAAAGGGCGATCAACTTAGGATCGCTCTTTCTTATTATGACAGTGAGACTATAAGTGCATTTTCCTTAGATCCGTGTGTATTATGTCTGGTATTCTATGATGTTACGTTGGTGCGAATGCACGGTGAAGGCCATGTGGACTACCATACATTGAATATGGTTTCGGACACACTTGCTCGTTTTTTAGATGAGAATGCCGATACGGTGCTATGCTTTTATTGCGACGATTTAAATGATATTGAGCGCTCAAATACTACCATCACTCCACAAGAATACCGTAGCCGATTGTTTTCCAAGATGTTTGACAGATATGTCAAAACACATCATCAAACAGCATTCATTAATCACTGTATCAAAATCATTATAGATGATACTCCTCGTTTTGCACATTTTATATGTAGAAAGGAGTACGAATCGGCAGTTGAAGCATTGAGCGCAATACTTATGGACAAACCTTAATAATGACTATTAGTCTCTTGCAATTTTTAAGATGTAAACACATCTAAGTCAGGAGCAAAAATATACCTTCAACAAAGTTGGTATATTCATGAAATATTTAAGGCTGCGGATGCATTGGGCAGCTAATGACAATTCTTAACCTATCTATATCACTAAAAATTATCGAACTATGATCGGACGATTATTAATGACAATGGTTATCGCGTGGATGCTATCGGGCATTTCCATGGCGAATGCACAGACAATCAAGGTAGCCTGCATGGGCAATTCCATCACCGCCGGAGCGGGTATCAGCAATGCCGCCGAACGCTATCCGGCACAGTTGCAGAGTATCCTCGGCGACGGCTACGAGGTGCGCAATTTCGGACAGAACAGCCAGACCGTGCAGATGCGCGGCTACGACCTTACCGACGGATCAAAGCCCGGCGACTGCGCCTACCGCAACAAGGACACCTACAAGAACGCGCTTGCCTACAAACCCGACATCGTAGTGCTGAAGCTTGGCACAAATGACTCGAAGACAATCAACTGGCTTGAGGATTCACCTACAGTGTTCCGCAACGACCTCAACGCCATGCTCGACGAGATCGTAGCCGCCTCCAACCCCAAAATCTATCTCTGCTACCCGCTAAGAGTGAAATCGGAATCGTGGACCATCAATGAACGCAACGTCCATACCATAATCGGCATCATCAAAAGTGTGGCCGAAGAACGCGGCATCAGCATCATCAACCTCCACACCGCTTTTGAAGAGGAACTTGGCGACAAGTGGAACACTGTGTATGCCGACGGCGTCCACCCCAACGCACAAGGCGCCGGAATAATTGCCCGTCGCGTGGCCGACGCCATACTCAACGGCAACTACGGCGACACCGAGGCCTACGAACATCTCACAGTAGGATGCATCGGCGGCATGCGCACATTCGGCGCATCGGGCATCTCCGACCGCGCTACCCAGGCCTATCCCGCCGTGCTTGCGTCGCTACTCGGCAACCGGTATACAGTGGTCAACTACGGCGTTGGTAACCGCACTTTCCTGCGTATCGGCACCGAAAACGATCCCGTAAAGACCACTGACACGCACCCATGCTGTTATCTCGATAACGGTACATTCCAGAATGTGCTCAACGCCCGTCCCGACATCGTGACCATCGACCTCGGAGAGATGGACGCCAAGCCATGGAACTGGGTCCACAAGGATGAATTCGAGCGCGACGTAACCGAAATGATAACACGCATCCAGGAATCGAATCCAACTGTCAAGATCTATCTCTGCATACCGCCGCGTCTGCGCAACAACACCAACGAAAGCAATATAGATGCAAAAGTATATGCCTCAGAGGTTGCTCCGGCACTCCGCAACATAGCTGAACAACTTGCTCTGCCGGTAATAGATATGGCCGAAATCCTTGCCGACAACGCCTCAAACTATTCCGGCAACTACCATCTGACCGCCGCCGGACATAAAGAAATAGCCCGGACCATCTACGCAGCTCTGACCGATAATTCATCGTCGGGCATAGACGATGTGCGCGCCAATGAATGCCCTGATAAAATCACGCTAATTCCCAACCCGGTCATCTCCGGCAACAGCATAACCGTCACTCCCGCAAATTTTATCAGAGCCAATGTCAACATATATAATGCCGCCGGAATACACGTTTTGTCTGCTACGGTCACACCCGACTCTCCCTCCTTCGCTGCGGCCATTCCTGCCGGTAGCTACATATGGACACTCTCCGGCGACAACAACACTGCCGCAGGCAGCGGCAAGTTAATCGTGCACTGACTATTTCGGGCTGCAAAATATTCACCATGGCTGCAACAGTTTCCAACGACATACCGACGGAAACTTTGCAGCCATTTTATGCCAACGTATCTGATTACAAATATTACATAAGCGGTATTGCAAAAACGGTAATTCATTACTAAATTTGTGCCAACAAACTTCAAATCTATGGATATGGCACGCATTTACAACAATCTAACACAGCTTATCGGCAATACACCGCTGCTCGAAGTAAGTAATATCGAAAAAGCCGAAGGGCTGAAAGCTCGTCTGCTTGTAAAAATCGAATATTTCAATCCGGGAGGAAGTGTCAAGGATCGTGTCGCATTGTCGATGATCGAAGATGCCGAAAAATCGGGTGTCCTTGCCCCCGGCGCAACCATCATAGAGCCCACCAGCGGAAACACCGGCATAGGTCTCGCATGGGTAGCCTCGGTAAAGGGCTACAAACTCATCCTCACCATGCCCGAGACAATGAGCCTCGAACGTCAGAATCTGCTGAAAGCCCTTGGTGCCACACTCGTGCTTACCCCGGGGAGCGAAGGCATGTCGGGTGCCATCCGAAAGGCCGACCAGCTGAAAGAGGAGCACCCGGGAGCCGTCATACTCCAGCAGTTTGACAATCCCGCCAATCCCGCCGTACATGAACGCACTACCGCCCGGGAGATATGGAACGATACTGACGGAAAAGTCGATATATTCGTGGCAGGAGCAGGCACCGGAGGTACAATAAGTGGTACCGCCGCAGGACTGAAACGTCACAATCCCGCGATACTTGCCGTAGCCGTGGAGCCCGCGTCATCCCCGGTGCTGTCAGGCGGAAAAGCGGGCGCACACAAGATACAGGGTATAGGCGCAGGCTTCGTGCCACGCAACTACAATGCCGGTGTGGTCGACGAGATAATCAAAGTTGAGGACAACGACGCCATCAAGGGATCGCGGCTGCTCGCACAGAAAGAAGGGCTACTCGTAGGAATCTCATCCGGAGCCGCGTTCTATGCCGCCCTGCAACTGGCTAAAAAGAGAGAGAACGAGGGCAAGACCATCGTAGCCCTGCTGCCCGACACCGGCGAACGCTATCTGTCGACCGTGCTCTACGCATTCGAGGATTATCCGGTTGAATAAGGAGGACGCTCCTATCAATCTATAACATATTTTAATCTCCTGCCGGTATGTATTGTTGATTACATTATCTATATTTGCAGATAAGTAATCAGCAATATACATATTTCAGATGCAGACCTCCGCAACCCTCCCTGCATGGCTTGACGCCTGTATCTTCGACCGGCTGGGAGCTACCCTCATGCCGGCGAAATGAAATATGACCGTGATAGAGTGGAACCGCGAAGCGATGCTCACCTATCTCGGCACATATTTTCCGCGCAGTTATGCAGAGTCATACTGCATATTCCGTCATTATTTCTCCCGGAATCCGAGTCAATGGAGCAATAAAAAGGAAATTGATGTATTGGGATTCGGGTGCGGCACCGGAGGCGACATTCTGGGATTGCTTTCGGCCATCGCCGACACACTCCCGAAACTGCGCAGAGTCAATCTGCACGTGCTCGACGGCAACCGCCACTGTCTCAACATCTACGAAGATCTTCTTGAGGCGGCCGCCGCCGAACTGCCGCTCGAAATCGACAGCAAAGTCGGCGCCGTGGCCATCGACGACAATTATGATCTTGCCATACTCGACAGCATTATTGACAAGTCATACGACATAATCGTATCGTTCAAGGCAATCGGAGAATTCGCCACACGCAAATGCTTCGGCACTGATAATCCATATGCCCGCATCGCCTCACAACTGATACGCAAACTCAAAGACGACGGCATAATGCTGCTCGCCGACATAACCTCATACAGCGACGTATACCGGCAATGGTTTCCCGTGATGCTCGACGACGGCATCGAAGCAGCCAACGGCCATATTGTGTGCGCCAATCCCGGTTACAGCCAGGAATTCAGCATAACCCACTCACGCGCCGACAAATATACAAGCAAACTCTCGTGGCGAATAATTGAAAAATAGACATGGCAAAAAAAGACTGGATGATCAAAGAATCGGAACTGGACGACGACCAGATCCGGGTATTGATGGCCGTACTTGAGAAATCGTGTGTGGTGGCCGGATGCGCAGGTAGCGGCAAATCAGTGCTTGCCCTGCTCAAGGCACAGAGAATACAGCGCGAGAAAGGTGACTGCTACAAGATAATCGTCTTTACCAAAGCACTGGCAAGATATATGGAGGCCGGACGCGAGGAACTCGGACTAAATGAAGAGTTCTATTACTATCGCGACTGGAAAGACCGCTATAATTGCCCGGGCGACTCCTACTTCATCGTCGACGAGATCCAGGACTTCAGTCGCGATGAAATCGATGAATTCATCGCAGCCACAGGCAAGAAGTTCTTCTTTTTCGGCGATACGGCACAGTCGCTCTACCAATGGCAGAAAGAGACCATGCCGGTCGAAGAGATTCCGGAAATGTTTCCCCGCGAATCACGGCCGAAATTCTTTGAACTTTACCGCAACTACCGTCTGCCCCTGCCGGTAGCACGCCTCGTACAGCATATCGGCGTGGATCTGGACGGATTCGACGAGCGCACCTACAAAAGCCGGGAGACCGCCCTCCCCTATCTGCTGCGTTACAATGGGTTCAACGAGCAGTTTTCCGATATCTGTGACATAATACGCAAACGCGGCCTTACCGATGTAGGGATACTGCTCCCTACAAACGATGACGTATCATTTACAGCATGGCACCTCGGCAGCCGTGGAATGAACTGCGAGCTGAAGTACAGCGACCGCGAAAACTGGGCCGACAATCTCGATTTCACCACCCCAAATCCGAAGATAATGACCTACCACAGCGCCAAAGGTCTGCAATTCGAAAGCGTGTTCCTGCCGTTGATTACAGAACTGTCGGACGACGAAGACAAGCGCGCCTCCCAGCGCCGGGCACTGTATGTGGCCATGACACGCACCTGCCGCAATCTGTTCATAATGTACAGCGGCGACCTGCCCTCACACCTGGCTCCGGAAGTACTCCCGGCCGAGCTTTACAGAACAACACTGATTGAGAACATCGAGGATATATGATATGAAAAAGCTGTACATCCCTACAACGACTCTCAATTTCAACAATATACTGTCGAGTGAAAGCATCTCCCCGCGCGACTTCTACGCGCGACGGGGCTTCGGCTACACCCGCTGGTTTGCCGTGGACGAGAATGCACACCCGTCACTGACACTGCTCTACTCGGAGCCACGGTCGTTCACACGTCCCAAAGGCGATCTGGAAGATCATCCCATGCTCGTGGAAATAGCCGTCGACGATGACTGCGTTATGGCATCTTATGCACCCGGAGTGTATGCCACCGACAGCACCATATATCTGAATCCATGGCATACCCGCTTCATATTCTTTTCAGAAACAGACATCCAGACGGCCCTGTCGCTGTCGTCGTCGAGCATCGAAACCAAGCTGCTGAAACTTTACCGCAAAAGTTTCACGGTGATGTCACTCACAGAAAAATATACCATTCCTGCCGGAAACATTGCAGAGAAAACCAATGAAGCGTCAATGATGGATGACCGCCGGCTCGACAGGATGAAAGGGATACTGTACGGATATTATATCGGCGCGGCACTTTCCTCCGACACCGGCTCAGTGGGGCGCCTCAACTCGCTCAAGGAGATACGCAATATTTTCGCCGCTATCGCCGCCGGAACTGACAAAAAGCCCACCCGCTATCAGGATGAGCGTCTTGACACCCTGCTAAGAGAGATCCACTATTCCGATCCGCGCTACCACAAAGTCAGAGAAATAATCGCCGACGACACACGCTCCGGTGAAGACAAAACCGCCCGCCTGCTCAGATACATATATACATCCGGCGCCTATACTCTCGGAGCCGACAAAACGATCCTGCTGAAAAATCTGGCAAGCGACAAAAGCCGGAACGCGTCCATCGCATGGATAAATGCAGCAATCACCGCGCAGGAATCGGCAATGGCACGCCGGCGTCAGTGGCCACGACCCGCCGACATGGAGATAACGGTCGGCAACCTTTCGCTTGCCGACATAAAAACGGCAGGCGACCCTATCGAAAAGCAATTGCTTACGGAATGGTGCAACAATGTTTTCAGCTCTCCCGAATTCAACGGACATCTGTCGCAGACCCGAGAGGCTCTGGGGGATGCCGTTACTCTGTCAGCAAAGAAAATATATGGCGATGCATGGCCCGGAAGCGTCGCCAAAGAATTTCTGAACAGTCTGCGCCGTCATCTGCGCGGCGAAGAGATGAATGTATCGTGGAACAACGGGCCCCTCTGTTCCGCCGCAGCCGTAATAATCGCCGGCGACAGCTGGGAGCGCCTGTTATCATTCATGCAGTATCGCGGGATGACCGACTATCGGCTCGCATTCGCCATGTTGGGAGCGCTCAAAGGCTTTGCCGATATGCCACGTGACTTTACCGACATTCTGTACGCATGCGACAGCCGTTATATAGCTGAAGTGTACCGGGAATTCCACCGTCAGCTTTTCGGCACGCCACTCCCTGAAGAGCAGTTTCCGGAAAATGACAGCAGCCGAACCACCACCACTGCTGTAGCTATGAAGCTGCGTGAAAGCAAACCAAGGCTATGGCTTCGGAAAAAGTAAGTATCATAACCGACGCAGGCATCCCGGCAGAGGCATCGGCTCCGGTGATCATATCGGCAAGCCGTGCGACCGACATCCCCGCCTTCTATGCCCCGTGGTTTTTCGAGCGACTTGAGAGGGGTTACTGCGTATGGTACAACCCGTTCAACAGGAAGCCGTCATATGTGTCATTCCGCAATTGCAGGGCGATCGTATTCTGGAGCAAGAATCCGGAGCCGATACTGCCATATCTTCCACGACTCGAACGGAAAGGGATCAGCTACTATTTCCAGTATACCCTCAACGACTACGAGGCCGAGCGTTTCGAGCCTGGTTTGCCGACGCTCCGACACCGTATCGACACATTCAAGCGCCTGTCGGACCGGATAGGGCCTGAGCGCGTAATATGGCGATTCGACCCGCTGATCATCACCCCCCGGCTGGATACCGGGGAACTTCTGCGCCGGATCGGCAACATAGGAGATCAGCTGAAAGACTATACCCGGAAACTTGTATTCAGTTTCGTCGATATCGCGGCATACCGTAAAGTACGCCTCAACATGCAGGCGGTATTACACGGATATGATCCCGCCACGGCCGAGCCTGATGACATGGCCATAGCGCGTATAGCGCAAGGGCTTTCCGCATTGCGCGACCGATGGCACCGCGAAGGCCGGGATATTGAGATGGCGACATGCGCAGAGGGGATCGACCTTAGCCAATACGGCATCATGCACAACAGCTGTATAGACAGCGCCATGATGCGGCGCGTGTTTGCCGACAACACCGATCTGATGTATTATCTCCGTTATGGTGAGTTGCCGGTGATGGACCTGTTTGCCGATACCGCCCCGGATGAACGCCCCGCACGCGATTTCAAAGACAAGGGACAGCGGAAACATTGCGGATGCATGATAAGCAAGGACATAGGGATGTACAACACGTGTCCCCACGGATGTGCATACTGCTACGCCAACACAAGCCACACCACGGCTGCCGGAAATTACCGATCGCACTCTCCCGAATATGAAAGTATAATACCGGGAAATCCGATATAAACCATTATCAACACGATTATTAAAATGAGATTTAACGTACACTGTCAGCGCATACTTCTATTAGGATGGAGCATGCTTAATTTAAATGCAGTTTCCGTATCAGCCGCTACTCCCGTTGCACCTGTACCGGGCACACCGGTGGCGTATGTCGATCCGTTTATAGGAGCGAGTACCAACATGGATCGTGCCGGCACATATCACGGCCTGGGCAAGACATTTCCGGGAGCTACAACCCCGTTCGGTATGGTGCAGATAAGTCCGAACACCATTACCGGAGGTGACACCGGATCGGGCTACAGCCATGAGCACACCACTATCGAGGGGTTTGCCCTGACTCAGATGAGCGGTGTAGGCTGGTACGGCGATCTCGGTAACTTCCTGATCATGCCTACTACCGGGACGTTTCATGCGGTAGCCGGTAAAGAGGACGGACGTATCGGCGGCTATCGGTCGCACTACGACAAGGCAAGCGAGACGGCCCACCCGGGATATTACAGCGTACAACTTACCGACTACGGGATCAAGGCCGAGACGTCGGCCACTCCGCGGTGCGGAATAGCACGGTTCACATTTCCGAAGTCTGACACCGCACGTATCCAGGTAGATCTCGCCCGCAGAGTCGGAGGGACAGCCGTGGAGCAATATGTCAAGGTAGTCGACGACAGCACACTGACAGGATGGATACACTGCACACCCGCCGGAGGCGGCTGGGGCGACGGTGGCGGAAAGGTCGAATACAAACTATACTTCTATACACGCCTCAGCCGCCCTATGGAGAATATCGCATTCTGGAGCGCCGACTTTCCGGAAGGGACACGTCGGCATCTTAACGACGTGAATTCCACGGAATATCTCAGAAAAGTTGAGCAGTCGCGTATCGTGCGCGGAGTAACGGAGCTACAAGGGGAGCATATCGGATTCTTCACCGAATACAGCACTGAAGCCGACGAATGCATCGAGATTAAGACAGGCATATCGTTTGTCGACATGGAGGGCGCCAGAAAGAATTACATGGCCGAGATCGACGGCAAGAGTTTCGACGAAGTACACCGCAAAGCTATCTCGCTTTGGGACGATGCTCTCGGTAAAATCACGGTAAAAGGCGGTACCGACAAACAGCTTACCGCATTCTATACGGCCCTGTATCATACGATGATTGATCCGCGCGTATGTTCCGACACCGACGGGCGGTACACCGGAGCCGACGGAAAAATCCACCAAAGCGCCACCGACTATGCGCGACGTACGATATTCAGCGGCTGGGATGTGTTCCGCAGTCAGTTTCCTCTTCAGAACATAATAAATCCGTCGGTGGTAAGCGACGAGATCAACTCACTGATCGCCATAGCCGAAGAAAGCGGCCGTAAGTATTATCCACGATGGGAGCTGCTCAACGCCTATTCGGGATGCATGATCGGCAACCCGGCCATCCCTGTGATAGCCGACGCATATGCCAAAGGGATACGTACATTCGATGTAAAGAAAGCATTGAAGTATGCCGTAAACACTTCGGAAAAATTCGGCACAGGACGCCTGGGATATTCCCCGGAACCGGTGAGCATATCGTGCACACTGGAATATGCCTATGCCGACTGGTGTGTGGCACAGCTTGCCGAGGTGTGTGGCAACGATTCTCTGACAGCCATGTTCCGCGACAGAGCCATGGCCTACCGCAATGTGTTTGACCCGACAGTCGGATGGTTCCGCCCGCGCATGGCCGACGGCACCTGGGCGGAATGGGATCAGGCAACATCGCCGCGTACCCGCGAGGGATTCGGCTGCATGGAATCGAATCCCTACCAGCAGGGATGGTTCGTACCTCACGATCCCGACGGCCTGGCATCGCTGATAGGTGGAAGAGAGGCTGCCATAGCCGATCTCGACACACTGTTTGCCCGGACTCCGGCCAACATGAAATGGAATGCCTACTACAACCATGCCAATGAGCCGGTACACTTCGTGCCCTATCTTTACAACCGCCTTGGCGCACCTTGGCTCACACAGAAACATACACGCAATATCTGCGACTCGGCCTATGGCACAGGGGTTGAAGGGCTTGTCGGCAACGAGGATGTCGGTCAGATGTCGGCCTGGTATGTATTGTCGGCCTCCGGTATACATCCGTCATGCCCCGGCGACAGATTTCTGGAGATAACATCTCCTATATTCGACGAAATAGAATACCGTCTTGACAACAAATATTATCCGGGCAAAAGTTTCCGCATAATAGCGCATAACAACTCAAGGGAAAATATTTATATCGACCATGCGCTGCTCGATGGGAAGCAGTATGACAATTGCAGTATTGATTTCAACGACATAAGTCGTGGAGCTACACTCGAACTGTTTATGTCATCGCAGCCCAATCCATTGTGGGGCAAGCGCTAACATTTCACTTCAAAACTGAAAGTATATCTTACGGCGATGAGTGTAAGAAGAGGTTCCCGTCAAGTTAATTTTGGTTAAACGCGATGATAACATTTGTGCGTTTTTGCTTTTGCGGATGCCTTTTACACAAAATTATATTAAAATACTATGATATCCTTTTCTTTTTAGTAAATTTGCATGCGATTTCCCCACAACATAAATGTGAGGATTCCATTTGTGAAATCAATTTTGTGCTATTAGTAGTTTTAGGCTTATAACTTATGGAAACCTTTGCAAAGAAAAGAGGCGGCCGTCGTCCCGGTGCAGGCCGCAAGAAATCAACAGTAAAGCGCTATGGTTTTAATGCCCCGGCCACAGTGCACGCTGTGCTTCAGCAAGTTGACAGCATCACAGATTTCATTTGTGAGGCTGTGCTCAAACACGGGCAAGACAAAGGTCTTTGCTGAAAAAGATTTCACCCAAAGCCGTCAGGCTTCCTTTCTCCTCCCGGTTAAAATTAATTACCAAAAGCATTCGGCTGCGGCTGAATGCTTTTTTTGTTAAGATCGTGGTTAATAAGTAAGTCGAAAAAATTATTTTATATTACCGGCGAGAGGATTTTCGAGAGATTTTCCGTCGATGAAGAAGGAGTGTAGCGAGCTACATGACTGATGAAGAGATGGAAAAGCGCCGAAAAGACGCCGACGGGAATATAAAGTTTTTAAATTATCCATATACGTAATAATTTTTGAGACTTACTTAATAAAATGCTTTATGTCCTACGTTTAGGGATTGAGCATATCGGTATTGCGGAAAGCAATCACATCCTGAAGCACCTTGATACGCTGCTCTATCGCAGAAGAAGGCTCGATTGACATGGCTGTGTGCAGATCACTGAGCGCCCGGCCAAGTTTTCCGGAAGCAAAAAAAGCCTCGCTGCGCATGAGATATGCCCATGCCGGTGCATTTCCACGCGCTATCATCTCATCGGCAGCAACAATTACCGCTTCAGGCGCGTTATTTTTTAATAAGTCGGCGAGTTCGTCGCGTGTTTTCATTACTTAATTATTTATTGACAAATTTACAAAAAATGCATCGTTCGGCAACTCTCATTCTCAGTATTCTCCTCTTCGCCGCGAGTACTCTGGCACATCTCCATGCTGCCGCCACCGACTACACGTTCAGCGAATGCCGTGGCTCGGCCAATCCATATCCGGGCCGCCACGACAGAGTCGCGTTACCCGATACCCTAACCGCAGCGATGATAAACCATCTCGGGCGCCATGGCTCACGCTACGAAACATCGCCCAAGCGTGCCAAGTCGATACGCACGGTTCTTATGAAAGCGCGCATACAGGGCACGCTTACCGAAAAAGGCGACTCGATGCTCGCCATAGTCGAGCACGCCCTTCTCGTATCAAAAGGGCAATGGGGCGCGCTTGACACAATAGGCATGGCCGAGCAACGCGGAATTGCCGAAAGAATCTACGCCACATGGCCGCAACTGTCGACGTCGACACGCATCGAGGCCATATCGTCCTACGTGCCACGATGCATAATGAGCATGTATGAATTCACACATAAGCTCACGCGCCTCAACGACAAGGTGGAAATACTCACCTCGTCGGGGCGCGTCAACTCACCGCTCATGCGCCCGTTTGCTATCGACTCGACATATCTCGACCTCAGGAAGCATGCTCCGTGGGACTCTGCGCTCAACTCGTTTTACAAGAAAAACGTCGCGCTCGATCCAGTGTGGCGGCTTGTAGGAAAACAAACTATAGACGATGACTCGGCACGCCAGTTTGCCATCTCACTCTTCGGATTTGTATGCGGACTCAACGCCTCGGGCATCGAAGGTGACTTCCTGGCACAGTTCTATACCCGCGAGGAGGCCAATAAGATGTGGGAATGCCGCAATCTCATGCAGTATCTCGAGCGCTCGACATCCACCTTTTCGGCCATACCCTCCGACATCACCGGTGCATTACTTGCCGACTTCATAAACACTACCGACGATTTTCTCGCCGGACACTCGAAGGCCTCATTAAACCTACGGTTCGGCCATGCAGAGACAGTCATACCGTTCCTTTCCCTTATCCGTCTGCCAGGCTGCTACTACCTGACTGACAATCTCGAAACTGTGGGCCTCAACTGGAAAAACTTTTATATCGCTCCTATGTCCACAAATCTTCAGATGATAGTCGCCATCACCCATTCAGGAACGCCATATGTGCGCCTCGACCTCAACGAGCAGCCGGTATGCTTCCCTGGTACCAACCGGTATTACGTGACATGGGAATATGCACGCGCATATTTCAGCGACATCATTTCCTCATTACTCCCCTCTCATGTAACGGAATAACCGACCATATACGGCCAATCGGCAGTACATTATACCGGTCATCAAATGTTGGGACGCAGCACTCCGCGTTACGCCATACCAATCAGCTACTCTCCCATGCCATATGTAACGCGACACACACCTGCTCTTATCCAATTTGCGACATCCTCTACATTTCCGGATACTACTCATCTTGGTTTCTCCGTACCATATTCAGTTCGCAAAAATATCGCATCATAAAAAGCGATGCATCAAGTTGTTAAAAAATATTTCAAAAATAATTCACCAAAAATTTGGTCAATAAAAAAAAGCTGCTTAACTTTGCATCGCAATTGAGGGAAACACCTCACCAACCGGTGAAACGAACTCTAAGAATAGAGATTCAAGACACCTAAAATTGCAGCGATAAAGTTGCTGACATTCAGCAACAGATCGAACAAAAAATGACTCCGTAGCTCAGTTGGTAGAGCAAATGACTCTTAATCATTGGGTCGAGAGTTCGAGCCTCTCCGGGGTCACAACCGAAAATGGCAAATTGCCGCAAAGCACTGAAATCACTTGATTTTCAGTGCTTTTTTAATTTGCCAAAATTTCAGATTTGCGCAGAATACAGAGGTGGTAAGTGAGTCAATAGTGAGTACTCACTTCCGTGAGTAATTCGGCTCACGTTTGGCAGGATAATAGCCACCCTCTACGCCTGATCCAACGCGCCTTCCCCACCGGGAAAATCCGCTCACCCAGGATAATCGGCATGAGTTACATGAATGGCTGAAACATACATTAGCCGAGACAATATTGTAGAAAAGCTGAATATCTCCCGCAAGACTGCTGAACGATACATACAGAACCGTGGTATTGCGTGGGGTGGTCCACCCCAAACAGAACATTGGGGATGTGTCAAAAATATTCAATAGAATCCTCAAAAAGGAGCCGCATATGCGAGGCTAAATCTTCTCAAAACCCAATTGTAAAGTCTTGTGAATCATGCCAAGTTATGGGAATGCATTTGCAGAATCGGGGAAAAACATCTATCTTTGGAAAGAATCTTTAAAGCAGTTGTGGCAGTTATGTCTGATGGCTACCACTACTTTATATAAAGCCGCTGGTTTTAAGGCTTTTATGGACAAGGCCAATTAGTCATAAACGACAAAATCCATTTTTCAATCATTCAATACCGGATGGAGAAAGCACCTGATCATAAAGAGATTATCAATGCCATAATCGATTTCGGAAACATACCCGCCTCTGACACTCCCGATTATCGCGTCCGACAGAAAGAGCTGCTGAAGCTTGTCGACGCCGACATCGAGCGCGGCTGCACCGGCATGCGGGTATGCAAGGCCCTTCTTGAGTCGTGCCGCGACTGGTCGACATGCGAAATAACCTACCTCGACCGCTTCAAGCGTCTGCTCCTCGAAGCCATCGACCACGGCGCACTCGCTCCCGACGACATTGTGGGCTGGGACTGGATGGATATAGCTGTCCACAACAATGACCCCGCGCGATTCATGGACGACACACTCCGGTTCTTCGACCTCCTTGCCGACGCCGGAGAAAACGGCATATCGGGAGCTTTCGACATCATGGATATGATCTGGGAGCCTGAAAACTGCCAGGAGGAGGATTGACCACAACCATAAAAACACCCACATAATGACTACAGACGAATTTTACAACCGGCTGATACACCTCACCGGCGACAGGGAAAGGACTGTGGAACAACGCATCGACGGCGCACTCGACCTTCTGGAGCAGGTGAGGCCTGACGACGACGAGGTCATGGCGGCCCGTTTCGAAAGCATAGCCTACGCAGTCATCACAACCATGCTCGACAAGGAAAACGCCTGCCATGACTATGACGTGGAGATGATACAGGCTCTCACGCTCAACGCCGAGGCCATGGTAAGGGGACGGTTAGAGCGCTCGCTGAAAGATTTCCGTACAGGCGTCTATCCTCTCATCGACGGGGGCAGAGTGCCGTTCGCCATGCTGGTGACAGCGGTGGGTCGCATTGTGGAGGCGCTGCGCTCCACGGTATTCAACCATGACCGCTACGGCATACTGGATGCCTTCATACGCCGTGCAGCAAAAGTAGCCGACACGGAGAAGGAATATGACCGTGAAGCGGTGGCCGACATGGCGCGGGAACTGTACCGACTCGACAATCTGCTCTCCATACATGGTACTGACGATGAAGCCATACTGAAATTCATCTCCGAGGACGAGATGCTGGAAATCAGGAAAAATCCGCAGGAGGGGAATCTGAAGAAGGATCGTATCGAATACTCCCGCCGGTGGGAGGAGGTGTATTACGACGTCGAGGACGAGCTTGACGAAATGTTTGCGGGGACACGCCGCCGCATGGGATTCTGCTTTGAATACTGGCAGGCCAAAGCCGACCTGCTGGCCCGGAAATACCGAATACTCTGGCGCAATCCTCATCAGATGAATCCCAACGTAATGTTTGACTAACCCTACCCGACCTGACAAGAATGACAACGCCCGACCCCATATATCTCATCCTTTCAAGGCCCTTTGAAGAGCTTCCGGCGGGAGCCTCCCGGTTCTGGGGCAACCCCGACCTGCCGGAGGATGTCAGTTACCCGATGTATGTCGACGACGATGGTGACGAATACCCCTACTTCTTTGTCTGCCAGATAAATCTCGCGCAGCTCGCCGCCTTTGCTCCGGGAAATCCCCTTCCCAAGAGCGGTCTGCTGTCGTTTTTCGCAAAAATCGACCATAATCTCGGCATCATGGCCGCCACCGACGGCATACAGAGCCACTGTAGCGCACCGGAAGATGTGAAGGTGCTGTATTTTCCGGTGACCGACGATATGCGCGAGGTTGTGATTGTCAACGATGACAACGAGCAGACAACACCTGAAGAGCTGGCTATAAGTTTCGCCGACAGAATCGAGCCGCTGGCCGACGACCATGCGCTCTTCGCCCGACCTACACACCGCGAATGGAAGGATTGGGACGAGCCATGCGAAGGGTGGCAGATACTTCTCCAGATCGACTCGTTCGACGGCATGGACTTCAGCCTCAATTTCATGGACTGCGGAGTGCTCGACTTCCTCATCTCGCCCGAAGACCTCGCCGCCGGACGGTTTGACAACGTCCGTGCCATCATTCTCTCCACCTGACCGATAGCATTTATTATTAAACAAGCTCTCATTCCAACCCATGATCATGAAAAATGAAGAACTGCCCGACTACGGGCCACGCGACATTGACGACGAATACTTTCAGGAGATCTACCGGGCCGACCGCGTTCTGGCACGTGCGGAAAAAGGTGATCCGGAGGCAATGTATGAAATGGGAAAGTGCTTCTACTTCGGCGAAGGACGTCAGGAGAATTACCGTCTGGCGCTCAAATTTTTCCTCAGACCTGCCGAAGAGGGCAACGCCAGCGCGCAGTATTACATAGGATGCATCTACGAGGCTGGCGAGACGGAGAAGGAGAAGGAATACAAAGGTGTGAGACAGGACCACGACGAGGCTGCCGTATGGTTTGCCAAAGCCGCGGCGCTCGGCCATGAAGAGGCCGCAAAGGCTCTTGAACGACTGGGCGCAGCCCGGCTTAACTCCCGTGAAAAATAATTTCGCCTACAGAATATAATAAACTGTTCAGAAAAAGACATCCTGATTCGGAAATATAGGTATGAATCACCGAAATTGTGGTATGCCTCAATTACAGGGAAACGACTAACTTTGTACCTATTAAATATTATAAGTAAGTCGGAAAATATAATATATTATCGCCTTAATGGCTCTATATTCAAACGGATATAGGATAATCGATTGTAAAAAACAACCACAGAATATGAATGGAAAAATATTTAAACTGATTTTTATGTCGGCACTCTCCATTTTCGGAATGAGTAATGCCGATGCGCAACAAGTAGCTCCAACGACATCTGATTCTGTTGCAACCGTATTTTTTATAAAAGACATCACTCCCGAGAATCTTGTTAAAATCTACGATGCGCTCGACCACAGGGCAACGGGCAAGGTATGTGTCAAACTGTCTTCGGGAGAAAAAGGGAATCCCAACCACCTGTCCCCGGCTCTCATCGCGCCGCTCGTGCAGGGCCTCCACGCCGATATAGTAGAGTGCAATACCGCATATCCCGGCGCACGCACCAACGACAAGGATCACATGGAAGTTGCCCGCGAGCATGGATTCACCGCCATTGCCCCATTCCATCTGCTCGACAGTGTCGCCTCGACTGCTCTTCCCGTTGTCGACGGGCGACATATCAACTATGCCCTCATCGGAAAGGACTGGCTCGACTATAATTTCACCATCGTGCTGTCGCATTTCAAAGGACACCCGATGGCCGGATTTGGCGGCGCGTTGAAAAACATGGGCATCGGCCTCCAGTCGAGGGAAGGCAAGGCCTGGGTACATTCCGCAGGAAAGCATGACGATCCCAACAAACTATGGGGCGACGGTATGCCCGCGCAGGACGACTTTCTGGAAACAATGGCCGAAGCCGCAAAAGCTGTGACTGATCATGCGGATGACCATATACTGTACATCAATGTCGCCAACAATCTGTCGGTCGACTGCGACTGCGTGGCTCACCCCGCACCGGTGAAAATGGCCGACATCGGCATATTCGCCTCACTCGACCCCGTGGCCGTTGATCGCGCCTGCGTCGATGCTGTCAAGGCCTCGCCCGACCATGGCAAGATCCATCTTGAGGAACGTATGGCGTCGCGCAACGCAACCCACGTGCTCGACTATGCCGAGCAGCTCGGCATGGGCACTCAGAAATATGTCCTGATTACAATCGAGTAACTCATCGAATGCATCATGAGGTTGCGTGGTAATCCTACATTACCGCGCAGCCTCATTGCTTTTATTTCCAAACCATTATAATAGCTCCGGCGGTTATGAGCGATGCTCCTACCACGACTTTCATCGTCAACGGTTCTTTTAAGATTATCACGGCAAGAATAATGGTAAAGACTATGCTCAGTTTGTCGAGAGGCACTACTTTCGATGCGTCGCCGAGCTGCAGGGCCTTGAAATAAAACAGCCACGACAGTCCGGTCGCAATCCCCGACAATATCAGGAAGACCCAGGTAGAGGTCCCGATTGTCTTTACCGACTGCATCTTATCGCTTACGAGCACGATTCCCCACGTAAGCGCCAACACTATCGTGGTACGTATCGCGGTTGCAAGATCCGAATCAATATTTCTTACTCCCAACTTTGCAAATATTGCCGTCAGGGCTGCAAACAATGCCGAAAGGAGTGCATATAATTTCCACATGATTGAGGTACCTATGTTTTTTGCAAAGTTACGCCCGAATTCCGAAGGAAATATGAATCGAAGCATATATTTCTAATTTTCATCCACGGGTGTCCATAAAAACTGATGCACCATATATCTGGTTTTTTTGTAATTTTGCATCGCAGTTCACAAAGGCTGCTATGCTAATGACCTATATATCATTTATTTCAATCAACACTGTCCCCGTTGTGATGAACTGGGGATTTCTTGAAAACTGGAAGAGCACAGCTCCGGTATCCACGCTTGTATAATACACATCAGCGTCGGCCGACATACTTTCGCCGGGCCGTAACTCTATTCATTACATTTCTATTCATTTAAGCCACGGATACAATAGCTCGCCGTGTGCTCCAACTTATTTATTTTTCCCTTATGAACAATCACCGATTGCTCACAGGGTTGCTCTTTGCGACCTTGCTGAGCGCAGAAGTGTGTGCTGTCGGCCATACCCCAAAGGTCATGTCGATAGAAGAGCTGTTTGAAACAGCCGAGACCAACAGCGTACAGCTCCGGCCGTCGTTTACGGCCGAAGAAGAAGCCCGGCATGAAGTCAGCGTTGCGCGGAGCAACCGTCTGCCCGACATCAACGCGACTCTGTCGCTAAGCTATATCGGCGACGGCTTCACCACTAAACGCGACCTGTCAGACTATCAGAAAGCCCCTATCCCCCACTTCGGCAGCGGTCTGGGCGTGAACATCTCCCAACCGGTATATACCGGCGGTGCCATCACATCGGGCATCGAGCTTGCCGAGCTGAAATCGACCGCGGCACGCTACGCTACAGAACTGCAACGCGACAATATCCGCTTCCGCCTCACCGGTTTTTACCTTGACATATACAAATTCAGCAATCTGCGCGAAGTTGTCGAAAACAACATAGCCCAGGCGCGCAAGGTGCTCGCCGAAATGAATGCACGCTACGACCAGGGCATCGCTCTGCGCAACGATATCACGCGATATGAGCTGCTCGTGTCGAACCTCGAACTGCAACTCGTGAAAATCAACAACACGCTCGACATCCTCAACCGCAACCTTGTAGTGACCGCCGGCCTCCCCGCCGAGAACGTCATCGTGCCCGACTCCGCCATACTGGCGCGCTCGCTTCCGGCAGCCGGAGAGGGATGGTGGCAGCAGGAAGCCGCCGACAACGCTCCGGCGCTCAAACTCGCACGCTCCGGCGTCGACATCAGCCGCAAAGCGGAGAGCCTTGTAAAGAGCGACCGGCTGCCTAAAATCGGCCTACAGGCCGCATGGACCATCGACGGCCCCATCCTTGTGGAGATACCGCCCATCAACCGCAATCTCAGCTACTGGTATGTGGGAGTAGGCATAAGCTACAACCTCTCTTCACTGTACAAAACCAACAAGTCACTGTCGAAGAGCCACATAGCCACGCGCCACGCCATCGACGAACTTGACGCCGCCAAAGAGAGCGTAAGCCTCGGTGTGCGCGCCGACTACGTGCACTACCTTGAGGCATATGAAGAGCTCAAAACACAGGAGAAAAGCGTAGAACTGGCCGAACGCAACTACAACACCACCGCCACACGCTATTCAGCCGACATGGCCCTGATAACCGATATGCTCGACGCCGCCAACTCCAAGCTCGATGCCGAGCAGCAGCTTGTCAACGCCCGTATCAACATAATCTACTATTATTACAAACTCTTATTCATTTCAGGAAAGATATGAACCAGCGCAACAAAAAAGTAATCTCATATATCGTGACCGTAGCGGTCATCATCGCAGCCGCCATATGGGTATGCAGCAAATTCATCCACCTCGGCAATGTGGAGTTCACCGACAATGCCCAGGTACAGCAGCAGATAGTGCCCGTCAACAGCCGCGTACAGGGCTACATAAAAGAGATACGCTTCAAGGAGTACGAGCCGGTGAAAAAGGGTGACACGCTTGTGGTGATCGACGATGCCGACATGCGTCTGCGTGTGGCCCAGGCCCGCGCAGACTATCAGAATGCCATGGCCGGACGCGATGTGGCCGACCGTACCGTAGGGGTGGCTTCGGCCAACGTTGCCGTCACCGAGGCCTCCATCGCCGAGGCAAAGGTTGTGATGGATATGGCTGCCACCGACTTCGAGCGCTATAAGAAACTGCTCGAAAAGGAAGCCGTGACACGCCAGCAGTACGATGCCGCCAAGACCGACTATGAGGCCAAGAAGGCCCGCTACGAAATGCTTGCCCGACAGCGCTCGGCCACCTCGTCGGTAGTGGCCGAGACACGCCAGCGCATCGCCCAGAACGATGCCGGAGTCGAGCTCGCCAAGGCGCTTCTCGAAACTGCCGAACTCAACCTCTCCTACTGCGTCATCACCGCTCCCTGCGACGGCTATACCTCACGCAAGGAGATACAGGCCGGACAGCTCGTACAGCCGGGCCAGACTCTGCTCGACATCGTTGATTCAGCCGACGTATGGGTCACCGCCAACTACAAGGAGACCCAGCTGCACCACATACAGCCCGGCAACAAGGTGGAGATCAAGGTCGACGCCATACCGGGTGTCACCTTCAGCGGAGAGGTCGTGGCACTCTCCAAAGCCACCGGCGCGTCGCTTTCGATTCTGCCGCAGGACAATTCCGCCGGCAACTTCGTGAAAGTGCGCCAGCGTATTCCCGTGAGAATCGAGTTTTCCGCCGACAACAATGCCGCCGACATGGAGCGTCTCCGTGCCGGAATGAACGTAGAGTGTGAGGTAAAATACTGATATGGCTGACTGGCACGCACCTCAGGGACCATTTGATATCCCTGACGTACCCGATTACATACCACGCCGCCTGAAACCGTGGCTGTTTATCCTCTTCGTGCTGATAATACAGTTTTCCGGAAGCGTATATCTTGCCGCCGCATCCGACATGGTGGGCACTACGGCACTCATGCAGGAAGACATTCTGATGGCGGGATACGCCTCGCTGATAGGCATGTCGCTCAACTTCGCCGTGATGTTCCGCATCAAATTCCGTTTCTCCAACCGCACACAGCTGCTGGCCGCCGGAATAGTGCTCATCGCCGCCAACCTGATATGCGCGCACACCACCTCGGTACCACTGTTAGTGGCCACATGCTTCATCGCCGGATGGTTCAGAATGCAGGCCACGCTCGCCTGCAACTCCACGATCCAGCTGTGGCTCACCCCGGTACGCGACATGGCGGTATTTTTCTGCTATGTGTACATAGTGGTCGACGGCGTAATACAGCTCTGCGGACTGGCTACCATATATACAGCGTTCTTCTCGCAGTGGGAGTACATGCACTGGACCATGACCGGCATGCTCACGCTGATGATGATCATGGTGATGATACTGGTAAAGCCCGTACGCAATCCGATGTTCATACCCCTGCTCGGCATCGACTGGATAGGCTCTCTCCTATGGGGCGGATTCATGATGTGCTTCACATTCATATGCGTCTACGGCAACTACTTCGACTGGTGGGATGCACAGGAGATCCGCCTGGCAACACTGCTCGGACTCATATGTGTCGCCGTCAACCTTTGGCGCGCGACATTCCTCCACCATCCCTATATCACTTTCGGAGCGATGAAGAACCGCAACGTCATCCGTGCTACGGGCATCTACCTCGTGTTCTTCACCCTTGTGGCCACGGAGCATGTGTTCGAACATACATATGCCGCCACAATCCTCGGATTCGACAAAACCAATCTGATCGACCTCAACTGGTATGTGCTCGCCGGAATCATCGCGGGATGCGCGTTCACCTACATGACTTTCGCGCTTCGGAAATGGCGCTATAAGACCATGACAGCTATCGCATTCGCCCTCGCCATAGTCTACCTCGCCTATTTCTATTTCCTCATCGACTACGGCGTGGAAAAAGAGATGCTATTCATCCCGCTCTTTTTCCGAGGGGCGGCCTCGGTGATAATCTCCATCGTGTTTCTCACATCGATAGTGCAGAGCGGGCTGCCGTTCCAGGTGTTTCCGCAGGCGCTTACCATCAACGGCTTTACAGGCGCCGTGATGGGAGCCACATTCGGGCCTGCGGTAATAGGCGAATTGCTGCGGCACACCATGGCAAAGAATGCGGCACTCCTCGCAGCAGCAATCACCGACTTCAATACGGCGACACAGCATATCCCCACAGGCGAACTTTACGGCATGGTACAGATGCAGGCGCTCATCGTCTCCATGAAAGAGATATTCGGATGGCTGCTAATCCTCGCCATAACATCGCTCACGGTGATACTCGTAAGCTACAGCCCAATGCGTCCGTGGGCCATCTTCCCAAAATGGAAGACCGTACGCCGCATGCTGCGTCGGATGGTGCGCTCCGAAGAGCGCTCTCAGGATACCGCCGTCTACAACGCTGCCGACTGACATAATACCGTTACAACGCCAATGCCTCCGCCGGGATCGCATCCCGCACGGTGGCATTGCTGTATAAAGTTGCCTCGTTTTTGAAATCCGTTCTATATAGATTTTATACATTTAAGTATCCGATAAACTTCTATATTTCACTAACCTAATAAAAAACATTATCATGGCAACCGTAAAAGTAAAACTCCTGCCTGCTTTAGATGCAATCCAACCGGGAACAATCGTATATCAGATTACCCATGAACGAAAAATACGCCGTATCACCACAACATATCATCTATACCCCTGGCAATGGGATGAAAAGAAATCGTTCCCGAT
>JAHZGZ010000097.1:2222-8456 GCA_019420545.1 Bacteroidales bacterium | reverse complement strand
CCCGGACGCCCGAAACGTCGAAAGCCATACTGGTTACAGCCCGAAGCATACGTGCCGACATCAGACGTATCGCCCGCATAATAAGAAATCTCTCCGACCGCACTATCATATTCGACGTCGATGAAATAGTCGACCGATACAACATTCTCATGCATGAAAGTTCCTTATTCAACTTCATGGAGACCACAATACGACGCCTGCGGCAGAACGGGCATGTACGTACTTCAGAAACATATGCAGCTACACTGCGGAGTTTCAGTAAATTCCGTTGCGGACATGATATAATGCTTGATGAGTTTGATTCCGACATAGTTGAGGCGTATCAGGCGTACCTGCATCGTGCAGGACTAATACCCAACTCCATATCGTTCTACATGCGTATACTGCGCGCAATATTCAACCGTGCCGTCGAAGCCGGATTTACCGAGCAAAACTATCCATTCAGGCATGTATATACAGGAATCGACCGAACTGTAAAACGCGCATTGCCGCTGTCAGCAATAAGCCGGCTCCGGAAACTAAACCTGTCGCAATCGCCCGCCCTGGCCTACGCACGCGACATGTTCATGCTCAGTTTCTACATGCGCGGTATGAGTTTTATCGACATGGCTTTCCTGCGCAAATCCGACCTCCGCAACGGCCATGTCACCTACCGACGCCACAAGACAGGCCAGCAGTTGTCGATAGCATGGATTTCCGAAATGGAAACGATTATAAGCCATTATCCTACACCGGCTACTCCTTATCTCCTGCCGATAATCACATGCAACTGCACTGACGAACGCATATTTTACCAAAGGGTATCGACACGTGTCAACCGAGGACTGAAACAGATCGCCAACATACTCGGCATCTCCGTGCCACTTACTCTCTACGTGGCACGACACAGCTGGGCATCGGCAGCCCGAGCCAAAGGCATTCCACTGAACGTAATCAGCGAAGGCATGGGCCATGACTCTGAGACAACCACACAAATTTACCTTTCATCGCTTGACAACTCTGTTGTCGACCGTGCCAATTCTCGGATTATCGCCGCATTGTAGACATAATACAAATCGGGAACCAATACTTATATAATATAACCCGGCAGGAAACCACATCTTCTACTGCATGTCAGAAGATCTGGTTTCCGGTCGCATCAATACCCTGCATCCCACGCTACCATCTGCAACTGTACGCCGCTTCCCAGCCACCGCCTGCCACTTATAAATAATAGAATAATTTTTTTAGTAAATTCATTTTAGCATATCTTGCCGGTGGATTGTCACTTTATTAAATCGTTCTGTTGCCATGTACCCGAAATAAGGCAAGAAACGTATCACTACCTGCAATGGACATACAACATAAAGCTACATCCTCCACCATCTCCGCCGCTATTATGGTGGCTTCCCTGACACTATATACATTGTCAGACACCTCTATGTATGCCCGCACAGCTATTGCCGCACATATCGGCGGCACAATAACCGACACCTCCGGAGTTCCGCTTGCAAATGTGGCCGTATCCGACGGAAAAAACATCACCCTTACCGACTCGGCAGGCAACTACTCGATGAAGTCCGACAAATCAAAAGGGATGGTATGGGTGAGCATCCCGCGCGGCTACGAGGCGCCGCTATCCGGGTCGCGCCCGCAGTTTTTCGCAGCGCTGGCTTCACAAAACGACATGCCGGAACGACATGATTTCATACTCTCTCCAATAGCCGATCCCGACAGCTACACGCTGCTTGTACATACCGACCAGCATCTCACGGGGCGTCCTACCGCCGATATCGAGCAGTTCCGCTCGATGTTTGTGCCCGATTTCAACGCCACCGTGGCCGACAGCCGGGAGCATGGACGCCACGTCTACAGCATCTCGCTCGGCGATGCCGGATGGGAGAAACACTGGGTCGAATACTCGTTCGGGCTTCCCGACGTAGCAGGTGAGTTCGACCGCCTCGACTGCCCGGTGTTCAGTGTCATCGGCAACCACGACTACAATCCATATGTGTCGGGCGACGTCAATTCGACGGCTCTCTTCCGCGAGAATTTCGGCCCCACATACTATTCATTCAATCTCGGCAGAGTACATTACGTGGTGCTCGACGACATTATATACATAAATAGCAACGCCACCCCTACCGAGATGGGTGACCGAACCTATCGCCGCCGTATTGATGCCGACCAGCTCCGGTGGCTCAAGGCCGATCTGGCCACATTGTCCGATACGTCGACTCCGATTGTGATATGCTCGCACGTCCCGTTTTACACGGCGCCGGTACTCAACGGCAACGGTACAGTGACCGTGACCAACAGCCTGCGCAACGTAGAGGAAATCGAAGAGATCCTGCGCCCGTACAGTAATGTAAAGGTATTTACCGGTCATCACCACCGTGCCTACAATGTGAAGAGTCCGCGCCATGAGGGCATGACCGAGTGGGTATATCCGGCTGTATGCGCAACTATGTGGCGCACAAAAGGCCTGGCCGGCAACCACATAACAGCCGACGGGTGTGTCGGCGGCTACGGTGTGTGGACTGTCGACAGCACCGACATGTCCTACCGGTATAAGTCGCCGGGCTATCCGGCCGACTATCAGATGCGTGTCTACGACCTCAACACCGTGCTTATCAATGCAAAATCGGTCAGCAACAAGGCTGCAAAATCAAAGGTAGCCAAATGTGCCCACGGCTACAACAAGCGCAACAACCGCAACGAGCTGCTCATCAACGTATTCGCCTATGGCCCGGGATGGAAGGTCGAGGCACAGGAAAACGGATCACAGCTAAGGGTAGAGCAAGTTGCGGCGAGCGATCCGCTGCATATACTCTCGTACGAGATAGCGCAGCTCAACAACGGAGAGCGCAACGCCCACTCCAAATCAAACCCTTCCATACACTTTTTCAAGACAACGGCATCAGCATCCGACACTCCGGTAACGGTCACCGTAACCGACCCGTGGGGACATACATATACCGAAACTGTCGAACGCCCAAAAGCATTCCACACACTGATGAAATAAGCCTCTGTTTCCATTATGAACGAACATCAGGAAATAATCGACTATCTGGCATCGACGCCCGACATCCCTGCCGACCTGCTCAAGGCCATCCACCAGTGGCTCTCCGACCATGGCGGCGAGGCGGCAACCTCCGGAGCCATGCTCACACTATGGGAAAATATCGGAGCATCCCTACAGGAGAATCCACGCGACACCATAGATCCCGACATGGCCAAAGGGCTGCAACGTATACTCCGGGAGATAGATACCTCATCCCCAGCGCAGCCGACATCGCCGCTGAGAGCAGCCATCGAGACACAGATAAAAGAGCCGGTACCCGAAATGGCCGATGACACCTGTGAGCCTCAGGAGCCTCGGCACCCGCACTATAAATGGCTCTTCATCGCCGCCACAGTGTGTGTGCTGCTGTCAGTAGGTTCATTCATTCTCGGCAACAGAATGGCCTCGCCGCAATCCGACACGGTGCTCCTCGCCGCCGAAGGATCCATCGGACGGTATACCCTCCCCGACGGCACCAGGATATGGCTCAACGGCGGATCAACGCTAACCTATGCCGGCAATTTCGATGACGGCGCCCAACGAAAGGTATCAATCGACGGTGAGGCTTATTTCGAGGTGACACGTAATCCGCGCAGGCCTTTTATCGTCGAGATGGAATCAATGAATGTGAAGGTGCTCGGCACCTCTTTCAGCGCACGTTCCTGCTCGTATGCCAGCTCCGACGAGGTAGTGCTCCTCTCCGGAAAAGTTGAGGTGGAAAGCTCGTGGCTCCCCGATCCGCTGGTAATACGCCCAGACCAAAAGGTGACCCTCGACCGCGAGTCCCACCATTCGATCGTCGAGCCGGCCAACGCACGCGCCTACTGCCGCTGGATCCAGCCCGTCACCACATTCGACAACGAACCGTTATCCGACATACTCATACTGCTTTCAAGGCGCTACGGCCTTGAAATGCATTCCGACAGCCCTGAACTGGCCGATGCGCGCCTGTCGATTACGATCAACGCCTCGCAGTCGCTCGACGAGATCATATCCATCATCGAGCATCTTCTCCCTGTAAGGCTCTCTGTCGACGACCGTCAGCTCACCCTCGCAGCCATAGGCGCACGATGATCCTTGCGGCTGTTGCAAATAAACCGAT
This sequence comes from Bacteroidales bacterium, assembly GCA_019420545.1. Lineage (GTDB taxonomy): Bacteria > Bacteroidota > Bacteroidia > Bacteroidales > Muribaculaceae > Muribaculum. Next base: position 4,311 of record JAHZGZ010000097.1, on the reverse strand, counting down.
CCAAAAACCTTTTATTAAATATACCGACCCTTAGACATGACTGCAAATTACAATTTGTGCGACATTACGCGACGGCTTGTACCGATTCGTGCAAAAGCCCTGATCGCAGCGTCAATAATTGCTATGTCAGCCGGCTCACCTCTGACCGCCGGCGCCGCCTTACCAAAGGTAAGCATTGATGCAAGCGATATTACAGTAAAGCAACTGCTCCACGACATTGAGTCGAAATGCAACTACACTTTCGCTTATAGCGACGGAGCAGGGCTACCTACATCCCGCCGTGTATCGCTACATGCTACCGACCGTCCTATCGAAGATATAATCGCCGAAGTGCTCCCCGGCGCTAAAATCGACGTAAAGGGCACGACTATCATGCTCACACCGGCCCGGACAGCCTCCAAAGCCGCCCCCGAGAGTATGGAGACCTCAGCTCCCGCCAAGACTCCCAAAGCCAATAAAAAGACTGTGACCGGACGTGTCGTAGACGATAGCGGCGAACCCGTAATCGGCGCAACCGTGATGCAGAAAGGTACTAACAACGGCACCTCAACCGATATCGACGGAAATTTTTCGCTCTCCGTCACCGGTAAAAACCCTACGCTCGTAGCACGCTATGTAGGCTGTGATCCAAAAGAGATCAAGGCTGTTCCCGGCACGACGGTCAACATCACACTCAACCAGTCGGGCGTGAAACTTGACGATGTGGTTGTAACCGCCCTCGGCATCAGCCGTGAACAGAAATCGCTCGGCTATGCCGTATCGAAAGTGTCGAGCGAAGACCTGAACAATACCGTATCAGGCAACTGGCTCAACTCCATGAATGGCAAAGTAGCCGGTCTGTCAATGACCAGCGCCGGATCAGGCCCTCTCGGATCAATGCGAGTGGTGCTCCGCGGCGAACAGTCGCTCAACTACGGTGCCAACGAAGCTCTCTTCGTTGTCGACGGTGTGCCCATCACATCGGGCGACGCCGGTACCGGTAGCGGCGCATCATTCTCCAACGCCGATGCCCCGATCGACTTCGGTAACGGAGCTTCGGAAATCATCCCCGAGGACGTTGAGTCGGTAACCGTGCTTAAAGGTCCGGCCGCAACCGCCCTTTACGGATCGCGTGCCGCCAACGGAGCTATTGTAATCACAACAAAAGGCGGCAAGGCCGAAAAAGGTATAGGCGTAACACTCAACTCTTCCATCACCTGGGAAAAAGCCGACTACTATCCCGACTTCCAGGGGGTATATGGACCCGGAGCCGACGGCGGATTTTCTCCCTACGCTTTCTGGCGTTTCAGGGATATGGACGTACCGGAAGGATTCCCGGCAAAAGCCAACGGATCGCGCATGAGCTACGGCGAGGCTTTCAGCGCCGACAAGCTCCGCAGCCAGTACAATTCATATAATCCTGTCACCGGCGAATGGAATCTTACACCTTTCGTATATGCCGACGACTGGTTTACCGGATTCATGGAAACCGGTGTTACCTACCGCAACAATATCACCGTCAGTTCCAACAATGGCAAAGGTACATCGGCCCGTCTGTCGGTAACTGACACCCGCAATGACTGGATTCTGCCCAACACAGGCTACAAGAACCAGACAGTATCCGTAGCCCTCAACACCAAGATGAACAAGTGGATGAAACTACAGGCCCGTGTAAACTATCTCCACAAGTCGTCCGACAATCTTCCTGTTCAGGGATACAGCACCCAAAGTCCCTTCTACATGCTTATCTGGGGAAACACAAATATCAGTCCGAAGCAATACCGCGACGAATACTTCAGCGGCCGATGCACGCTTGAAAATTACGAAGGCGACCGCTACGACGGCAACGCGATGGTGGCAAGTATGGGTAACTCCAAGCCCGTCAATCCCTACCGCCAGATGTATGAAGCGACAAATGCCATCAACAAAGATCGTGTATACGGCAACGTATCTCTTAATATTGCGTTCCCGGTCAAGGGCCTCACTCTTGACCTGCGTGCGGGCACCGATCTCAGCGTCGACTGGCGCCAGCAGAAGAAGCCTTTCCGCTCGCCCGACTACGACCGTGGCTTCTACCGCGAGCAGAACAACCGTGACATCGAGACAAACC
>JAHZGZ010000097.1:851-2212 GCA_019420545.1 Bacteroidales bacterium | reverse complement strand
ATGCTCCGCTATGTCAACAACAACCTCGCCGGCAAGCGTCTCGGACTCAATGCGGCTTTCGGCGGCAACTCGATGATACGCCGTGTGTTCCGCAGCTCCATAACTCTCAAGAATCTCGGTGAGGAGGGCATCTACAATTCCACCAACCTCCCCGACGGTGAGTTCGCACGTCCCTACAACTGGCGCAGCCACAAGGTTGTCAACTCATTCTATGGATTTGTCAATCTCAGCTGGGATAATACCTACTATCTTGACCTCACCGCCCGTAACGACTGGTCGTCGGCCCTCGGCCGCGGCAACTGGTCATTTTTCTACCCCTCGGTATCGGCAAGCGTGCTTCTCGACAACGCCCTCAATCTACACGATTCCGCTCCATGGATCGACATGCTGAAGGTGCGTGCATCGTGGGCAAACGTAGGTAATGACACCAACCCCTATACACTCACCGACACCTACGCCTCATCATCATCCTATCCATCAAGCTCTTTGCTCCCTACCACGGCCGCCAACTACTTCATCAAGCCTGAGAATGTAGAGAGCTGGGAGATGGGTATCGAATCTATGTTCTTCCACAACCGCATAGGTCTTGACGTAGCCCTGTACAACTCCTCTACCACCAACCAGATCGTAAGCGCCGTAGCCGACATGATCACCGGCGTGTCGGCACGCAAGATGAACGCCGGCGAGATCCGCAACCGCGGTATCGAGCTTACCCTCCACGCCGTGCCCGTGCAGACACGCAACTTCACATGGTCGTTCGACGTGAACTGGAGCCGAAACTGGAATAAACTCGTATCGCTCGACAAGGACTGGGATCCTTCGGCGGCATTCATACAGAACGATGGCGCAGGCGGCAGCTACGCCTCAATCCGCTCATATGTAGGCGAAGAAATGGGCTGGATCTACGGCAAAGGCTATAAGCGTGCACCCCAGGGGGCAACATACACCGATGCCAACGGCAACACGGTCGACTGCTCCGGAATGAAGATCATAGATGCCTCCAACGGCATACCTCTTCTGGATGACGCGGCAGATACCCGCATAGCCAAAGTAAATCCCACTTGGCGCGGCGGTATGACGCACACTTTCCGCTACCGCGACTTCACTCTCGGCCTTACCTTCTCGGCACAGATGGGCGGACATGCCTTCTCCCATACCAACGCCGTCCTCTCCTACATGGGCAAGCTCACCAACTCGCTCGAAGGACGTTACGAAGGCCTTACCGTCGAGGGTGTCGTTGCTACCGAGAATGCCGACGGTTCGATTACTTATACCCCCAACACCCGTCCGGTGTCATCGGTCATTGACTACTATCAGAAAGCAAAATATATCCGAAACAATGCCGAGGAACACACCTTCAA
>JAHZGZ010000097.1:0-841 GCA_019420545.1 Bacteroidales bacterium | reverse complement strand
TTCAAGACCGACTTCTTCAAACTCGGAGAGGCCCGCCTCGACTACACGCTCCCGCGCAAGATATGCCGCAAACTGCGTATCATACAGGGTGCCGCACTCGGAGTATATGCCACCAACATATTCTGCATCACCGACTGGCCTCAGTTTGACCCCGAGGCAGCCGGCACAATGAACGGTACGAATATTGTAAATGGCCTCGAAATGGGTGCCCTCCCCATGACACGCACCTACGGCTTCAATATCAAACTATCTTTCTAATCCTACCCTATCCACATGAAAATCAAAAAATATACAATAGGTATTCTGGGCGCGGCGCTTATCGCCTCTACCTCGTTGTCATGTTCCGACAGCTTCGAGAGCATCAACACCGATCCCAACGAAACCCCAATGGGAATGCTCAACCCCTACGGAGTGTTTGAGGCGATGTTCTACGGTTATGTCAACCGCTCCCTCGCGTTCACACGCCAGTACAACAACGAACTCGTGCAATATACCGCCTGTACCGGATCGAACGGCAACGATATCCACCGCTACAGTATCAACAACAACAACGTATCAACCATCTGGACATATTATGCACGCTATGCCGCCAATGCCGAGCACATGGTGCAGCTCGGCATTACCAAGAACGAGCCGGCCGCACAGGCGGTAGGTCTGACTCTGAAAGTGCTGATCATGTCAAATCTCACCGATCTGTTCGGGGATATCCCCTACAAGGAAGCGTTCCAGCATGATATAGAAAACTGGACCCCTGTATTCGACAGCCAGAAAGAGGTATACGAGCAGATGTTTGCCGATCTCGAGAAAGCCAATACGCTATACAGCAAATCGCCCGTATTCG
>JAHZGZ010000096.1:4032-6320 GCA_019420545.1 Bacteroidales bacterium | reverse complement strand
ATGGGCAGTGTAAAAGAATATTTTTCATCACTGGGCACAGGCATATCAAGCCTCTTGAAAGGTATGGGAGTCACCGGCAAGGAGTTTTTCACTCCCAAGGTGACCGAATCGTATCCCGATCCGCGCAAGGGCGCCGACCCCTCCGAACCGCGCTACAAGCAATATGCCGCGCCACGTTTCCGCGCCAAACTACAGTTTATCTATCTTCCCGACGGACGCAACCGTTGCACCGCATGCGGCACATGCCAGCGCAACTGTCCGAACGGCACCATCACCATCACTACCAAGATGGTAGACATGCCCGACGGCAAGAAGAAGCGTAAACTCGACAAGTATATGTACGACCTCGGCAGCTGCACATTCTGTGAGCTGTGTGTCACCACATGCCCATTCGACGCCATCGAGTTCAGCAACGACTTCGAGCAGGCCGTATTCACCCGCGACAAGCTCGTGCAGCAGCTCAATTATCTTCCCGAGCAGCCCGGCGATCCCGCGCCGAAGCCCGTAGCCGCCGCTCCTAAGGCTGCTCCTGCACCGGCCGCAGCGGCTGCAGCAGCGCCTGCCGCCCCGAAAGCCCCCGCTGCCGAAGCTCAGGCTCCCGCGGCGTCCGCTACCGAACCCGAAAAGAAAGAAAATTAAATCGTAAATATGGAATCAGTTGGAAGTATTGTAATGTACTGGATAATCGTAGCCGCGATTATCATCTTTTCGATACTGACTGTCACCACACGTCGCATCCTCAGAGCGGCGACCTACCTGCTGTTCACGCTCTTCGCCACCGCCGGCCTTTACTTCAAGCTCGACTACGAGTTTCTGGGCGCGGTGCAGATTGCGGTGTATGCCGGTGGCATCGTCGTGCTGGTGGTGTTCTCAATCCTTTTGACGACGAAGCCCGGTGACGCCAGTGCGCAACTTACTTCGCGCCGCCGCCTCTTCGGAGGTATCGCCTCGCTGCTGGCCCTCGCGGGTCTCGGCTATGCCGTGGTGGCACGACCCGATTTCTGGAGCACCTTCAGCCAGCCTTTCGAGCTGGGTCTCACCATGAACCATCTTGGCGAGATACTGCTGGGTACCGGGAAGTTCGGCTATCTGCTGCCGTTCGAGGCAGTGAGTGTGTTGTTACTCGCATGTATAATCGGTGGCGTGGTAATCGCCCGCAAACGTTGACCGCCCGATGGACAAGTTACCTATAGCAATGTATATAATCCCCAGCATAATCATGTTCTGCTGCGGGGTCTACGGTTTTATCACCCGTAAAAACCTGATTGCGATACTCATCTCGCTGGAGCTCATGCTCAACGCCGTCGACATCAACTTTGTGGTGTTCAACCGCTTCCTTTATCCCGGACAGCTTGAGGGCATGATGTTCACGCTTTTCGCCATCGCCATCGCCGCCGCCGAGACGGGGCTTGCGATCGCCATCATCGTGAATATCTTCCGCTGGGCACGCAATATTGATATACGCGACCTTAACAAAATGAAATTCTAAGACACGGTTATGGAAATTATATCAATCTTCATACTCTGCATACCCCTCTTCATGTTCCTGCTGCTCGGCCTGACAGGCATGAAGATGAGCCACAAGCTCGCGGGCGTACTCGGCTGTCTCGGTATGGGCACCGTGCTCGTGCTCAGCTACTGGACCGCACTGACCTACTTTTTCGGCGACTTCTACACTGCCGAGGGCACACGTGCCACTCTGGTGCTGTGGAATGTCGACTGGCTTCAGTTCACACAGAATCTTGTAATACGTCTCGGCTTCCTGCTCGACCCGATCTCGGCCATGATGCTTATAGTCATCCCCACCATCTCGTTCATGGTGCATCTCTATTCGCTCGGCTACATGGAGGGTGAGAAGGGCTTTCAGCGCTACTTCGCGTTCCTGTCGCTCTTCAGCTTCTCGATGCTCGGTCTGGTGGTCGCCACCAACATCTTCCAGATGTACATCTTCTGGGAGCTCGTGGGCGCCTCGTCCTACCTGCTGATCGGCTTCTTCTACAAGCTCCCCTCGGCAGTGTCGGCTTCGAAGAAGGCGTTTATCGTCACCCGCTTCGCCGATCTCGGCTTCCTGCTGGGTATCCTTATCCTGAGCTACTGCACACAGACGTTCGACTTCATCGACATCACCTCGGCCGCCGTGGCCAACTATGAGGGTGGCGTCGCTTCCTTTACCGGTCCCTTCACAGGCATCCTGACTTCGTTCTCGGGCATGACCTTCCTGGGCGCCTCGACCCTTACCTGGGCCCTCGTGCTGATATTTATGGGCGGTATGGGTAAGTCGGCGATGC
>JAHZGZ010000096.1:2277-4022 GCA_019420545.1 Bacteroidales bacterium | reverse complement strand
CCTCTGGCTCCGCGACGCTATGGAGGGCCCGTCCCCTGTGTCGGCTCTTATCCATGCCGCCACGATGGTTGTGGCCGGTGTATATCTGGTTGCCCGTCTGTTCCCGCTCTATCTGCTTGAGATGTCGGCGATGAACATCATCGCCATCGTGGGCTGCATCACCGCGTTCTACGCCGCGATGGTGGCCTGCACGCAGGTCGACATCAAGCGCGTGCTCGCGTTCTCGACCATCTCGCAGATCGCTTTCATGGTGACTTCGCTCGGCGTTGCCCGTCCGGAGATCCACGAAGGACTCGGCTTCATGGCTTCGATGTTCCACCTCTTCACCCACGCCATGTTCAAGGCCCTGCTCTTCCTCGGTGCCGGTGCGCTGATCCATGCCGTACACTCCAACAACTATACGGCGATGCACGGTCTGCGCAAATATATGCCCATCACCCACATCACGTTCCTTATCGGCTGTCTGGCCATCGCGGGCATACCTCCGTTCGCCGGATTCTTCTCGAAGGACGAGATTCTTGCCGCCGCATTCGAGAACCACTGGTTCTGGGGCACATGGCTCACCATCGTGGCCGGGATGACCGCCTTCTACATGTTCCGCCTCTACTATCTGATTTTCTGGTGGAAGGATCATGACTGCTCGCATCACACTCCTCACGACTCGCCTGCTGTGATGAGCATACCTCTGATTTTCCTTGCCGCAGTAAGCTGCGTGGCCGGTTTCATACCGTTCGGACATTTCGTTACCTGGAACGGTGCCAACTACGACATCCACATCGTAGGATGGGTGGCCATCACCAGCATCTGCGTGGCTGTTGCCGCCATACTGCTCGCAACCAAGATGTATATCAAGGAGAATCCCGTTCCCGACAAGCTTGCCGACACCTTCCACGGACTGTGGACGGCAGCCTACCACCGTTTCTACTGGGACGAACTCTATATGTGGATCACCCACAAGGTAATCTTCCAGGGTGTGTGCCGTCCCATAGCATGGTTTGACCGCCATATCATCGACGGTACGATGGACGGCTTCGCCAAGGTCACCCAGTGGACCTCGCTCCGGATACGCGGCCTCCAGTCGGGCAATGTACAGTTCTACGTATGGGTATATCTTGTCGGTGCCCTCGCTCTCGGCACGATAGCCTGGATCTGCCTGCTGTAATCACTGATGCGAAAACACTCTGAAAAAATATAGTAATTATGATATTCTCAAATATTCTGATATATTTCGTAGTCATCCCGTTGGTGATGCTCGGGCTGCTGTTCCTTTGCCGGGACATCAAGCAGGTGCGCACGGTGGCCGTCATCGGCTCCACGGCGCTCGTGGCCCTTTCGGTATATCTGCTCCTCGACTTCCTCCACCTGCGCCAGCTCGGCGCCGACGCCCCGATGCTCTACACCGGGTCGTGGATGTGGTTTGAGCCGCTCAACATCCACCTCGCTCTCGGTGTCGACGGCATATCGGTAGCGATGATCCTCCTGTCGTCGATCATCGTGTTTGCCGGAACGTTCGCCTCGTGGAAGATCGATCCGCTGCCCAAGGATTTCTTCCTCTGGCTCATACTGCTGTCGACCGGCGTGTTCGGCTTCTTCATCTCGATCGACCTCTTCACCATGTTCATGTTCTATGAGGTGGCCCTTATCCCGATGTACCTTCTCATCGGCCTCTGGGGCACGGGACGCAAGGAGTACAGCGCCATGAAGCTTACCCTCATGCTTATGGGCGGCTCGGCATTCCTGCTGCT
>JAHZGZ010000096.1:0-2267 GCA_019420545.1 Bacteroidales bacterium | reverse complement strand
GGCTCCCGAGGGCGGACAGCTCACCATGAATCTTCTGGAGATCTCGGCCAACGGCGCAATTCCCCACGGCTGGCAGACATTCCTCTTCCCGATTACTTTCGTGGGCTTCGGCGTGCTCGGCGCCATGTTCCCGTTCCATACATGGAGCCCCGACGGTCATGCCTCGGCGCCTACCGCGGTATCGATGCTCCATGCCGGCGTGCTCATGAAGCTCGGAGGCTACGGCTGCTTCCGTGTGGCCATCTATCTGATGCCCCAGGCTGCCAATGAGCTTGCATGGATCTTCCTTATCCTGACCGGTATCTCGGTTGTGTACGGTGCCTTCAGTGCATGCGTGCAGACCGACCTCAAGTACATCAACGCCTACTCTTCGGTAAGCCACTGCGGCATGGTGCTCTTCGCCATCCTCATGCTCAACACCACGGCCATGACCGGTGCGGTGCTCCAGATGCTCTCGCACGGTCTGATGACGGCCCTCTTCTTCGCCCTTATCGGTATGATCTACGGCCGCACCCACACCCGCGACATCCGTCTGATGGGTGGTCTTATGAAGATAATGCCGTTCCTGGCCGTATGCTACGTGATAGCGGGTATGGCGTCGCTGGGTCTGCCGGGTCTGTCGGGCTTCGTGGCCGAGATGACCATCTTCGTAGGTTCGTGGGAGCACACCGATCTGTTCCACCGTGCGTTTACCGTCGCCGCCTGCTGCTCGATCGTGATCACCGCGGTCTACATCCTGCGCGTTGTCGGCAAACTGCTCTTCGGCCCGGTACAGGACGAGCACCATCTGAGCCTCACCGATGCCACATGGTGGGAACGCCTCTCGGCAATCACACTTATCGTGTGTGTGGCCGGTATCGGTTGCTTCCCCAACTGGATCAGCAACCTGATCCACAATTCGTTCCTCCCCATTATCGAAGTACTCACAAAGTAAGCTGATAAGATATGGATTATTCACAGTTTCTGGTCATGCACCAAGAGATAGGATTACTTGTCCTGATCTTATTGGTCTTCCTTTTCGACACATTCAGCTCGCGTCAGGCACCGCGCGGACTGTCGATGTTTACCGTGTGCCTGTTCGCGCTCGTCACCCTCGGCGGATTCGTCTATCCGTGGGACAGCACCGCCGCCACCGCTTTCGGCGGCATGTATGCTACCTCGCCGGTGATGACCGCTATCAAGAACATCCTTAACGTAGGCGCGCTCATCGTGCTTATTCAGGCCATGCAGTGGGCCGACAGCGAGTTCATGAAAGTGCGCCGCGGCGAGTTCTACGAACTGCTTCTGATCACCCTCTTCGGCATGTACCTGATGATTTCGGCACGTCACTTCCTGCTTTTCATCATCGGTCTGGAGACTGCCTCGCTTCCTCTGGCCGCCCTTGTCGCTTTCGACAAGCAGCGCTACGAGAGCCATGAGGCCGCCATCAAGTACCTGCTCACCGCAGTGTTCTCGTCGGCGATCTTCATGATGGGCCTGTCGTTTGTGTACGCTCTGAGCGGCACTCTCTATTTCGCCGACATCGCCGCCGCGATCAACCCGTCGAACAGCCTTATGCTTCTCCTCGCCGTAGCGTTCGTGATCGCCGGCATGGGCTTCAAGCTTTCGCTCGTTCCGTTCCATCTCTGGACCGCCGACGTTTACCAGGGTGCCCCGACTACCGTCACCTCCTATCTGTCGGTAATCTCGAAGGGTGCTGCCGCATTCTCGTTCTTCGTGATCATGGTGCAGGTGTTCGGTCCGTTCTATAGCAACGCCTGGGAGTGGATGCTCTACGCACTGATCATCCTCACCATCACCGTAGGTAACCTCTTCGCCCTGCGCCAGAAGAACCTGAAGCGCTTCCTCGCCTTCTCGTCGATCTCGCAGGCCGGCTACATCATGCTCGGTGTGATGGCCGCCACCACCCAGGGCCTCGGCTCCATGATGTACTACATCCTCGTGTACATCTTCAGCAACCTCGCCGCCTTCGGTGTGATCCAGGCTGTCGAGAACAAGACAGGCAAGGTCGACATGGACAGTTACAACAACCTGTATTCGACCAACCCCAAGCTGGCGTTTACCATGATGCTCGCCATGTTCTCACTGGCAGGTATCCCTCCCTTCGCCGGATTCTTCAGCAAGTTCTTCATCTTCGCTTCGGCCACCGAGCCGGGTACTCCCGCGCTCTATGTGCTGGTGCTCATCGCGTTGATCAACACCATCATCTCGCTCTACTACTATCTGCTTGTGGTGAAGGCGATGTTTATCAACAATCAGGAGGCTTG
>JAHZGZ010000095.1 GCA_019420545.1 Bacteroidales bacterium | reverse complement strand
AACATACGTTGATTTTACCGACACATATCTATTCTGTAAGAAAATGAAGCATATAATAATACTTGGCGACGGAATGGCCGACGAACCGATTGAAAGCCTCGGAGGCCTCACCCCTCTGGAGGCGGCCGACACGCCTGCCATGGACAGCCTCGCCCGGATGGGACGTTCGGGGATGCTTGCCACCGTCCCGCCCGGATTCCACCCCGGCAGCGAGATCGCCAACATGGGCGTGCTGGGCTACGACGTGCGCAGCTCTTTCGAGGGGCGCGGCGTGCTTGAGGCGGCCAGCATGGGCGTCGACGTGCCACAAGGGTGGATGGCGATGCGATGCAACCTCGTGTGCCTTTCCGGCGACAAGATAAAGAACCACTCGGCGGGACATATCTCCACCGAGGAGGCCACAGAGCTGATCAAGGCTCTCGACGAAGGGCTCGGAAGCGACCGGGTGAAGTTTTACCCAGGCGTGTCATACCGCCACCTGCTGCTGATACGCGATGCCGACAAACGCATCGACTGCACGCCTCCCCACGATGTGCCCGGCTCGCCGTGGCGCTCGGTAATGGTCGGGGCGCAGCATCCCGATGCCGCCGACACGGCCAGGCTCATCAACGACCTTATCATACGCTCGCAGAAGATACTGTCAGAGCATCCTGTAAACCTCGCCCGCGCTGCCGCAGGAAAGGATATGGCCAACAGTATCTGGCCATGGTCACCCGGCTACCGGCCGTCGATGGAGCCTATGGGTAAGCGTTTCGGCATACGCAACGGAGTCGTCATTTCGGCTGTCGACCTCATATTCGGCATCGGCGTATATGCCGGGCTGCGCCCGATACACGTGAAAGGCGCTACAGGGCTGGCCGACACCAACTACGAGGGGAAGGCCGAGGCTGCCATCGAGGCGTTGCGCTCCGGAGCCGACTTCGTGTTCCTCCATGTCGAGGCAAGCGACGAAGCCGGCCATGAAGGGGACGTAGAGCTGAAGAAGCGCACCATAGAGTATCTCGACCGCCGCATAGTGGCCCCGATAATGGAGGCTGCAGCTTCGCTCGGCGAGCCTCTGGCGATAGCCGTGCTCCCCGACCACCCCACCCCGTGCCGTCTGCGCACACATACCTCATCACCGGTGCCTTTTGTCATCTGCCGTCCGGGCATGGAGCCCGACAGCGTGGACAGATATTCGGAACGTGCCACCGCCAAGGGCGCGTACGGCCTGATGGAAAGCACCGATTTTATCAACGAATTTTTAAAAATGCCATAGCGCCATGAAGTACTATAGCACCAACCATTCATCTCCCGACGTGACACTGCACGAGGCCATCGTGCACGGCCTGGCTCCCGACCGCGGACTGTATATGCCCGAGCGCATCCCGGCCATCCCCAAGGCCTTTTTCCGTCATATCGGCGAGATGACCCTTCATGAGATAGCCTACGTAGTCGCCAATACACTGTTCGGCGACGATATCGATTCGGAAGAACTGCGCAACATAGTTTCCGATACCCTGAGCTTCGACATACCTCTGCGCAAGGTCGACGACAATCGGTATGTGCTCGAACTGTTCCACGGCCCTACGCTTGCGTTCAAGGATGTGGGCGCACGGTTCATGGCCCACATGCTCTCCCATTTCCACCGGCTGGAGAACGTCAAAGGCGACGTCAACGTACTGGTCGCCACTTCTGGCGATACCGGAAGCGCCGTAGCCAACGGATTTCTCAATGTGCCGGGCGTAAGGGTATTCGTACTTTATCCCCACGGTAAGGTAAGCCGTATACAGGAGGCGCAGTTTACCACCCTCGGCGCCAACATTACCGCCATCGAGGTCGACGGCACATTCGACGACTGCCAGGTGCTGGTCAAGGCTGCGTTCATCGACGAGGAACTCAACGCTGCCATGCATCTCACGTCGGCCAACTCGATAAACGTGGCCCGTTTCCTCCCTCAGATGTTCTACTACTACCATGCCTATGCACGCATGATTCAGGAGGGAGCCGATCCTGAGCAGATAGTAGTGGCTGTGCCCAGCGGAAACTTCGGCAACATATGCAGCGCGCTTATCGCCAAGCGCATGGGGCTGCCCATCAAACGCTTCATCGCCGCCAACAACCGCAACGACGTGTTCATGCGCTACCTCGCCACCGGCGAATACAATCCCGGCCCCTCGATCCCCACTATCGCCAACGCGATGGATGTAGGCGCCCCCTCCAACTTCGCCCGCATCCTCGACCTCTACGGCAACAGCCATGCAGCCATCAAGGCCGACATATCGGGATGCTCCTACACCGACGAAGAGATACGCGAGACCATGCGCGACGTGTATGCCGCAACCGGATACATACTCGACCCGCACGGCGCCACGGCATGCCGGGCGCTCGGCGAACAGCTGCAGCCGGGCGAGAAAGGTGTCTTCCTCGAGACGGCACATCCGGCGAAATTCAAGGATACGGTAGAGGAAGCCATCGGTGCCAACGTGCAGATACCCGCGCGCCTCGCCGCATTCATGCGCGGCGAAAAGTCGACCGTACGCCTTTCCAAGCAGTTCCCCGCCTTCAAGCGCTTCCTCCTCTCGCAGGCAAAATAACACGGCACACCCCCTACGAGGGTGTTGCTAAATTGTAGGGACGCGGCGTGCCGCGTTACATCCAAGCACGCCATAACGGTGTGATTATCACGATGTAACGCGGCACGCCGCGTCCCTACCTTATATGATCGCTATAAAACAGGCAGCCTACAGCATCGCCCTTCCCGGCCATCAGTCTTTGGCAAAGCGTAGGCGGGAGCGGTAGATCGGAAACTCAAGCGTGAGCACCCCTTCCACAGGAGAAAATGTGGCGTAGGCCTCGTCATCGTCGAGCTGAATACCCATGGCGTCGTACCAGTCGAGACGCCACATATGCTCGAAACGCGCGGGGGTAAGACGTCCCTTGAGCATCATCGCGCGCCATACGTCGGCACCCGTAACAGCGCCGTCGACATACAATATGTCATAGCATCCCGGAGCGCCCGCGCCTACCACAGCAAGCCTGTACTTTCCACCGAGACGTGCACGGTCATCATCGGTACGCCGGTCGAAGTAACTCCAGAAACCTTCCAAAGGATCGACGGAAGAAGCCAAGCGCGAGTCAAGCGCATCGCGGGTCCATCCCGTAAACAGTGCTTCCCGGGCGTTGACGCTCCACTCGGTCATCAAGGTCTGCACCTCACGGCGCCCGAAGCCGATAACGCTTACAGGCCCTGCAACCATCGGCGCCGCTACCGACATGGCAAGCCGCGGCTCGTCGTTTCCTACATAAATATTCAGCCGGCAGTCGTCGGCACCGGAGGCAGCGCCGTTGCGGCGCCATTCCATTGACATGGTATTGAATCCGCGCATCGCATCGACGCCACTGTATATATCGACCGAATCGGTGGCCGCACGTCGGCCCGATGCGTCGGTGACGCCATAGATGAGGCGCAGCCCGCGCCGGTCAAGTTCCGAGCCATAATCGGAATTGAATCCATGCAACAGAGCCCATTGGCCTGAGGCGTCAGCCATTCCCCAGCAGTCGGCCGAAGGGCCTCTCCCCTCTTTCATATCCGGCAGAGCGGCACGCATCTCCACCACAAACGTCGACACAGCCTCCGGAACCGCCACAACCGTATCATCCGCAGCATAATACCTGCGTTCAGGCATATCGAAAATCTCCACCGCAAGTGCAGGCAGCGGAGACATCAGCGCCACAAGGGCATATAAGCTACGGAGCTTTGAGGAGAAGAGTACAGTCATATCAGGAATTTGGTTGCATGATAATCAGCGCATGAACTGCGGAGCAAGGAAGAAGAGGCCGAACGACAGGCCGAAGTTCCAGCGGTTGCCGGGAGAATCGCTGTAGTTGGCATAGGCCGAGAGCTGGGCGAAAGGCAGAGAATACATGGCCTTCAACTCACCCATAAACCGAGGATTGCGGAACCATTCGCCATATTCAACGCCGATGACGGGTGCCCCTCCGACCTGCGACAGCGAGGGACGCACCTCTTGCCACGGCATGAAGCAGTACAGTTCGGCACGTATCTGCAACATTCCTACGGGATTCCACACCGGCACCACACCGAGTGTAGTAAACTGGCGTGCCCGGAAACGGGTGTTGAAATATCCGTAGGTCGACGGAGTGGGACGGAACGACGGCAACATCACCTCTGTAGCCGCATATGTATCAAACGACTTCTGGGTGGAAGCTATCGTAGTCGATGTAAGGCCCATATAGAAATGCTTCGACAGGCCCCAGTAGCGGGTAAAGTCAAGCTCGGCCTGTCCCCACCATTTTCCGGAACGGAACACCGACAGTGCCCTCTCGTTCTGAGGATAATACGTATCATTGCCGTATATCCCCATCGCACCGATG
>JAHZGZ010000094.1:21695-23687 GCA_019420545.1 Bacteroidales bacterium | reverse complement strand
TGAAAAGTCAGAAGAAGAGAATCTTGCACTTTTCCACAAGTACGTTGCAGAAAAAGAGCAGCAACTTTCTATGGGCTTCGATGATCAGCAGCTCATCACGGAAATACTTATTTCTCGTGGTTTCATGCTCACATACAAACTTGAACACCAGCCAACATTTACGGAGAATACCGTGTATCTTGCTTCTGACGGCATAAAAGAGGCCTATATCTGCGTAGACAACACATTGGCTGATTCCACCGTTGACTACTTTATGCAGAACACTGACACCAAGTTCATCTGCATAGAGCGTGCCCTCGACTCCACCAAAAAGTTCAACCTCAAAAACCGAATGCAAGACAAGTTCTTCGCGTTCTAAGAGAGAATAATATGATTTTATCTATAATAGCATCATTCTTCATTCATTGAATCATATAAATAAAGTTTAACGTAATATGAGCTTTGAATTAAATACTGTTCTTGATGAAAGAATTAACAGTGCATCTCTGAGGGCATATTGCATAAAATTTGATTTTGGAGTATGTATGTTAAATCCATTATCAGATATATTGTTGGACGCTTTGGTAGATTTCGCCTATGGTTTTCATCAAGGTATACAAGAGCATCGTTATAACCGTAGAGTTTTAAGGGAAGCCGCAACTTCATTATATAAAATCAAGGGATTCTCTGATGCTAAGAAATTATATCTTGATGATGATTCGGTTCTTCAAATTGACGATTCCGAGAAGACGGATGAAGTTAGAAATTATGAAGAACAAATTATGAAGAAAGGAGAATTTGGAGAGCTATTATTACATGTATATTTACGAGATTATTTTGAAACGGTTCCGTTATTATCTAAAATCTTTTTTAAAGATACGGATGGGTTTACAGTACATGGGTTCGATGCTATCCATATTGGCAAAGATCCGTCTGATTTGAGTAAAGATTCACTCTTCCTTGGCGAATCAAAGCTATATTATAGAAAAGCAGGGAAAAGTGGTGTAGCTGGAGTTAAAGATCTCGCCAAGGATATCAAAGAACACTTCTATAGGGATTTCTTGACTCGTGAGTTCGCTCTAGTAAGCAAGAAAAAAGACGCATTTCTGCCAATAGAGGAATATTGTGATAAGAATACTATTGATTCGTATAAGGAGTATTTGGACATAAAAAACTCATGGATTACGAGAATTCAAAAAGTGTGTGAAGGTAAAGAATCTTTAGAGAACCTACTATCATCAGTTACCATCCCTGTTATATGTACTTATGAATCCGAGCTATTTATTACATTTACTGACATTGGTCATGATGGATTTGTAGATGCATATAATGCTGAGGTGAGAGAACTTGAAGCAATATTCAAGGAAGAAATCAAGCGAATAGTCGTTGAGAAAGGAGAACCTATCAGAACTAATCTCAATATTATATTAATACTACTCCCTATACCTTCAAAAAAAGATATAGTAAAATTGTTGCACCATAAGGTTTGGAATCAGCAAAATGCGTGAAATAAACGATTATATAACGATACTAAATGAGAGTTTAAGCATTAGCTTTGACTTATCTTTTGAAATGTTAGCGGCTTGTTCGGCTAACAACAATAATACTTCATCATATTCCCGTACGCTATGCATAAATGTCCTTAATAATTGGAGAAAAATTCATGAAGGGACAAAGGACGCTTGGGCCAGTATGATTGAGGCGTTAGGATTCTATCCTTATTTGAATAAAGAACATCTTGAATTAGATGGGACTCTTGAATCCATTCGTCGATATAATCATGATTCTTTATTCCTTGACGGGATAACACATCATGAAGATCAAAAAGACTTGATTAATTTAATTTTTTCAGGAAGAAATGTTGTTGCCAGTGCTCCTACCAGTTTTGGCAAAAGCATTATTATTGAAGAGATTGTCGCAAGCTTAAATTGGGCGAATATTGTAATTATACAACCAACATTGGCTCTTTTAGACGAAACACGTAGAAAATTAAAGAAATATACAAAGGACTAT
>JAHZGZ010000094.1:16730-21685 GCA_019420545.1 Bacteroidales bacterium | reverse complement strand
CTTATAGTCCGGACATCTCAAACGTCATCTATTGAAAAGCGGAACATCTATTTGTTTACTGCTGAGCGTGTTAATGAATATGACTTTCCTGTTAAAGTTGATTTCCTGATAATAGATGAGTTTTACAAACTATCTGGAGCACGTGATGACGAAAGATCCTCTTCATTGAATAATGCATTTTATAAACTTTATTGGAAGTTTAAACCTCAATTTTACTTGTTAGGCCCCAATATAAGCGAGGTGAGTAAGGGATTTCTAAGTTTTTATGACGCAGAATTTTATTACAGTGAAAGTTCTTTAGTTGATACCGATATTATTGATATATATAAAGATCACCCAGGTAGAATAGGGACTCGAGGAAAGAAGCAAACTTTTACAGAGAATCTATTATTTGAACTTTTATTAAAGCATTCTTCTGAACAAACCATAATATATTGTTCATCTCCTTCTCGTGTTAGGCTAGTTGCAAAAAGATTTACAGACTATTGCAGTAAGTACATTGAAGCATCACATCAAGATTTACCTTTATTGCAGTGGATCAAGGAAAATATCTATAGCCAATGGATGCTTGTAAAGGCTCTTGAATATGGTATTGGTATTCATGATGGAGCTCTACAAAAGCATATTACCACTAGTATTATTGAATATTTCAATCAAAATAAATTAAGATTCCTTTTTTGTACATCCACAATAATTGAGGGTGTAAATACCAGTGCAAAGAATGTTATTTACTTTGACAATAAAAAAGGACCTGGTGACATTGACTATTTTGATTATTCAAATATTAAGGGGCGTGCAGGACGTTTAATGGAACATTATATTGGGAAAGTGTATAATTTCTATCCTATACCCAAAAAAACAGAAATCACAATAGATTTCCCAATCTTTGATCAGACCCCCATAAAAGATGAGGTGCTGGTTAATCTTAATAAAGATCATGTCCGTCAAAAGGAAAGCAAACAGTATCAAGATATAATATCCATACCTGAGGATGAGTTGGAAATAATACGAAAGAATGGCGTAAGTGTAAGAGGGCAAAAAGAAATAATTGACATCTTGATGTCTGAGATTCCGCTTAAATATGATCGATATTTTTGGAGTTTAAATAAATTCCCCACTTATCATCAATTGCAAAAAGTTCTTTACTTAGCATGGGATCATCTCATAATTAAGGGTGAATCAATAAGACCGATGACTAAAGCGCGATTGGTAATGTTTACAAATTCATACTTGCATCACCACGATGAAGCTTATTTAATAAAAACTGAGTTTGATTTTCTAAGTAAGCAAAATGGCTATGAAAACAAACCGAAGAACGAAATATACGATGCGGCCATTCAGAATGTTTTCCAAATAATAAGACATTGGATGCAATACAAAGTTCCTAAATGGCTGAGTGTAATCAGTGAGTTGCAAAGATTTGTATGTGAGAGAAAAGGTCTTGTGCCAGGCGATTATACTGGAATCGCAAATCTTATTGAGAATGCCTTTATTCCGGACAATTTATCCATATTAGTTGAATATGGAATCCCAATCTCCGCAGTAAGGAAAATATCAAAGAGTTTGCCAAAAGATATTATTCAAGATGACATATTGGAATATATAAAGACTCACAATCTTGCATATTCTGAGAATCTAATTGAGTATGAAAGAATCAAATTGTTACAGAAACTACCTTGATTATATTCGTATGGATACAACCAGAAATTATACCCAATTATTTCAGTCCATAATTTCGCATAAGGAATCGGAAGTAATTGAGTTCAAGAAGGCGGAGAACAACTTCGACTTTGATGACTTGGGCAAGTATTTCTCGGCGTTGAGCAATGAGGCGAATCTTCGCGGACTTGATTTCGCGTGGCTGATTTTTGGCTATGATGAGAAAAAGCATGAGATTGTCGGCACGTCATATAAAAACGGTGAAGGGGCTCTCAATAACCTAAAGCATGACTTTTCTCAACATACTACCGACGGTCAGACTTTCCGTGAGATTATCCCGATTGAAGTAGATGGGAAGCGAATACTGATGTTCAAGATTCCGGCCTCTCCACGAAATATCGTTATGAAGTGGAAAGGAATCGCATACGGTCGTGACGGAGAAAGCCTAAAACCGCTTAATCAGTCCAAGCAAGATGAAATTCGTCGGCAGACGCCGGCTCCTGACTGGTCTGCGGAAATAGTGCCCGATGCAACGATTGATGACCTTGACGAGGTGGCTATCGCTAAGGCTCGAAAGATGTTCAAGAAGGTGCATAGCCGTATTCCGGCTGAGGAGGTCAACCGCTGGTCGACGGAAGAATTCCTGAGCAAGTGCGAGTTGATGGTCAATGGCAAACTTACCCGTGCAGCCATAATATTGCTTGGCAAAATGTTCTCGGACAGTAAGCTGCGTCCGGCAGTCGCGGAAGTAACATGGACTCTACGCGACGAGAAACAGGATGTCGTAGATTATGAACATTTCTCTGTGCCGTTTATCCTGACGGTGGATGAGATTCTTGCCAAGATACATAATCTGACCTTGCGTGAGATGCCGGGTGGCACGTTGTTCCCAGACACGATGAAACAGTATGATGACTACACTATCCGCGAGGCACTTCATAACTGCATAGCCCACCAGGATTACACTCTGCGTCAGCGCATAAACTTTGTCGAGAATCCGGGATTTCTTTATTATGCCAACGGAGGTTCCTTCATCCCCGGCACATTGGAAAATGCACTTGCCACCAATGGTCCGCAGCGATTCTTCCGCAACGCCTGTCTATGCAAGGCTATGGTGCATTTCAACATGATTGACACGGTAAGCCGGGGAATCAAGAAGATGTTTACCGAACAGATGGAGCGTAGATTCCCGATGCCGGACTATGAGATTGACAATGAGAAGAAAGAAGTTGCTGTCCGCATCTATGGCAATGCCATAAATGAGCGATACACCAAACTGCTCAAGGATAATGACACTCTGACCCTGCACGACTGCATTTCTCTCGATGCCATTCAGAAAGGACATCGGATTGACGATGAGATAGCACAAGACCTCCTTAAGCGCGGTCTGATTGAGGGAGAGGCTCCGAACTACATCATATCCCTTGGTGTAGCCAAAGCCTCCAGACAGCTCCCGCAATATACGAAAGCAAAAGGTTTAGACAAGGCCAGATTAAAACAGATGGTTCTTCAATTATTGCAGAATGCAGGAAAAGATGGCGCTCGCCGAGAGATCATATATGATTACCTTAAGGACTTGTTGCCATCTAATAAGTCACAGGAGCAACAGCTCCGATATTTGGGAAGGCTTCTTGTTGAAATGAATGAAGAAGGGACGATTGAACGTATCGGGCTTAGATGGTTGCTTTCAAGTCCATCCGACCGAAAACAGCCATAATCCGACCGTTTTTATCGCATCCGACCGAAATTTCGGTCGGATGTGCGTTAAACAGCCATAATCCGACCGTTTTCATTCTAAGGTACCTGTATAACAATCGGTCAGATGGCAAGTCAGTCGGTCATCTGAATGACAAATAGGTGATACATTCAAACGGCAATCTTTCCTGTCATTCATCCATAGGGCTTGACATCCATATGCTCATAAGTTCATTCAGTCATCTGTTCATATATATGTACATCCATACGTTCAGATATTCATACGTCAGTACGTTCATACGTCAGTACGTTCATACGTCAGTACGTTCATACATCAATACGTTAGTACGTTCATACGTCAATACGTACTAACAGCATCTTTGCAATCAAGACTTCAATAAGCAACTATCTGTAGTAATGTGCATTAACCGAATTATTATCTCGAAAGCATTATGTATAGCCTATTGTTATATCAACTATCTTGAGCCAAATCTTATTCGTCCTCATTGCAAGAAGTCTGATTTTGCCAATATTGATGTTCCAAGTAATTGAAACAGTCGGCTATCCCGATTACAGTTGCCTTTCATATATGGAGCCTATTGTAATTTGGTGCTATCAAGCCTTCTGATTCTGTAGGTCGGGACGGAATCCGTCGGGATTCTGCAAGTTATGTTTTGAGCTGCATGAAATTGATTTTGCAGCTCAAAACCCTTGCAGTATGTTGGTGGGTCTTACTCCAAAGTCGTAATCCCCGTTGCCGATTTCACACTCCGATTTTCCCCTTTTTGTTTTCATTATGATTGGCGGCGAAAAGAAAAAAGCCGACAAATCACATCGGACTTATCGGCTTCGGTATAATGGGTGCCATCTTATATCGGTGTATAGTTGATTTCACCGAGGGAGTTGATTGCGTCCTGTTTCAGACTGTCAACGACATGGAGATATCGCTCTGTCATCTTTATGGAGGTGTGTCCCAGAAGGCTCGACACCGTTTTTATATTCGCTCCCTTGGTAAGAACGTTGACCGCAAAGCTGTGCCGGGCGCAATGCCAAGTGATTTTCTTCTTAATGCCTGCCGCTTTTACCCATTTACGCAGATAGAGATTGCAGATGTTGTAATGCGGGAGTTTGAATGTCCGTTCATCAAAGTTGTTGTTGTCCGGCTCGCCGATCAGACGGATAAGGGTGCCGTTCAACGGAACTATTACCCAGCTCCGGCTACTGTGGTCTTTTGTCTTTTGCTGTTGGAACCGCAATGTCTGGGTTGAGTAATCCACATTGCGGTAAGTCAACTGGCTTGTATCGCACCAACGCACCCCGGTGTATAAACCGAAGATGAACGCACGGTGAATTTCCGGCCTCTCGCCTTCAAAATGTGTCGCAACAAGCTGCTGTATTTCCTCCGGCAGAAGAATCTCCTTTTGCAGCGTCATGTTGTCGTTCTTCAACACGAAACCACGGCACGGATTTTTCTTGATTAGGTCTTTGTCAACAGCCGCAGTAACCATACGCTTGAACATTCGGAAATATATTTTCGGACCGTCGCCTGTTCCGTTCTCTTTCAGATACTCAACATAGGCAGCTACCATGTCGACTGTCAG
>JAHZGZ010000094.1:10443-16720 GCA_019420545.1 Bacteroidales bacterium | reverse complement strand
AGAGAGAATATCTCGGTGTATCGGCAAGAAAGTTCTTGAACTTTTGGAGTCCGTGCCCGAGCGTTATGCGGGTGTATTTGGTGAGAGTCGGAGATTTGATGAACTCGTTGCAGAATTCAAGGAAATCCTCGTCCATGTCTTTTCGGAGACGATAGCCCTCCCTGTCCTCCAAAAAAGATTGCTCGCGTTCAAAACGTATTTTTTCTGCAAGGGCAAGAGTATTCCTGTTCTGCATACGTTCCTGCTGGTTGCGGGGATGAAGCCAGATATACAGATTGAGGTTCTCTTTCTTGCGGGAGTGTTTGATTTGATATTTCGGTTTACCCGCCATCGCTCCCTCGGTGTAAAACACCTGATTGCCGTCCTCGTCAAGGACAGGCGTTTCACTTCTGCCGAGATAATATTCAAGATAGAGGCTGGCACGTCCGTCGCTCAGTTCCGATTGCCGGAGCTTGGGATTCTGCTTCTTGCGATTTTCTATTTTTGCCATACAATTATAATTTTGCGCAAAGATAATCCGAGGTATAATAATCTGAAAATCGCCGTTTACAGACCTTAACATTTACTCTCTGACTACAGTCCATAATCAAGGGTACAAAAGGTGTACTTTTTGAGAAAATCGTGTCAAAAACAGGAAAATTACCGCAATATTGATAATTACTATTGCATTGATAACAAGCATAATTAGCTCATTTGACTTATCTCGACTTTTCAATCAAAGAAATCTGGGAAATATTTTCGCATTTTAGAGGATTGTCGCTATATTTGTGGTGAAAATTCTAATCTGTCACATTAAAAATTGTAATATGAGGAAAAATTTACTTGCATTATTTACAGTAGCTGTTGCAGGGACCGCACTTGTTTCTGCCGATGAATGGACTCCGATAGGTCAGGGAGTATATTACGAGGATCTTATGCCGGCGCTTGATCCGACCATCGAACCGGGCCAGCGTTTTATCCCTTATCATCAGTATTCGCCCATTGCGGAATACCTTGAGGGTCCGGACAATACATATATGATAGTCCACGCCGAGAATCCCGACAAGGTGTGGATCGAGGATTTCGAGCCATATCCCGATTATGAGATGTTTTTCTTCTCGCAGATGTGTGCCGAGACAGGGTGGGACAGTTCGACGGCGTACAAGTATGGTACGCTGTCCGACGGCTGCATAAGCTTTCCTGACCGGTCGGTAGCTACCGTTGATATAATGAGCGATGACCAGGGGTGGATCAATACTACCACCAGCGGCCTATTTAAAATCTATCTTCCAGGAGCCGGTACCGTGACTGACGATTATGCTCTGTATATTTCGTATGGCTACTGCGGTTCCGACAACCGTGTGCCTGTGTCGCTGACACTTGGCGCCGATGTCGCATCAGTCAGATATCTGCTTACCAAGGGGATTGTAGAGACTGTCGATGACGCATACCTTGCAAAAGTGGCTGCAGAGGGGCAGGTTGCCGAAGGTCGCGAGATTGTGGCACAGCCGCAGTCGAGAGGTGTGCATACGCTCGTTATTGCGACTCTGGACGCTTCGGGCGCACCTCGCGCAAGCAAGACGGCGTATATCTATGGTGCCGACGATGAGGAAGGGCAATGGGAATCGCTCGGTATGACATGGTACAATGAATCGTTTGTCGCCGGATATTATGAGGAGATCCCCGAACTGGAACTGAATGTGGAGATACAGAAGCACAAATCAGTAGCCGGCTTCTATCGCCTGGTCAATCCATACGCCGGCCATCCTTACTGTACTTCGATCGGCCATAAGGGGCATAACCATTACATCTACATACATGCCGAGGATCCTGCACAGGTATATATCGAAAATTCGCCTATAGGCACTGATTTCGGCTACGGTGAAGGGCGCGTGACGTCGACCGTTGCCAATCTGCTCGACAGTGGCTGGAATATGGCAGATATCAAAGCTGCCGGCGTTGAATTCGGTACGCTTGAAAACGGCCTTATCGAGTTCCGTAAATGGGGTCTTTGGTACGGTGAACGCGATTATTTCGACGGCGACTGGACATCAACCGGCGAACATTTCCGCGTAAGGGTTCCGGATAGCGGCTTGTCGGGGATCGATGAGATAGCCGCAGATGATGCTCAGGCAGAATATTTCAATCTTCAGGGTGTAAGGCTGGACGGCAAGCCGTCGACCGGGATTTACATCGAGAAGCGTGCCGACCGTAGCCGTAAGGTCATGGCAAAGTAATACGGTAATTCTTTTTCGTTATAAACGTAATCGCCGTGTCGGATTTCGAGACCGACACGGCGATTATGATTTATAGGCTCGAGATTTGTTGGAGTTGTGATGGTTATATGTCGCGGACAGCGCGTACCGACATACCCTGCGAACGCTTATCCTTGTTTGCTTTGAATGTGCGCTTTCCGTTGATTATGAACATATACTGACCGTAGAGGGTGGGGTATGCGGTAAGATCGGAAGCCGCTTTGCCCTTGGTGCCGAACCACATCCCGCCGTAAGGATTTGCCGTTTGGAAGTCACATCCTCCCGAGGCATACGCGCGTGTGCCGCATGCGGGGAACCACTGGCCGTCCTGCATGGCGCCCATGTTGGTCGCATCCCATGTCATTGAGGCATACTTCATCCAGTCGTAAGGAGTTGTACCTGACGCGTCGCTTACGGGCACCTTCCATCCGGGAGGACACGGGTCGTAGATAGACTTTTTGCCCGACTCGCCGCCCCACAGATCGTCGTCGCTGGGGTCGGTCCAATCGCCAGTTATGGGGTCATTGAGAACGATCTCGTCACCGTATTCATCCAGTTCGCCCGTATGATTGTAGGTCATGGCGTAGAATGTCGTGGGATTGGCGATCGACTTGGCGACTGTGCCGTGGAACTGTGCCATCGAGAGGAGGGTGGGGAGTGCATTCCCTTCGATATCGAACAGCGGTGTTTCGCCGTCTTTACCGTTGAGGTAATTGTAGTTCTCGTCCATTTCGGTCGGACCGTTGGGCGCGGGGAATGGATCCTTGCGGCCCCACTGGTACACCATGCCGTGTGTGCGGAATCCGTCGGCGGGAGTAGCGCTGAGAGCTCCGAGGTTGCGGTCCATGAAAGTCCATGTCGTGCCCGAAGTTGCCGCGGGAGTGGTAAACGCTGTTGCCTCGGGATCGAATGCGGTGATCCATAGGTGCCAGCTCCAGAGTATGTTGCCCTCGGCATCGGTAGCGGCCACGACGGCATTCCCTTCGGTAGCAGAGGTAAATACTATGGCCATACGTTGTCCCGGAGCGTATTTCACATCCTTTATAAGTCCGTTGGCATCGGTCCATAGCAAGCGGCAGCCGGCAACCGCACCTGTGCTTTCGGTTGTGGAATTGCCTTTGAAGGCCGTGCTGAATGCCACTGTATCGCCCGGCTTTACGATATAGCAGTTGGCCGTTTCTTTGGCCGAGAGATTGACGGCATCTTCCGGAACAGTAATCTCGACAGGATCGGTAGTGAAGATAATCTCATCTTCATCATCGCCCAGACATGCGGTTAAAGACAGAGTGAATGCCGTAGCTACAAGCAATGTGTTAAATCGTTTGAATTTCATCCTTATGTCAATGATCGGTTAATAATTCGACAAATTTATGAATAAGAATGAGTATCGACAATAATTTAACGTTAAAGTTGTGTTTTAACATTTATTTTGTCGCGTCATCTTGTTGCGCAGACGACGTAAGCAGGCCATCAGAGGTTTTTGCGGTCGAGCCAAGAGAAGATGGTGCGGTAGGTGGCCTCGCGGATGCCGGGAGCGGAACGTACGAGATCGTGAGTGCCGCCTTTTACAGTGGCTTGGGTGACATCGGGGCCGAGGCGTCGGCCATAGCGTGAGATATCGGCGACGTCGAGCACGGTGTCGGAGCTGTCGCGCAGTGATGCTCGGTCGCCCTTACGGAATGTGTGGTCGCTGTGCATCAGCAGTATAGGGACGCGTATGTCGGAATTGTTCTGCACGACATCCTGTGCGCGGTCGACGGCGCGTATCCATCCGGCGTTGATCGACGGCCATTCCGACGGCTTCCAGTCGGTATTTATTGTCCAGATTCCGCCATCGAGGCGTGTATGGCCCGTCGGGGTATATTCTGACTTTGCACCGGGCATTGCGGTAAGCCGCGGCCACCAACGTCCGATGCACTGCATGGCCGGAATAAGCACTTTCTCCTGGACTTTGCTCTGGTTCCAGTCGAGAAAAGGACTGTTGAGCACAAGCGCACGGATGGCGGTGTCGGGATGGCTGTTCATGTAGAGCGACGTGGTGAGTCCTCCGGTAGAATGGCCCATGAGGATTATGGAGTCGATTCCGTGGCGTTTCATATCGGCTATGGCCGAGTCGATGTCGGGGAAGTATTCGCGCATGTCGCGTATGTCGAATCGGGGATCGCCAGGACGAAGCGAGCGCCCGTAGCGGCGCAGGTCGACGGCATAGAAATTATAGCATGAATCGGCGAACCTCCTGCCCATGTCGTCCTGTAGAAAGTAGTCGTTGTAGCCGTGGACGTATAGCACTCCTCGCCGTGAGCCGGGGCATTCCGACAGCTTGCGCACGATGGTTGAGCGTACGGCCCCGTCGTAGTCGGTGCCCTGATCTACGGTACGCGACTCGTAGTCGGGGAAAACAGTATCGGGTTGCCAGCCGGAAGCGAATGCCGACACTCCGGCAAGCATGGCTATGGGAAGAATGCGTAGAAGTTTCATATAATATATGATATCATTAAAAGGGCATAGCCCATCATATATAATGAACTATGCCCCGATATTGTTGAGAACAAAGTTATCGTCAGAGAGCGAGGAGCTCTTTTATCTTCTCGTAGGCGGAAGTAATGCCTTCCTTGTTCTTGCCGCCGGCCTGGGCGAATCCGGGCTGGCCGCCGCCGCCGCCCTGGATAAGTTTGGCAGCCTCGCGCACGGTAGTGGATGCATTAAGACCCTCTTTTACCAGATCCTCGGTAATCATTACGGTAAGGAGCGGCTTGCCTGCGGGATCGACCGTAGCGCCGATGAATACGGTGTGCTCGGGCGACTTGGCACGTACGGCGAAGGCGATACCTTTGGCTACCTCGGGCAGACGCAGACCGGTAAGCTCGACAACCTTTGTGCCGTTGATCTCGCGGGCCGAGGCGAGGAGCTTGTCGGTGAGATTATTGATGCGCTCGGTGAAGTATTCCTCTGCCTGGCGGCGCAGTTCAGCATTCTCCTCGATCGATTTGTGAAGTGCCTGAAGAAGGTTGGGAGCATTGTTGAACATTGACGAGATCTCGCGCAGGGTATTGTTGGCGGTGTTGATGGCGTCCTCGACACGTTCACCGGTTATGGCCTCGATACGGCGTATGCCGGCAGCAATGCTGCTCTCGGAGATAATCTTGATCATGCCGATGTTGCCGGTATTTTCAACGTGGGTACCGCCACATAGCTCGATGGATGAGCCGTAGCGTATTACGCGTACCTCGTCACCGTATTTCTCTCCGAAGAGTGCCATTGCGCCCATCTCGCGGGCCTTGTCAATGGGCACGCAGCGGTGCTCGTCGCGCGGAATGGCGCGGCGCACAGCCTTGTTGGCCAGTTTCTCGACCTTCTCGATCTCCTCGGGAGTGAGTTTCTGAAAGTGGGAGAAGTCGAAACGGAGCACTTCGGGCGACACGTAGGAGCCGCGCTGCTCCACATGTGTGCCGAGCACTTCACGGAGTGCCTCATGGAGCAGGTGGGTGGCAGTATGGTTGCACGATGTAGCCTGACGGGCCTCCTCGTCGATGACGGCTTCGAATGTGGCGGATGGGTCGGCGGGAAGGGTCTTTGACAGGTGCACGCCCATGCCGTTCTCGCGCTTGGTGTCGTAGATCTCGATCACCTCGTCGCCGTTGACGAGCTTGCCGCGGTCACCTACCTGGCCGCCCATCTCGGCGTAGAATGGCGTGGCCGAGAGCACGATCTGGTAGTATTCCTTATTTTTCTGTTTTACCTTGCGGTAGCGGAGTATCTGGGTGGGACATGCCGTAGTGTCGTAACCTACGAACTCCTGCTCGCCGTCGCGCACTGTCACCCAGTCGCCTGTCTCAACGGCGGCAGCGTTGCGTGCACGGGCTTTCTGTGCGGCCATCTCGGTGTCGAAGCCGTCGTGATCAAGGGTCATGCCGTTCTCCTTGAGGATAAGCTCGGTAAGGTCGAGAGGGAAGCCGTAGGTGTCGTAGAGTACGAATGCCTCTTTGCCAGAGATTTCCGTGGAATTGTTGGCCCGGGCCTGAGCGATAGCATTGTCGAGCAGA
>JAHZGZ010000094.1:0-10433 GCA_019420545.1 Bacteroidales bacterium | reverse complement strand
AGACGGATACCGTTTTCGAGAGTGCGGAGGAAGGCGTCTTCCTCCTCCTTGATGACGCGCATGATCAGCTCACGCTGCTTGGGGAGTTCTGGATATGCCTCGCCCATGCTTTCGATAAGAGTGTCAACGAGGCGGTACATGAACGCCTGCTTCTGGCCGAGGAACGTATAGGCGTAGCGCACGGCGCGGCGCAGGATGCGGCGGATTACGTAACCGGCCTTGGCGTTGCCGGGGAGCTGCGAGTCGGCGATGGAGAAAGCGATGGTGCGCACGTGGTCGGCGATCACGCGCATGGCTATGTCGACCTTGGCGTCCTTGCCGTACTCCATTCCGGCGAGCTCGCCGATCTTGGCGATGAGCGGGGTGAACACGTCGGTGTCGTAGTTGCTCTTCTTGCCCTGTAGGGCCATACAGAGGCGCTCGAAGCCCATGCCGGTGTCGATTACTTTGGCGGGCAGAGGTTCGAGGGAGCCGTCGGCCTTACGGTTGTACTGCATGAACACGAGGTTCCAGATCTCGATTACCTGGGGGTGGTCGTGATTAACGAGGTCGCGCCCGGGGATGGCGGCCTTCTCTTCGTCGGAGCGGAGATCGATGTGGATCTCCGAGCAGGGGCCGCAGGGGCCGGTGTCGCCCATTTCCCAGAAGTTGTCATGCTTGTTGCCGTTGATGATATGGTCGGCGCGAAGATGTTTTTCCCAGTAGGATGCGGCTTCGTCATCGCGGCCGAGGCCCTCTTCCTTAGAGCCTTCGAATACCGTGGCATAGAGGTTGGCGGGATCGAGACCGAGCACGTCGACGAGGTATTCCCATGCCCAGTCGATGGCCTCTTTCTTGAAATAATCGCCAAACGACCAGTTGCCGAGCATCTCGAACATGGTGTGGTGGTAGGTATCCATACCTACCTCCTCGAGGTCGTTGTGCTTGCCGCTTACACGCAGACATTTCTGCGAGTCGGCCACACGGGTATGCTTGGGGGCGGTGTTGCCGAGGATGATGTCCTTGAACTGGTTCATACCGGCATTGGTAAACATAAGAGTGGGATCATCCTTGATGACCATAGGTGCGGAGGGTACGATAGTGTGACCCTTGCTACGGAAGAAGTCTTTGTAAGACTCTCGTATCTCTTTGGCAGTTAGCATCTTTATGTGGTGGTTTATTGTTTGTTTGCACGTGTGTGGAGAGCATGGCGGAGAGATTTCGCCATAATAAAGTGCAAAATTAGTGGATAATTGTTATTTTTGCAAAATAACTTTGAGTTTAACATCTTTGAGATAACCCTGCACTGCCAGTGCTTCCACAGTCCAATGAGTAAAAAAGTATATTACCGCTATAATCCGGCCACCGACGGCTACGAACGTGTGTATCCTACACGCGCGCAACAGTTGTGGGGGACAGTGCGGCATGTGCTTTTTGCCGCAACAATGGGCACGGTTATTGTGGCCTCTATATATTATATGTGGGAAACGCCGCGCGAAAAGCTTCTCCGCGAGCAGAACCGTGATCTTCGTGAGCGTATGGATATACTTGACCGGCGTCTTGACGCGTCGGCCGAGGTAATGAGCGATATCATAGCCCGCGACGACAATTTTTACCGCGTGATGATGGGAGCGCCGCGCATGTCGGCATCCGACCTGGAGGCCATGCTTGGTACAGGCACTGAGTACGCGCGTCTCGGCTCGCTATCCGATGCCGAGCTTATCGCGCTGCTCTCGCGCAAGATGGATCTTGTAGAGGAGCAGCTTGCAATGCAGTCGCAGTCGTTCGACGCACTGCGCCGCCTTGCCGCCACCACCAGCGAGCGCATACAGCATATCCCCTCGATACAACCTTTGCGCACCGAGTCGATGAAGCGCATGGCTTCGGGCTACGGCTACCGAAGCGACCCCATTTATGGTACCAGCCGATTCCACGAAGGGCTTGACTTTGCCTCCGACATAGGCACTCCGGTATATGCCACTGCCCGGGGCCGGGTGGTAAAGGCGGGGTGGGAGAGCGGCTATGGCAACATGGTGGAGATCGACCACGGATACGACTACGTGACGCGCTACGCCCATCTCAGCAAGTTTAGTGTAAAGGCCGGCGACACTGTAGGGCGCGGCGATGTAGTTGGGGCCGTAGGCAATACCGGCAAGTCGACCGGCCCTCATCTCCACTATGAAGTGCGGTATAAGGATACGCCTCAGAATCCTATCAACTATTATTTCATGGATATCACCCCGGAGGAGTACAACGAACTTATCCGTATGGCCGAAAATGCCGGACATGTGATGGACTGAAGCTGTTGGTTTCCGATAATCGTTTATGACTATGATGGACGCTACTGAAAAAAAGTATTACACCATACGTGAGGCGGCTGAACTTCTCGGGCTGCCCCTCCCCACGTTGCGCTACTGGGAGTCGCGCTTCACTATTATCAAACCGAAGCGTTCGTCGACGGGACGCCGCCTGTATACCTCTGGCGATCTTGAAAAAATACGTATGGTATACTATCTTGTGCGCGACAAAGGGCTTCATCTCGATGCAGCGCAGGAACAGTTGCGCAATAACCATACCGGTGTCAGCCGACATTCGGCTGCCGTCGCGCGGCTGAAAGAGATACGTACTGAACTTCAATCTATGCTTGATGCTCTCAACCGCCTGCGCTGAATGAAGATCTTATTTATTATTAAACAAGCTTTAATTAAGTCCTAACTTCTGTTCGAGAGATAAAAGTGAGAAAATTAGCTGATTTTAGGATAATTTAACATATTGGGGGGGTAAAACAGGATATATTGGTTATCTTTGTCGGTGTTAAAATTGATAAAAATTAGTACAAAATAACTTAACAAAATTTACTAACCACTTTTTATCAACATTTATGAAAAAGGTACTTTTTGCTGCCGCTCTTCTTGTAGCCGGCGTATCAGTTGCCAGCGCAGAAGGCTATAACCGCGTAGCTGTGTCGTATGACCACACCAGCTTTAGCTTTAATGATAATTTAAAGCATGATGAGGCTGTCGATGGATTTGGTGTTAACGGTTTCGGCCTCAACTATATTCACGGTTTTGGCCTCTCGGAAAGCCTTCCCATGTTCCTTGAGGTTGGCGGCAATATCAATTTCAATTTTGGAAGCAAAGATTGGGGTGACAAGATCGAAGAAGAAGGATATTGGGCCCAACCTCAACGTAAGTTTCAGAACATCAATCTTCAAGTTCCTGTGAATTTCGTTTATCGTTTCGATGTTGCCGACAACATCTCTCTTTCTCCGTATGTTGGTATTAATTTCAAGTATAATTTTGTCTCGAAATATAAGAGCAAAATCGATACCAATATTCCTAATTCCTTACTGGATGAGGCCGGAATATCAGCCAAGGATCTCGAAGGTGATTGGATGAACATGTATGATAAGAAAGACATGGATGGGAGCGAATATACTTGGAATCGTTTCCAGATGGGCTGGCATGTAGGTGTTGGCTGTAACTATACGCGGTATTATCTTGGAGTACAGTTCGGCACGGACTTTATTCCAGCTTATAGCGAAGAATACGAAGGTGTAAAGTATAAGGTTAACACCGCTAACCTCAAGGTTTCTCTCGGCTACACTTTCTAAGCTGAAATTCTCAAGCAGTATGGACCCGCTTCTTAATGGAGCGGCAGTATCGCCAAATAATATCAAATGTGTTACGAGGAATGTCGCGATATAGCGATATTCCTCGTTTTTTTGAAATAAACCGATATTTTTAGGAAAAAGAATTGGATGATATTGAGAATTATGCTAATTTTACGATATAATACAATCATTAACATCGATTATTTATGAAAAAAGTATTCTGTGCCTTGGCATTATTTATTGGTTGCATTGCCGTATGCTATGCGCAATATAATCGCGTCAGTATTTCTCTGAGTGCGTTAGGACTGGATGCAAATGAAGATTTTGCTGGGGAGAATTATAGTGAGGATGAAACGGATGTAGTATTGGGCGGATTTGGAATAGACTATATTCATGGTTTCCCTATTGTGAAAAATCTGTTTCTGGAAGCCGGTGGAAGTTTTAATTTCCAGACTGGGGGTAGTGACGGAGAACGGGTATATAACGCTGATGGGACTGGGTTAAGATAAAAGAGCAATATCGCAATTTTAATCTTCAAATACCGGTTGATTTCGCATATCATATCAGGATATCTGATAATGTTTCGCTCGTTCCGTTTCTTGGCGTGAATTTCCGGCTTAACATGATTTATAAAATGAAGTTGTCGGCAAAGAGTAGCTTGCCGAACTTACGTGATGATAGCGGATGGGTTAATCTCCTTAGCTCCAGTGAAGAGAATATGGGTTCAAGTTCATTGACATGGAATCGTTTTCAGATTGGTATGACCTGTGGCTTCGGATTCAATATCAATAAGATTTATATCGGACTCAACGGGATTGTTGACTTTATTCCTGCATTCGGTTATAGCGAAGGCGATTATAAACCTAAAATCAACTCTCAAAATGTCAAACTCAGCGTTGGTTATATCTTTTAATTAAGGGGCAAGCCTCTGTAATTTTTAGCTCTTCCGACTGTATCGCATCGGAGGAGCTATTAAATAGTTAGCTTACATATTGTGGTAGGGACGCGGCGTGCCGCGTTACATTAGCAATGTACAGGACATTAGGAATAAAATAAATGTAACGCGGCACGCCGCTAACCTTTACCCACAAGTGGGGTGGTTCTGTGTCTCAAGGAGATATTGATAGATATTTTCAATCCTGTCAATTCCTCTCTTGAATGTTATGATTCCAGGCCTGGGTTGAGATGGCATAGCGCTCCAGCCACCCTCACATGCTACGGCCCAGGCCGCCCATGCTAATGAGCCTTTTTCATATGGATTGCGATAAACTTTCTTTGGAGTATTATACTCTTCATTCAATCGGGATACTATCTGCAACTCCAGAGGAGTGAATACCATTGTTGCCGGAACATTCTCGTCCTCGCTGTCAAATCCTTTTTTGACGAGCGCCACCTCGTAAGCGCTCTTGATGCATACTGCGAGATTTATTTCGAAAGCATGCGGGCTTTCCACCTGAATATCCTCTATTCCAAAGCCTTTTTTCTTGAGAAGCCTGTGAAAATCCTCGATAAACCACCTACGGCGGTAGTACGCCACTATCTTTAGGGCATCCTCAACTGATTCAACTTGTAAAGACGTGATTAACAGCCAGTCTACCGGGTCTTTGGCATAAGCCATATTCTTTTCCGAAACCCTCACGAAATAGAGATCGATCCATTTTTCAGGGTATCTCGGACTGTGGGGACGCCTGATTCTGATTTTCCCGTAGCGAAGGCCCACCTCTGCGTCGCGCCCTTTTTTACGTAGACCTTTACTGACCTTAATCTTATAGGAATATGTCACTTTTGCAGCTGCGGTATATTTGAAAATATCCTCTTCCTTTCCGTCGCTCAGAATCACGTTTCGTCCTTTTGACGCTCTTACCACGATATCAGTGTTTTTCAAATGTAAAGGTAACGTCAGAAGAGGATACATATCTCCCTCTCTGTCCTGCACCATAATGATATGGACATCTTCAGGAAGTTCGGCTCTTACCTGTTTTGCGGAATCAATCCAGCGTGACGATTCCGAGTCGCGTTCGGTGATAGGAATGAAATATTTGTAACGCGTTTTTCCCGTCGCGGGATCAGTGATATAGTAGGAAGACTGACGTTTACGGTCTCTCCTGAAATCCTCTTCCTTAACTTCTGCAAGCGGTTTCGGTACTCTTCCCCATATCTGAAGATAGCCGAAGCCGGCAGGTACGCCTGTCCGGGCATCAAGTACAAGAGATGAATGTGTGCGCATGCCTTTGTGTGTCCGTGCGCATTCCAGAACTGTCCGTCCATTTTTCTGCAGCCGACTGACGATGTTGTCCCTGACTGTCTCCATAGTATCCTGCACCACAAGAACTTCCTTGAACCCGTTTTGTTTTACATTCATAACTGTCTGGGAAACAAGGTCGTCAATGATTTTCCCGACAGTAACGTTCTCATTATTTATAAACCTATAGGCGGCTTTCTTATCGGACGGCTTCTTACATGCTCTGTTGATCACGGCAGATCCCGTCGCCGATATTTCCTGTACCAGATTGCGATAATCCTTGTCAAGACGTTTGTCACCAAAAATACTCGGGCGTTTCATATACATTGAATTAAGTAAGCCATGATATAACAAATGGGAGCCATAGATGACTCCCATTTGTGGGTAAAGGTTAGCGGCACGCCGCGTCCCTACCACGATTGAATTTTCTCAAATAAATGCCGATTAATAATCAATACCGGAAATCACCTCGGGCAAAATGGATTGCATATAATAATGGAACGTATTTTATTACAGTATGCACTAAGAATAAACAATCGTATTTTGGACATATTTCAGGTGATGAAATGATATTGTCGGACGTCGGTAGATTTCTTGATAAGGAATTGAGTCTGCCACATATTCATCACACTAATATTGTGGTGGTGCAGTATGTCGTTATGCCAAATCACTTTCATGCAATTGTGGTCGTTGGATCGTCGATTGGATCTCAGCAACTTCCTGAGTCTGCTGATGATCGTAGATTAATCGGGTATATGAATATGGCACATAGAAAGCGTAAAGTGCCATGTAATATTCCACTTCTGTTAAGATATATTGGATCATTGAAATCTGCTGTTTCGAGAATGGCTCATAATATAGGTGTGGATTTTGAATGGCAATCGCGTTACCATGACCATGCTATTCGTGATACGCGGGATTTAAATAAAATTTCGGAATACATAAGTAATAATGTGAGGCGATGGAATATGGATTGTTTCAATCCGGAAAGTGTTGATAGGCAGTAAGAATGTGGCGTGGTCATGTTTCTGGTTAATATGGGTTATGGATTTTCTTTGATTTAGCGCGGCTTGCCTCATATCTCTATAAACGGTTTTATAAAAGTGATAGCAACTGTTGCAATGAATGCGATAAACGTGTGGAAATTGGAGGGCTGAAAAAAATTAACTAAATTTACGGGCTGAATAGCATACTGTCAACAATCGGAACTATACGGGTGTTATAAATGAGAGGATTAATGCGTGGAATGTCCTGATGGTCATTTCCCCGGATTAAATCTCAGGTATAACGATAATCAGGTTTTCCAATGTAGCAGCAATTCAGCAATTGAATTTAGATTATGAAAACATTTACCGAATACCTCCAGCACTCCGTGCGTACATATTGGGAGGATCTGGCATTGACCGACTTTAACGGCGTCTCGTTTCAATATCGCGACATTGCCCGCAAGGTCGAAAAACTCCACCTCCTCTACGAGCATGCCGGCATAAAGAAAGGAGACAAAATCGCCCTTTGCGGGCGTAATTCATCACAGTGGGCGGTGGCGTTTATAGCCACAGTGACATATGGCGCGATAGCGGTGCCCATTCTGCATGAATTCAAGGCCGACAATATCCACCATCTCGTAAACCATTGCGAGGCCAAGCTATTGTTTACCGACGATTCGATATGGGAGAATCTTGATCCCGCCATGGTAAAGGATCTTGTTGGTGCAGTGCGTCTGAGCGACTTTTCGCTTATTCTCTCGCGCAGCGAAAAACTTACCGATGCGCGCAAGCGTCTCAACGAACTGTTCGGAAAGAAGTATCCCGAACGTTTCGTGCCGGAAGATGTGGTGTATCCCGAGCATAAGGCCGACGATCTCGCCCTGATCAATTATACCTCCGGCTCGATGGGCTTTTCCAAGGGGGTTATGATCACCTATGGGAATTTGTGGAGCAATCTTCAGTTCTGTGTCGACGGAATGCCCTACATCAACCCCGGCGACGGTATGGTATGTATGCTTCCGCTGGCCCACATGTACGGACTTATGGTCGAACTGCTGTTGCCCCTTGCCAAGGGTGCGCATGTATACTTCCTTACCCGTGTACCGTCACCGAGGGTAATTCTTGAGGCATTTGCCACCGTGAGGCCCAAACTTATCGTCACGGTACCGCTCATTATCGAGAAGATTGTAAAGACAAAGGTATTCCCCATGCTTGAAAAGCCTCTGATGAAGGTGCTTATGAAAGTGCCGTTTGTCGACGATCGTCTCGAAGCACGTATCCGCAACGGACTGCTTGATGCTTTCGGCGGCAATCTCCATCAGATAATAGTTGGTGGTGCAGGACTCAACAAGGATGTCGAGACTTTCCTGCGCAAGATCCGTTTTCCATTCACTGTGGGCTATGGCATGACCGAATGTGCTCCTCTTGTAGCATATGCTCCGTGGAATGAACAGCGTCCGGGATCCTGCGGACGTATTGTCGACCGCATGGAGGGTAGAATCGATTCGCCCGATCCGGCGAATGCGCCCGGAGAGCTTTGGGTGCGTGGCCAGAATGTGATGAAAGGCTATTACAAGAATCAGGAGGCTACCGACGCCGTGATGAAAGACGGATGGATGAATACCGGTGATCTCTGCACTATGGACTCCGACGGATACCTCTACATACGCGGCCGCAACAAGAATATGATTCTCGGCCCTTCGGGTCAGAATATCTATCCGGAGGAGATAGAGCAGAAGATCAACAATCTGCCGCTCGTCAGCGAGTCGATCGTCATAGAGGATCACGGTAAACTCGAGGCTTTGATCTATCCCGATCTTGATCTCGCCACCAAAGAGGGTATAGCCGTGTCTGATCTTGAAAAGTTGATGAACGAGAACGTGAAGCAACTCAACAAGGAACTTCCCGCATACTCTCAGATCGCGAATGTGAGGATGCGTTATCAGGAGTTTGAAAAGACACCGAAGCGGTCGATCAAGCGCTATCTTTACCAAAAAGGGAAATAAACAAATTGTTAATTAAGGCGTTTACTAAATAAAAAGAGAACGGAGTCGGGAGACGGTATATTTTCCTGCGTATATGGATTGATTATTCGAGGAAATTTACCAACTTTGCGACTGTATTAACAGAATTAACTTAAAATTTACAGATATGAAACTTGTCAAGATTACAGGCGCTGTGCTTCTGTCAGGTCTGTTGTTCGCATCATCGGGATGTAACTCAATGTCCACCACCGGCAAGGGTGCCCTCATCGGCGGTGGCGGCGGCGGTGCACTCGGAGCAGGTATCGGTGCTTTGATCGGCGGCGGCAAGGGCGCTGCCATCGGTACGGCTA
The DNA here is from genome assembly GCA_019420545.1 of Bacteroidales bacterium. Classification (GTDB taxonomy): domain Bacteria; phylum Bacteroidota; class Bacteroidia; order Bacteroidales; family Muribaculaceae; genus Muribaculum. Next base: position 1,278 of record JAHZGZ010000094.1, on the reverse strand, counting down.
TCGGTGCTGCCGTAGGTGCCGGCGCAGGTGCTCTCATCGGCCAGAAGATGCAGAAGCAGCAGGAGGAGCTCGCCAAAACTCTTCCTGATGCACAGGTAGAGCCAACCACCGACCAGAACGGTCTTCAGGCTATCAAGGTGACTTTCGACGGTGGGATCCTGTTCCCGACCGGAAAATATACTCTCAATTCCTCGGCACAGCAGGATCTCAGCAATTTCGCCGTTTCTTTAAAGCAGAATCCGCTTACCGATGTGCAGATTCTCGGTTTTACCGACAACACCGGCTCGTATGCTGTCAATGAGAAGCTCTCTAATCAGCGTGCCGACGCTGTGATGACATATCTCGTCAATTCCGGTGTGTCGCCCACACGTCTGACTGCCAAGGGTATACCTATGGCCGACTATGTCGCATCCAACGATACTCCCGCCGGCCGTGCACAGAACCGTCGTGTCGAGATCTACATTACTGCATCTCCCCAGATGGTACAGGCTGCTGAAAACGGTCAGCTCAAGTAATATTATTACGTAGTATTATTACTTAAATTCAACATAGAATTTTCAAGATTTTGCGCCCGTTCATCTTTGTGGACGGGCGCTTTTGATTTGCAATGGTAAGTTTATGGATAAGAAAACGATTATTACGAGAAAGTATATGTCGCCATGCGGAGAAATGCTGCTTGGCGCGTATGGCGGGGCCGTGTGTCTCTGCGATTGGCCTGCGAGTCGTGTTTTTGACCGTAATGTGCAGCGCCTTTTACGCAGTTCTGGCGCCTTGTCTCTTGCCGAGGGGGATGCCGACGTGCTTGATAGGGCGGTAGGGCAGCTCGATGAATATTTTGCCGGTACCCGCAGAGAGTTTGAGCTGCCGGTATTGTCGGTCGGCACCGATTTTCAGCAGATGATATGGAGTGCTTTGCGTGATATTCCTTATGGCACTACGGTGAGTTATTCGGAACTTGCCGGGAGAGTAGGGCGACCTCGCGGCGTGCGCGCCGCGGCCGGTGCTGTCGGAGCAAATCCCTTATCAATAATCGTTCCGTGCCATCGTGTGGTAGGCGCCGACGGTAGTCTTACGGGCTATGCCGGCGGACTCGATGCAAAGCGGCGTCTGCTGGGATTGGAAGCACGGTAGTTTTTTCTTCTGTCACTGAGATATAAAAACGCTGCACCTGATTTCAGGTGCAGCGTTTTATATTTAGATAGTTATGTGAATGTGGATTATTCATCGGATTCGTCGTCGCCTGCATCGTCAGTGTCATCTGCTTCTACGTCGGCATCG
>JAHZGZ010000093.1 GCA_019420545.1 Bacteroidales bacterium | reverse complement strand
AGCTTAGTCTATAAATTTGATGTCTTTACCAGTTAAATAACCCTTTTCGGCTGCCTGCAACATAGCGGCGTTGAGGCCGAGCTTATTGATGGTGCGGAGACCGGCGGCGCTGATGGTCAGGCGGATCCATGCGTCCTGTTCTACCCAGTAGAACTTCTTCTCAAAGAGGTTGACATTGAACGTGCGCTTTGTACGACGCTTCGAGTGCGACACGTTGTTGCCCACCATAGCTTTCTTGCCTGTAATCTGACAAATCTTTGACATGGCTGTTCTGTTATCTTTTGTTTTGTTGAATTGCTTATTTCAGTCATTAGGCCGCCATCTCAGTCTCATATCATTGCTAAGTGCATCATTCTCAACAATTTTACAGGATGAGCCTAAAAACAGTGTGCAAAGTAACGAATTTTTTCGCAACTACGCAAGTTTTCACGCTTTTTTGTGATTAGATGTTTTTCCGATTGCTCTAAAATTCAAAAATTTCACAATCAATTTTTCAAACATCCGATAGGTACCACATACACTCCATCCGGACGTCTGTAGGCAAAATCTCCGACACCAGTCAGCACCATACGGAATGCCGGAGCTTTCATTTTAGATGTATCTATAATATTTGAAAGTTCCATAAGCGTTCTCGCACCATCTTCGATCAGCTTTTCACCTCCAAGCTTTATTTCAACCAACCCATACGATCCATTGCGCAGATGAATTACCGCATCACATTCCAAACCATTTTTATCTCTATAATGATATACAGAACCATCCAAATCATCAGCATAGACCCTAAGATCACGAATACACATCGTCTCAAAGAACAAGCCAAATGTATTCAAGTCATTGATTAAATCATTTGGGCCAAGGCCCAAAGCCGCCACTCCAATCGATGGATCAATATAATACCGTGTATCGGAGGTGCGAACCGACGTTTTACTTCTCAAATTAGGATTCCAAGCGGGCATGTCCTCAATCACAAATATTTTCCGCAAAGCAGTAAGATAAGCACCAATAGTCTCATCACTCACATTATCCTGTTCATTTGCTGAGATGTCGGCCAATATGGTTGCAATACTGGCTTGTGCACCCTGATGTCGCGCATAAGAACGCATTATTCTTTTCGCTCTCTGGGGATCACGCCTAACATTATCAACTCGTGATATATCGCTATTCGTAATGGCCTTATAATACACTATCGCTTGTAAAAGCGCTGCTTTCTCTGTCTTCTTCTGCAAAGATTTCGGCCATCCACCCCGGCATACAGCAAATGCAAGCATAGGCAATGTAAGGTGATTCACAGCCTCTATACCGTCAGGAGCCAAGAAGAGGTCAGATAAACTAACTCCACCCGTAGACTCACCAGATTCCCATAAACTCATAGGACGCATTGTAAGCCACCCATATCTTCCCGTACCTGTATGGTGAATGTCTTTGGCATCGGCAGGCACAGCAGATCCTGTAAGCATGAACTGACCATCCTCATCCCTATGATCCACTTCGAATCTGACAGCGTCCCAAAACTGAGGAATTTCCTGCCATTCATCAATCAGCCTTGGAGTATCCCCCTCAAGCAGAAAACGGATGTTGGTTTGTGCCATTTGTTTGTATTGTAGACGCCGATTAGGATCATCCAAATAAATTATACTTTTAGCCTGTTGTTCTGCTGTAGTTGTTTTTCCACAAGCCTTGGGCCCATCGATTAATACGGCCCCCATTGCCTCTAACTTATCCCGAAGCAACCTATCCGCTATTCTGCTTTTATATTCCATAAATTATGCTTTTTGCAAAGATAACACATTTATTTGAATTTCAAGCATTTTTACAGTTTTATTTGGCAATTTGGCGCGATTTCGTTTGGCAATTTAGCGCGGATTCGTTTGGCAATTTGGCGCGGATTCAGGAGGGTTGAGGAAGCGGGGATTACCACCAGGAATAGCGGACGCCTGTGTCGAAGGTGTCGAGGCGCTCGATGCGCTTGATGTAGCGGACAACGCGGATGGTGACGGGGAGGATTATGATCTCGTAGAGGGTCTTGAGGCATGTCTGGGCGATGATCAGCTCCAGAATGACTTCGGCGGAGAGTGTACCCCAGAATGCGAGCGGGAAGAAGATTAGGGAGTCGGAGCCTTCGCCGAGCACGGTCGAGAGGATGGCGCGAAGGGAGAAGTAGCGGCCGTTGCTTGCGACTTTCATCTTGCTCATGACAAGGGCGTTGACCATCGAGCCGCATATAAATGCGATAAACGATGCGGTAAGTATGCGCGGCACGCCTCCGTAGATCGCCTCCATGGCCGCCTGGGCGTGCCACCCTTCGGCACCCGGGAGGGCGATGGCGAGCTGCAGCATGACAGTGACGAAGAAATTCATGGCGAAGCCGAGCCATATTACCATGCGGGCCTTGCGGAAACCATAGACCTCGACTATGCAGTCGTTGATGATGTAGCTGAGGGGGAATACCACCATTCCGGCGGTTATGGTCGTGAAGCCTATGTCGACGGTCTTAATCTCGACAAGGTTGGCGACGATAAGGCACACGCAGAAGAGTACGGTGACGATGAGAAACGGGAAAGTGAAGCTGCGCGCTTCTTTCTGAACGGGTTGTGTTGTCATTTTTCTTGTTTTTAACGAGGTAGCAAGCACTCGGGGTTGATAATTTTAAGTAGGGACGCCAATCTTTTAACAGAACCGGGCGCCGGATCAGCGGAAGGTCCAGGTGATGGTGCCGACCTGCTCGGCGGGGGCGTCGAGATCGACGGAGAAGCGCGAGGAGCGGGCGGCGGCGATACATGTCTGGCGCACCTTGCTGCTGGCGGCGGCGGGACCGGTGCCCCCCACATAGGTGACGCTGACGCGGATAGTGATGCTGCCGGCGAGGGTGCTGCGTGTGGGGCCCCACGACTCGGGTGTACGCCCCTTGAGGCTGAAGCCGGGTGTGCCGGAAAGCACACCGCTGTCGGAATTACCATTCGTCGATCCGGGAGTGCCGGCTGCGGGCTTGGAGTTCTGCCTGAAGCTGTTCTTAATGCCGGAGCTTATCTTCTTGCTCTTAGCTTCCTGCTCTTTCTGCCGCTTTATACGCTCCTGCTCGGCAAGCTCCTCCTTGGTGGGGCCTTTCTTTTCGGGTGTCTCGGGCTTCTTCTCAACCTTCATAGGCGACGGGCGCTCGGAGGCTACCGGAGCGGGGGGAACATCGGCTTTCGGACCGGCATCGGCAAGGTCGGTGCCTTCATATGCCGGCTCTTCGGCCGACTCCTGCGGCTGCGACTGCGCGATCTCTTCCGGAACAGGCTGAGGCATGTCGCCGAGTTTCACAAACTCGCCGCCGAACACGATCTCGCTCGAATCGACAGGCGGCCATTTGCGCTCCTCAAGTTCCGACAGATTTACGCGGAACTCGGAGAGTACAATCCAGAACAGCAGAATGGCCAGTGCCAGCGCTGTGCCGATTATAGCTATGAGGCGGTCTTTATCACGTTGCTGCATGGCGGTGTCAGGGCTGTGATGTGGCTTCGGGGAGCATGTAGGTTGCCTTGCGGGCGTTGGTGGGACGCGTGGCGAGCACCATCTTCAGATTGTTGCGGGCGCCGAGATCGAGCACCTCGACAATCTTTCCGTAGGGCACCTCCTCATCGGCATAAATGGCTATAAAAGCTTCGTCGGCCGCGGCGTTCTGCGAGGCGAGCTGAAGAAAGGGCACGAGAGCGTTAGGCTCTATAGGCTGCGGCTCCTCGTCGCCAAACGAGGCGTAGAGTTTCTGCTCCTTGTCGATAAACACGCGTGTGCCCGGTTTGAGCGACGTCTGCACGGTGCTCTGAGGCAGATTTACCTCGAGTGCCGTGGGGAATACAAACGTTGACGTTATCATAAAGAAGATGAGCAACAGGAAGATGACATCGGTCATGGATGCCATCGAAAACATTGCCATCATGTCGTGTTGACGTTTCAGTGCCATAGGTTGCTGAGCGGAGAGCGGGACAGAGAGTTAGAAATTGGCGCGAGGTGATTACTCCGCAGGCTCGTTGAGAAGATCCATAAACTCCATGGTCTTCCCTTCGAGGAGTTTCATAACACCGTTGATACGGGCCACGAGGGCATTGTAGGCAAACAGAGCCACGATGCCGACAGCCAGACCGGCCACGGTGGTGACAAGGGCCTCGTAGATACCGCCCGCAAGCACGCTGATGTTGGCCGACGATCCGGCATTGGCCAGCGCGAAAAACGCCTCGACCATACCGATAACCGTGCCGAGGAATCCGAGCATCGGGGCGCCGGCAGCGGTAGTGGCGAGCCAGGTAAGGCCTTTGCCGAGGTTGGCGATCTCAAGGTTGCCGGTATTCTCGATTGCTACGAGCACATCGTTCATCGGGCGGCCTATGCGGCTGATACCCTTGAGGATGAGACGTGCATATGGAGTGCCGTTTTTCTTGCAGAGCAGCTTGGCGCTGTCGATCTCGCCGTCGTGGATATAGTCCTTGATACGCTTCATGAATGTAGCGTCCTCGCGGTCGGCGCGACGGATAACGATATACCGCTCAATGAATATATATATGCTGATTACCAGAAGTATGGCGAGGGGTATCATGATGAATCCGCCTTTGAGGCATAGTTCCCACACCGACATGCGGGCGGTCTCGGCGGCTTCGGGGGCAACGGCGACGGTTTCGGTTACCGTGGTTACAGTGTCGGTCATAGCTCCCGGCACCTGCGCAAGTATCGTGTTGAGTATTGACATTGCTGATGATATGGAAGTAAGTATTGTGTCACTAATTATGGAAATGGCATAGTCCAGCAGGTCGGCCACCCGTGTCAGAGTTGAAAGTATGCTTTGCATCGCAGAACAGATATTATATTAATATGTTGAAGTCAGGTGGTCGAAGGCCGCAGATTTATTGCAGACAGGCCTTGTACTGGCGTATGGCGGCCTCCAGGCCGAGATAGAGAGCATCGGAAATGATGGCATGGCCTATCGACACCTCGTTGAGGTAGGGCAGACGCTCGTGGAAGAACCGGAGGTTCTCGAGATTGAGGTCGTGTCCGGCGTTGACACCGAGGCCGCACTTGTGGGCGGCGACGCTTGCGGCCACGTAAGGTGCCACAGCCGCCTCGGGATCGGTGGGGTACATGTCGGCGAAAGGCTTGGTATACAGCTCTACACGGTCGGCTCCGGTAGCTGCGGCGGCCTTGATATTGTCGGGGTCGGTGCCTACGAATATCGATGCGCGCACACCGACCTCGTGCAGACGGTCGACGACCGAGGTCAGCATCTCCATGTTGGCGGCAACGTCCCATCCGGCGCTTGAGGTAAGGGCGTCGGGAGCGTCGGGCACGAGAGTAACCTGCTCGGGGCGCACCATAAGCACCAGGCGCATGAAATCGTCGGAGGGATAGCCTTCGATATTGAATTCAGTCTTCACAAGGGGGCGCAGGGCGATCACGTCGTCATGGCGGATATGGCGCTCGTCGGGACGCGGATGCACCGTTATGCCGTCGGCGCCGAAGCACTCGCAATCGACAGCCACACGCTCCACATCGGGAGTGTTCTCGCCGCGTGCGTTGCGCAGCGTGGCCACCTTGTTGATATTTACGCTTAAATTAGTCATCCTTATTGTCGGTTGATGCGTTTTAATATAAGAAAGAGCGGGAGCGCTCCGAATCACGAAAAAAATCGAAAAAAATTTCGTAAATTTGTAGCCTTTTCGTGATGCTTGACGGGCAGTGCCCTTTTTTAGCAACTGCAAAATTAGTGAGAAATAAGTAAAAAGCGAAACGTTTTGACTGCAAAAGATGCCATATCACCCCAAATCGAGGCTCTTGACGGGAGGATGACCGTAGGCGAAGCCTTGCCGCAACTCAGTATAGCTGTCGGACTCCGCGGGCCTGTGCCCGTTACAGACGGTACCCTGCGCTATCTGGGCATGGCCGATGCTTCGGTGCTGCATGCACGCCGCGACTCGGCGCTTGGCGGTGTGGCGGTATCCGTGCGCCCGGTATCCGCATCGGCGCCCGTGTCGCTGCTCATGGAGCGCATGGCCGCCGGCGAAACCGTCGTGGCCGTAGTCGACGACGCCTCGCCCGACACATATCTCGGCGCCGCCGACCGCGAGGGTATCCTCCGGCTCGCCGCATCGCTGTTTCCCCAGCTCGACGAGTACACGGAGCTTACCGTAATATGCCCGTCGGGAGAATACAGCGCCTCGGCGATAGCCCATGCCGTAGAGGATACCGACGCCCATCTGCTCAACCTCAATGTAGTGGTCGGCACAGAGCCGAATTCGCCCACAACGGTAATGCTGCGCGTAAATCATTCACGCGGGGAATCGGTGGCGCGCTCACTCGCCCGCTACGGCTACGACACTCTGGAGATGAGCGGCACACCGGGCCTGCTCAACGCCGACATGATGGAGCGCGTCAACTCTCTGCTCCATTACCTCGAAGTATAACCATAATATCAACCGACATTATCATGCGCATCGCCATCTACGGCAACCCGTACCAGGAACGCCATCTCGACGAGATAGTCAGCTTCTTCGAGGCCCTGTGCCGCCAGAATGTATGGGTAGAGGTGGAAGAATCCTTTTACCGCTACCTGTGCGGAGCGCTCCCCACACCACCTCCGGTCAACGACATAATCCACGGCCACGACTTCAGCGCCGCCATCGCGATCAGCATAGGTGGCGACGGCACATTCCTGCATACCGCCCAATGGGTGGGCGACAAGGAGATACCCATTCTCGGCATCAACACGGGGCATCTGGGCTATCTCGCAGCCTCACGCATGAACAACATCGACCATTGGCTGGGGCGCCTTCTCGAAGGGAGCTACGACGTGGAGACACGCACACTGATTGCCGTCGAGGCCGACCACAACCTTCCCGCAGGAGTGTGGCCTTACGCGCTCAACGAAGTGGCTGTGCTGAAGCAGGATACATCGTCGATGATCGAGATGGACGCGCGCATCAACGGTTCGCCGCTGGCCAACTATCTGGCCGACGGACTGATAGTCTCCACCCCTACAGGTTCTACGGGCTACAATCTGTCGGTAGGCGGCCCGATCCTGGAGCCGTCGGCACCGGTGTGGGCCGTGTCGCCCATCGCCGCCCATTCGCTTACCATGCGCCCGCTTGTAGTGCGCGACGACAGCGTGATCTCCATCACCACGCGGTCGCGCTCGGCGGCATACCGCCTTAGTCTCGACGGACGGTTCATGTCGCTCTCGGCAGACAGCACCGTGACGTTGCGCCGCGCGCCTTTCGTCACAAAAGTCATCAAGCGGCCCGGCCATCACTTTACCGACACCCTGCGCGACAAGCTGATGTGGGGTATGGACACAAGGTAATACCAGAGATCACAACACCTTAATTCTATTATATTATATTCTTGTACCTAAATATGAAAATTGCAGTGACAGCGGCCACTATGGCGATTGCCGCAATGATGACTACTGCCGGGGCAGCCGAACCGATAACAATGGTCGACATCCCTGCCGGATATTTCTACATGGGGAGCCGTGCGCTCGGCGAGGACTTCGACGAAGGGCCTGTACACAAGGTGACGCTGACGCGGCCCATGCGCATGAGCGCCACAGAAATCACCAACGCGCAATACGAAGAATTTTTTCCGGAACATCGCGCCCTGCGCGGCAAGAAAGGCGTCTCGACGGATGATGACGACGCCGTGGTCAATGTAAGCTACTACGACGCACTTGAATTCTGCCGCCGCCTCGGAGAGCGCGACGGACACACATACCGCCTGCCGACCGAGGCCGAATGGGAGTATGCATGCCGCGGCGGCACATATACCTTATATAATACCGGCGACTGGTTTCCCGACTCATGCCACAAATCGCAGCGCGTGGCGCGCGACTTCGACCCGGTGTCGCTCCGCGTGGGGCAGTTCGCCCCCAATGCTTTCGGGCTGTATGACATGCACGGCAATGTCGAGGAGTGGTGTATGGATTTCTACGCCCTTTATACCGACGGGGAGCTGACCGACCCGTGCGGCCCGGCGACAGGAGAATTCAGGGTGACGCGCGGGGGCAGCCATCATACCCCGGTGAAGTATCTGCGCAGCGCCAACCGCAGCGCCATGCTGCCCGACGACCGGCATTCGCAGACGGGATTCCGCATCATGGAGTCGAACGCGCCACTGCATCATACCGGAGAAGCGTGGACAGCTCCGATGCCGCGCACCGATCTTTCGCAGGAAAAATATCATTGGAGCACTACGGGCGACAAGCCGGTGTACATACCGCCTGTACCGTTCGTGATCGAGCCGCAATGCGGCAGCGGAACGCCCTTTTACCGCCATAACCACCAGCCGGCGGTAACATGGTGTGACAACGGAGATCTGCTTGCCATATGGTTCTCGGCCAACGATGAGAACGGCCGGGAGGTAACGGTGCTGTCGTCGCGCCTGAAAGCCGGTGCCGACAGCTGGGAGGAGGCCTCGGAATTTTTCCGTGTACCCGACCGTAATCTTACAGGAAGTTCGCTCCTCAACGACGGCAAAGGCACCCTGCTCCATATCAACGGCATGGAGGCGTCGGGCGACTGGCAGAACCTTGCCATGACCCTGCGTCGCAGCCGCGACAACGGCGCCACATGGTCGGCACCGGAGATCATCGCGCCGGAGCACACAAAGCGTCATCAGGTGATAGCCGGACCGTCGGTAACCCGCGAGGGGTGGATAATCCAGGCCTGCGACGCGGGCCCGGGCGGCAACGACGGCACCGCACTCCACATAAGCCGCGACGGCGGCTTGACATGGGCCGACCAATGGGACGGCGCCCCCCTACCCGATTTCCGCGAGGGTTCGACCGGAAGCACCATCGCCGGAATCCACGCGGGAGTGGTGCAGCTTAATGACGGATCGCTGATGGCGCTCGGAAGAGGCAACAGCATAACCGGAGCCGACAGGAAGCCGCACATGCCGATGAGCGTGTCGCACGACATGGGGCGCACATGGACGTACCATGCGTCGGAACTCCCACCTGTCGACGGAGGACAACGCCTGGTACTTCGGCGACTCAACGAAGGGCCACTGCTGCTCATAGCATTCACCGACCATCCTCAGCGCACCCCGGAAGCCGACCGCGGAATGGAATTCACGATGCCCGACGGCAAGCGTGTGAAGGGCTACGGGATGTATGCCGCGGTATCGTTCGACGAGGGGCGTACATGGCCCGTGCGCCGGCTGATTACAGACGCGGTGCCGCGCTTTAACGACGGAGGTGCCTGGACAGGATTTTTTGAGTCGGACGCCACCCACGCCGAACCGCGCGGATACCTCTGCGCCACCCAGACCCCCGACGGCATAATCCATCTGCTCAGCTCAAGGCTCCACTACCGCTTCAATCTGGCCTGGATAACGGGCAAGGGAAAGTAAGTAGGGTCGGTAAAGTCAATAAAGTCGATAGGGTCAATAGGGTCATTAAGGTCTTTAATGACCCTATTGACCCTATCGACCCTCTCGGTCCTAAAGCCTAAGTTGCCCTTGTGTTTTCAGCTTTCTTCGACGCTGCGCAGCCATTCGCTGTCGCTGATGGTGTCCTCGACGAGGCCTGTGCCTTCCACGCCGTATTCCTCACCATGCTGCGAGATGTCGAGGCCGATCTCCTCGCTGCGGCGCGATACACGCAGGGGTATTATCTTGTTGGTCAGCCAATAGAGGAAGTAGCTTACCCCGAATGTGTAGGCGAATACAATAAGCAGTACCAGGATGTGGTTCCAGAAAAACTCGGTGCGCGATATCATTTCGGCATCCTGTGCGGCAAAGAAATCATAAGCGAAGTAGCCGGTCAGCACCGTGCCGAGTATACCGCCGAGGCCATGGGTGGGGAACACGTCGAGAGCGTCGTCAAGCATATGTGTATACCCTTTCCACGACACGGCGAGGTTGCAGCAGATGGTGATCACAAACGAGATAAACACGCTCTGGCCCACCGTTACCCATCCGGCGCAGGGAGTGATGGCCACAAGGCCCACAACGGCACCTATGGCGGCTCCCATGGCCGAGGGCTTGCGTCCGCGCAGGGCGTCAAATGCAACCCATGTCACCATTGCGGTGGCGGCAGCAGTGTTGGTGTTGAGGAATGCCGATACGGCCACTCCGTCGGCTGCCAGGGAGCTGCCGCCGTTAAATCCGAACCAACCGAGCCAGAGCAACGCCGCGCCGAGGAGCACAAACGGCACGTTGGCAGGTTTGGCGGCATCCTGCGAGGGTGTGCGACGCCCGAGGAATATCGCGCCGGCAAGGGCGGCGATACCCGAGGCTGCATGTACCACGATGCCTCCGGCGAAGTCGTGGACGTGCATTGTAGCGAACAGCCCTTCGGGATGCCATGTGCAGTGGGCGAGCGGACAGTATACAATCACCACCCACAGCACCATGAACAGGAGATACCCCGAGAAGTGGACGCGTTCGGCAAATGAGCCGGTGATAAGCGATGGGGTGATGATGGCGAATTTCATCTGGAACAGGGCGAAAAGAGCCAGCGGAATGGTGGTCGTGGCTATGCCGATCTGCGATAGCAGCGGCGACGTGGGATCGGTAACGTTGTCAACACCAACGTTATCAAACATGAAGAAGTCGCACGGATTGCCTATCACATGGCCTATATCGTTGCCGAAAGCGAGGCCGAAGCCGAACACAACCCATATCACACTTACAAAACCCATCACGATAAAGCTCTGAAGCATAGTGGAGATCACATTTTTCACGCGCACCATGCCTCCGTAGAAAAACGACAGTCCCGGGGTCATCATAAGCACGAAAATCGTAGCGGTGATCATCCAGGCGACATTGGCGAAGAGATGGTCGTTGGGCATGTCGAAAGAGCCGGCATGAGAAGTACTCACAAGCCCTACAATACTGATTCCTAACAGCAGCACGAACACCATGAGCCATCCGTAGCTGATTTTACGTCCTTTAACAGTCATAAAGCAACAAAATTAAATAAGTTAACCATAGCATAATACCACATTTCCCAAGAAAAAAGCAGCATTATTCCAGTTTTAAAGACGCAAAATAAACAAAAGTCAACCATTTCACCAAATTATTCAGCATTTTTCTACGCAATAATTCTGCATGTATGTAACATTATTTTGCATATCACCCGGTTACGAGGATTTCAGGATTTCGTAACTTTGTGGAATCATGCGTGACGACAGACAAAATAATGACGACGGCGCACCGCGCACCGCGATGTTCGGCAACGGTATGTATGCCGAGGTGATTCTCCCGTTGCCCCTCGCTACCACGTTCACCTACCGGTTGCCCGCGGAGCTTGAAGGTAAAGTAAGCATCGGGAGCCGTGTCATCGTGCCGTTCGGCCGCAAGAAGCTGTACACGGCCATTGTGTGTGGCCTCACACCTGTCGCCCCTGAGGGGATGCAGACGAAAGATGTGCTGACGGCGCTCGATCCGTGGCCCGTGCTGCGCCATCCGCAACTGCGGCTGTGGGAGTGGATCAGCGAATACTACCTGTGCAGCATCGGCGACGTGATGAAAGCGGCACTCCCCGCGGGCCTTAAAGTCGAGAGCGAGACATTCGTGGAGATCAATCCAGACTTCGAGGAGGAGACGTCGGCGCGGCTTACCGAAGCTGAGGCCGTGCTGATACAGACCGTCGACCACCACGGGCGCATCTCCGTGGCCGACCTTGAAAAGCGCACCGGGATAGCGAGCACCACGCAGATCGTGTCGCGCCTGGTAGAGCGCGGGGCGATGATGATTTCGGAGAAACTCGTGGAGCGTTACCGCGCCAAGCGCGAGACCATAGTGAGCCTCGCATTCCCGCACGACGATACCGAGGCCATGCACCGCGCATTCGACTCGGTACACGGTGCGCCGAAGCAGGAGCAGTTGCTGATAGCGCTCGTCGACATGCTCAACAAGAAGCGCCACAACGGACAGGAGCAGGAGGTGCTGCGCGCCGACCTTCTCGCGGCTACGGGACTCAGCCCGGCCATCGTGTCGGCGCTCGCCGCCAAGGGGGTGATAACGGTGGCCACACGCGAGGTGAACCGCTTCGGATTTACGGGCGTCGCCACGGGTACGGTGCCGCGCCTCACCGACCACCAGATGGAGGCGCTCGACCGCATACATCTCGGATTTCTAAGCCACGACGTGATGCTGCTCCACGGGGTGACGTCGAGCGGCAAGACCGAACTTTACATCCATCTCATCGACTTCGTGCTGCGCAAGGGGGAGCAGGCGCTCTACCTCGTGCCGGAGATCGCGCTGACCACGCAGCTCACGCGCCGGTTGCAGAAAGTGTTCGGCGACAAGGTGGTGATCTACCATTCGAAATTTTCCGACAACGAGCGTGTCGACATATGGAAGAAGCTGCTCCACGACAATTCGCCGTGCGTGGTGATCGGCGCGCGCTCGTCGCTCTTCCTCCCCTACTCGCGTCTCGGCATAGTCATCGTCGACGAGGAGCACGAATCGAGCTACAAGCAGTATGACCCCGCACCGCGCTACAATGCACGCGACACTGCCATAGTGCTCGCCTCGATGCATGGCGCCAAGACTCTGCTCGGGAGCGCCACTCCTTCGGTCGAGACATATTACAAGGCAACCTCCGGGCGCTACGGGCTGGTCGAACTTACCGAGCGCTACGAGGGCGCGCGGCTGCCCGAAATCGAGATAATCGACATGCTCGACGAGAAGAAGCGCGGGCGTGCCACCGGCTCGCCGCTGTCGATGCGCCTGTTGCAGCTCACACGCGAGGCGGTGGGCGCGGGGCGTCAGGCCATCCTGTTCCACAACCGCCGCGGGTTCGCCCCGGTGGTGATGTGCAAGCAGTGCGCCTACGTGCCTAAGTGCCAGTACTGCGACGTGTCGCTCACCTACCACCGGCGCCAGGACGAGATGGTGTGCCACTACTGCGGCGCCACTTACAAGCTGCCTACGATATGCCCGTCGTGCAAGGAACCGGCCATCGAGGTGTTCGGCTACGGCACCGAGCGGCTTGAGGATATCGCCGACGGCGCGTTCGGCGAGGCCAAAGTGCTGCGCATGGATCTCGACACGACGCGCAACAAAGAGGGGTACGACCGCATCATCACCGACTTCTCGGCCGGGAAGGCGCAGATACTTGTGGGCACGCAGATGGTTACCAAGGGGCTCGACTTTGCCGGGGTGAGCCTCGTGGGTGTGCTCAGTGCCGACACGCTGATCAACTTCCCCGACTTCCGCTCGGCCGAGCGTGCGTTCAACATGCTCGAGCAGGTAGCCGGGCGCGCCGGGCGACGCGACGACATACCGGGCCGCGTGGTGGTGCAGACCACACGCCCCGACCATCCTGTAATCGGATTTCTGCGTGAGCATGACTACAAGGGGTTCTATGCCCGCGAGCTTGAGGAGCGGCGTCTTTACAACTACCCGCCGTTCACGCGCGTGATAAATATCTATCTCAAGCACCGCGACTTGAGCGTAGTGGCCGATGCGTCGGCGCGCTACGCCAAGCGCCTCCACGAGCTGTTCGGCAACCGCGTGTTCGGACCCGAAGAGCCCCACATCAGCCGCATACAGTCGCTCTACATCCGCAAGATAATGCTCAAGGTCGAGACCGAGGCCTCGATGCGCAAGGTAAAAAGCATTCTCCGCGCCGTCTACGAGGAATTCATGGTCGAGAAGTCACTCCGCTCCCTCCTCGTCTACTACGACGTCGACCCCATGTAACCGGGAGGAAGAAAGAATAAAGACATTAACTACTTCCTTACTACTATTTCAATGCACCCAGAATAAGAGTATATTCTTATAAAATACAATTTCTATCATTTTCTTGAAATAGTACTTGAAAATAGTGCTACAAACAAATGGACAACACGACAAACAACAAACAAATAGTATGATTTTTAGCAATTTTTAGTGCATTTGGCTTTGAATATCAAAAATAAGTTGTAATTTCGCAAATGCATATCGACCGCGGAGTCCAGATTAGGGCTCAAGGTGGGTTGCTCTTATAGCCAAGGAGGTTTGCCTTGGCAAACACATATAAAAGCGTTTATCCGACGCTTATTCTTGACGGATCGAAATCTGGCAGTTTCATATATCACAGTCAAGGATGAGTCAACGATAGGCGCCTTCGGGTATGATTACCACATTAGAGGATACACTATAGTATTCTCTAATTGTCATATCATACAGCGTGAGGCTCCGCGTTGCTCGTTCTACTGTGATGGGCACATGCCAGAGCCTCGATTCGTGGGATGAGCAATCGATACAGATTCTCACGCTTTTTTGTAATATAATATAGCCTAAATCAGGAGGAACTATAGGGCTATTATTAATCATGTTTAAAAGATTCTTAATTATTTTTTTCGTATGTTCTCTGGCATCAGCGGTTAATTGCCAGTTTTGGAATGGTTTTCTATATGGCTTGATGCAAGGGATGCAAAACTTAAATAACCAGTTGCAACAACAGCCACAACAAAATCAGTTTCAGCAACCGACACAACAAATTCAGCAATCGACACAACAAACACCGTCAATATCTACCTCTTCTAATTCAGAGACGACATATCAAAAAGAGACATTAGAGATCGAGGATGACGGGTATAAATGGATTGAGGTTTCTTCTGGCTCATTTTATGGTGCCAAATCAGAAACCGGCAATTGGATATTGCCATTAAGTTTAAAATTGAAGTTCTGTTATTATTATGATGGTGAATTCCATGTAAAGGACGAAAATTGGAGTTGTGGTATATACTCGATCCAAGGTAAATGTATCATTCCACCCTCTCGTGGTTATGATTCCATATCTAAACTCGATGAGGATAAAGATTACTACTATAGCATAAAAAAAAATGGGAAAGAGGGCGCATGCAATAAAAATGGGAAAGAAATTATTCCACCTGAATATGAAAACCTGCTTTATCTTCAAGGAGGATACCACTATACCACTGATTCTAAATATAATAATGATTTTAGGAATTGGATTGGACTTAATATAGATATTAATGGTAATATGTTACGGAATTCAGAGCCCTATCATGGCAATACAAATAGTGGTTCCACATATCCAAGTGTATCTAAGGACATCAAGTTCCCAATTACAATGGCTTACTGTACCTCTGATAAAATGAAAAATGTAAAGACCAATGAAGAACGGTATAATCAACCAACATTTGGATATATAAGAATTCAAGATGATAAAGTCATATTTGATAATATCGATACTTTTATTTTTTATTCTAAAGATGAAAACAACACACGAGCATATTCAAAATCTGGAAATATAAATGGATTAAGTGTGAAGCAAATAGTATTCGTAGACGAAAATCTTGCAAATGTCAAACTATTTATGACTACTTCAGACTTAATGTTGGAAGCAAAAATATATCTAATGGATATAGAGTCCTTTGAAAGACTAAAGCAACAATATTCAACCACACAATATCAGACACTGTTTCAAGAAAATTCTCTTGAATCAAATTCTGTAACGTCAAATTCGGCAACAACATCATCTCATGGCAATAAAACATGCTACATATGTCACGGCACAGGAAATTGTCAGGCATGCGGTGGAAGTGGAATACTTCGAGGCTTAGGAACAGAGTCCACCTGTCGCCAATGTTGGAGTGGGAGACAAGGCAAATGTTCTACTTGCCAAGGTACAGGACAAGTCTATGGATTAAGATAACAAATCATTTTCACTATAAATAACTGATAAAAATGTATAGATTTATTCTCTCATTACTCTATATCGTGTTAATGAGTCCCTATATAGCAGCAGGGACATATACTGTGGCAAAAGGAAAAACAATTAAGGTGCCTTGTTCTGCAACGCCACCGGCCGGCTATATAACCCATGCATTCTATGAACTTGTTGATCATGATGATGCCAAATATCTCGGCATATCATAT
>JAHZGZ010000092.1 GCA_019420545.1 Bacteroidales bacterium | reverse complement strand
AACGGATATCCCAACGGTGTGATCGTGCTTAAAGGGGGTGATCTCAACGAAGAGCTGCGCGGAGTGAACTGTCCGATTGTCGAAGAATCGCTCAGCACATGGTTCGACGAGGAGTTTTTCCGCACCAAGAAACTCATTTATGCACAAATATAACAAAGTATGTTAAATATCAAGGCTTTTCAGTTCAACATGTTCGGGGTCAACACCTATGTCGTGTGGGATCCCGTGACACTCGACGCCACAATCATCGATCCCGGCATGATCCACAAGGACGAGGAAGCGGTGCTCGACTCGTTCATTGAAAAAGAGAAACTGAATGTGACGCAGCTCATCAACACTCACATGCATGTCGACCACACCTTCGGCGTGCCCCACATCCGCAACCGCTACGGAGTAGAACTGAAAGCCTCTGACAACGATACGTTTCTCGGGCGTCAGGCCCCGGCACAAGCCCGTATGTTCAGTCTCAGCGCAACAAATGTTGAGCCTGTCGAAGCCAACGTGAAGATCGGCGACGGCGACCATATCACCGTCGGAAGCGAGGAAGGGATCGTGATGGGAGTACCGGGCCATTCTCCCGGTAGCCTTGTGCTGTATTTTCCGAAATCGAAATTCGTCATCACCGGCGACGTGCTTTTCCAGGGGAGCATCGGCCGTACCGATCTCGTAGCGGGCAACCATCAGCAGCTTATCAACGGCATCCGCGAAAAGCTGATGACGCTCCCCGCCGATACCGTAGTATACCCCGGACATGGTGCCCCGACGACCATCGGAGCCGAAAAACGCTCCAATCCCTACGTGCAGTGATCACAAAGGGAGTCCCCGCAGTACTTTGACAGTTCTTTCACCCTGCTTTTACAGAAAAGTTTTGTAAATTTGCGTGTCAAGAACTGAAATAATGAAAAATTTCATATTGCGCACCATCACAGTTGCTCTTTACGTAGTCATAATCCTTGCCGGAGTACTTCTCGGACCGATAGAATTTCTGTCGCTCTGCCTGCTGCTCGGCATCCTTGCCATAATCGAATACACATCGCTCGGCAACGTGCGTCAGGGAGCCGACGGAAAGGCCGTTCCCCATACCGACTGGCAGTCACCGGCCATGTGGATCGACACAGCCATGTGCGTGTCGCTGATTACCGCAGGATGGATGTCGATGCGCTACGCCTACATGCAGATGTGGGGCACTTGGCTCGCTTTGGTGCTCGTGCGCCTCATCTACACCCTTTATTCCCGCGAAGAGCGTCCGCTCTTCACCCTCTCCAAGTCGCTCATGGGGCAGATGTACATCGCGCTTCCGCTGATGTTGCTGCAGTTTGTCTACGCCATGAGCAGCCACCTCGTACTGCTTATGTTCGTGCTCATCTGGCTCAACGATACAGGAGCGTTCCTCGTAGGCTCGGCCATAGGGCGTCATCGCCTGTTCGAGCGCATATCTCCCAAGAAATCATGGGAAGGCTTCTGGGGCGGAATGGCATTCTGCATCGCCGCAAGCGTGGGCGCCAAGCTCATCTGGCCCGGCTACTTCTATCTTGACATGGGTGTCATGGCCGGATTCGGCGTACTGGTATGCGTGTTCGCCACCTGGGGCGATCTCATCGAGTCGCTTATCAAGCGCACTGTCGGAGTGAAGGATTCCGGCAAACTTATGCCCGGGCACGGAGGAATACTCGACCGCATAGACTCTCTGCTGGTAGTGTCGACAGCCACACTCGCCTACCTGTTTTTCATATAAAAGTCAATAAAAATTCCATCTCACATTATATACCTATGAGCAATCAGCGCTATGACCTCCGCGGAGTGTCGGCCTCGAAAGAGGATGTGCACAACGCTATCAAAAATGTAGACAAGGGACTCTACCCAAAAGCATTCTGCAAAATAATCCCCGACTATCTCGGCGGTGACAAAGAATACTGCAACATAATGCATGCCGACGGTGCGGGCACGAAATCGGCCCTCGCCTACATGTACTGGCGCGAGACCGGCGATCTCGGCGTATGGAAAGGGATAGCACAGGACGCGCTGATAATGAACATCGACGACCTGCTTTGCGTGGGCGCCACCGACAACATCCTCGTAAGCTCCACCATCGGGCGCAACAAGATGCTCATCCCCGGCGAGGTGATAGCAGCCATCATCAACGGCACGGAAGAACTGCTTGCAGAGCTGCGCGAGATGGGCGTGACCATCTACAGTACCGGCGGTGAGACAGCCGACGTGGGCGACCTCGTGCGCACCATCATCGTCGACAGCACGGTTACATGCCGCATGCGCCGCGCCGACGTCATCAACAACGCCAACATCGCCGGCGGCGACGTGATAGTGGGCCTCGCAAGCTACGGACAGGCCGCATACGAGCATGAATATAACGGCGGTATGGGCTCCAACGGCCTCACATCGGCACGCCACGACGTGTTCTGCCACGAACTTGCCGAAAAATATCCCGAAAGCTACGACCATGCCGTTCCCGCCGAGCTGGTATATTCCGGCACATGCCGCCTGACCGACAACGTGGAGGGTGCTCCCGTCAACGCCGGCAAGCTCGTGCTCTCCCCCACCCGCACCTATGCTCCGGTAATCAAGAAGCTCCTCGACGAGATGCGTGCCGACATCCACGGCATGGTACACTGCTCCGGCGGAGCCCAGACCAAGGTGATGCACTTCGTGGAAAACAAGCATGTGATCAAGGACAATCTCTTCCCCGTACCCCCGCTGTTCGACCTCATACAGCGCGAGTCGGGCACCGACTGGAAGGAGATGTATCAGGTATTCAACATCGGCCACCG
>JAHZGZ010000091.1:18199-20832 GCA_019420545.1 Bacteroidales bacterium | reverse complement strand
ATCACACGGATACCCTTCTCCTGCGCTATCCCTTTTGCATGCTTGATGAGGCGCTGCGAGTATGCCTCGCTCATGTCGGGGAAGCGCGGGCCCCATTCCTCGTAGTTCTTGCCGCGGAGGGGATGTTCGGGGAAGAGGTTGATATGGTCGGTGATAATCATGATGTCGCCGATCTCAAACTCGGGGTTCATGCCGCCGGCGGCGTTGCTTACGAAGAGGGTCTTGATGCCGAGTTCGTGCATCACGCGGATCGGGAAGGTGACTGTCTTCATGTCGTACCCTTCGTAGAAATGGAACCGGCCTTGCATGGCCATGACGGGACGGTTGCCGAGGCGCCCGAAGATGAGATTGCCGCTGTGGCCCTCGACGGTCGATACCGGGAAGTTGGGGATTTCGTTGTAGGGTATGTATTGCTTGTCGCTGATTGAGTCGACAAGGGCTCCCAGGCCTGTGCCGAGTATGATGGCGGTAGTGGGAAGCGGTGTGTTGACGCGACCGCGGATATATTCGGCGGTCTCTTTGATTTTTGCTAACATGGGATTATAACGATATACTTGTAGGTATGGTTTAAAAATGCAGGTTGTAGGATTGCTGAAAAAGAGTGCCGAATGGCGGCGGAACTGTTATTTCCTGATTTTTGAGGCCTGGGGATTGTTGAAGTCGCGCAGTATACGGCGTATCTCCATGTCGAAGGTCGTGGCGCTCTGCGGCATCTTCTGTGGCATGAACTCGACCTTTATCGGCAGATAGAATGTGGCTGCCTTGAGTTCGGGTGGGAAATATGGATTGTTGGCCATTCGCACCGAGTCTTTTTCAGTGGTGACGATATATTTGTGTTTTCCCTGAAGCTGATTGAACGCCTGGGTCAGTTCGGCGAAATCGCGGCGGGTGAAGTTGTGGTGGTCGGGGAAACGCAACACACTTGTCTTGGCCTTGAAATTCTTGACATAACGCACGAGCGGACGCGGATTGGCGATACCCGTCACGATGAGCACGCCGTCGTCGGGATTGAGCCATTCAAGCCCCGGCACATAGCGCACTTCGTCGGGGAACACGCTTACCAGATGGCCGTAGCGGTAGTGGGAGAAGTAAAGACGCTGATATGGAAACAGTTTCAGCTCGTCGTAGATGATACTTACGTCGCCTGGACGTATTTCGGACGGACATTTGGTGACGACAACTATGTTGGCGCGCAGCAGTCCGTGCATCGACTCGCGCAGACGTCCCAGCGGAAGCAGTTCGTCGTTGTATACCGGTCTGTGCCATTCGGTAAGGATGATTGAGGCGGTAGGCTTGACGTAGCGGTGCTGGAATGCGTCGTCGAGCACGATAAGATTGATGGACGGGTCGAGACGCAGCAGTTCGTTGATACCCTTCACGCGGCTTTCGCATACGGCCACACGTACGTCGTGGCCATACTTCTGATATATCTGGTAGGGCTCGTCGCCGATATCGCCGGGTGTCGACCGTTTGTCGGCGAGAATGAATCCCTTGGTACGCCTGCGGTAACCGCGCGACAGCACCCCGATACGGTATTCACGCCGCAGCAGATCCACCACATATTCGGTGTGGGGAGTCTTGCCAGTGCCTCCTATGGCGAGATTACCCACTACGAGCACAGGTACGGGGAAAGTATGTTCCTTGAGTATTTTAAGGTCGAACAGTTTGTTGCGCACGGCTGTAACCATGCCGTATATCCACGACAATGGTTTCAGTATCAGTGTGTCGATAAACCGGTTGTGGCGCATAGACTATTCGGAAATGTTGAGTGCGGGTTATTGTACGAGGGTGAACGGCATGCGTGCCTGTACCGGATCCATTGTGCTTATCGACTCTACTGCCTTGTAGAGCGGATAGGCGGTTCCCAGCTCTTGGCGCAGTGCTGACCGGCGCATCTGGGCGTTGCTCATGATGAGTTTTTCCCACCAGGTTCCTTCCGGATCGGGATATTCCACTATGGAGTATTCGTTTACTCCGTTTTCTTCGGCAAGGGCCTCTATGCAGTCGTTGAGAGTGCCGAGCTGGTCTACAAGCCCTATTTCAAGAGCTTTTGTACCGGCCCATACGCGTCCCTCTGCGATGGCCTTGATCGAGTCGGCCGACATTCCGCGCCCCTCGGCACAGCGTCCTACGAATGTCTCGTATCCACGGTCGATCATGCGTTGCATGGCCTGTCGCTGTACAGGAGTAAAGGGCTTGAATATGCCCATCATGGCGTTGGGATTTGATGCGATGGTATATGTCGACACGCCGAGATGGCCGTTGAGGAATCCCTCGAGGTTGGGTACCATTCCGAATATGCCGATTGAGCCCGTCAGGGTGGTGGGCTGGCAGAAAATCTTGTCGGCGCCGCACGATATATAGTAACCGCCCGAAGCAGCCACGTCGCCCATCGACACATAGAATGGCTTGTCGGTCGACTTGAAGTATTCCAGGGCTTCCCATATCTGCTCGGAGGCATAGGCGCTGCCGCCGCCTGAGTTTACACGGAGCACGAGTGCCGACACATCATCGTCGTCGGCAAGCTCGTAGATCAGAGGTGCCATGTCAGCTCCCACTATCCCTTCGTCGCCGTCCTGCACAATGTCGCCAACGGCATAGAGCACGGCGATCCTGTAGTCGGACTTGGAGGC
>JAHZGZ010000091.1:2080-18189 GCA_019420545.1 Bacteroidales bacterium | reverse complement strand
GCGTTTTTCTGATATTTGTGGGCAAATGCCTGATTGAGATATTCGGCGGGGCTTACCAGCCGCAGTTCGTCATCCTCGTCGATTCCCGACATTGCCTTGAGAGCCTGTTCGGCATCGTGGCGGTAGCGTAGCGAGGTAACGATGCTACGCGCGGGATATGTGGCCGGATCCTCCGTCATTATAATGCTGTCGGCCCAGGCATTTACGAGGTCGGGGCTTACGTTGCGTCCCGATCCTATCGCTGTGCGTATGTCGGCCCATATCGGATCGAGGTATTCGCGTGTCTGCTTTATGTTGGCTTCGCTCGGCTCGGTGAGGATGAAAGGCTCTACGGCGCTTTTATAGGTGCCCACTTTGAATACCTGGACTTCGATTCCGAGTTTGTCAAGCAGCCCTTTGAAATACATCAGCCCGGCGCCTACGCCATGTATGTCAACCTCGCCTACGGGATTGAGCCATAGCGAGTCGGCAGCGCTGGCCAGGAGATAGTCGCCTTGTGAATAACTGTCGCCATAGGCTGCCACCCATTTGCCGGAGTTGCGGAATGTGTTGAGGGCCTCGTTGACCGACATGAGTGTCGACACGCCGGCCGATACGCCCCCGCAGTCGAGATACACACCCTCTATTCTGGGATCGGTCGCGGCTATCTCCAGTGCGTCCAGCAGACGGTTGAGCGATATGGAATGATCTTCCATACCCTGAAGCTGCTGCATGAGCGTGGTGCCCTGCTCGCGTTCCACGATTTCAGATGAGAGGTCGATATGCAGTATTGAATGTTTTTCGGTGCCGGGATGCTGCTGTCCGAGGTTCATCAGCATCATCTGGATCATCATATAGAGCATGCCGAACATGCTCAGCACACCTGTGATAAAAATACCGGCCACGACGGCCAGCGTAGTCATGCAAAATTGCTTGAAATTCATATCGTTTTATTCATTGACATATCGCCGGCGGCTGTTGCGGAACTCTGCAACACCCTCGGCAGATACTATTCCTTGCAAAGTTAACAATTCACTTTTACAAATGCAAAAGGATTCTCCCAAACCAGTCCTATTATTTGGATAGTTTTAATCAATTTTCATCGGTTTCATTCCAACGTCATCAGTAGTATGTCGATTGAGACGATATCAGTTTGATATATCCACGGAA
Source organism: Bacteroidales bacterium (assembly GCA_019420545.1). Classification (GTDB taxonomy): domain Bacteria; phylum Bacteroidota; class Bacteroidia; order Bacteroidales; family Muribaculaceae; genus Muribaculum. Next base: position 17,040 of record JAHZGZ010000091.1, on the reverse strand, counting down.
TCTTACCAAATACTATTGAAAATCACTGTTCGTTAAAAATGCCACAGCCTGTGTCAGTTTCTACTGAAATTCTTCAACTTACTTGCAATGTTGATAAGTAACTGTTCTAAATAATTCGACAGTTACTTACGAATTATAAAAGAATAGTTAACTTTGCTACTATATATCGTATACGGAAACCAAACAAATTATATAATGAATCAATCAAAAATGAAAACCAAAACACTCGTGGTGTCTATCATTCTCTTTCTCTGTATTACTCCGGCATATGCTGACATATGGGGCGATATAGCCAAAGGACTGCTGAACGGGGTTAACACTGCAACTCAAATGACGGAGCAACAGATGGTTCAGAATGTGATTAATGATCCTTCACAGCAAAGTGCGGATATGAAAAAATTCATTGATTACACGCAAAAAGGGAATGAGTATTACTCGCAGGGATTAATGTCGGCAGCTTGGGGAGCATTTTACAATGCAAAACAAGTGGCGGAACAGACAAATGACCGTTTTTTATATCTTGCATATGCCAAATATGGCTGGAAGTCGGAGCTTGAACGAGTCATGGTGGTCTGTTGGAATGCTTCAGATGTCGGAGCGACTACCGGAGATACTTATAATTCAAGTGTAAACTCAACTACTTCAGGCAGCGGTACTTATAACTCAGGCAGTTCATCCTCAACTTCCAGCACATGCCGTAAATGTCATGGAAGAAAAATTTGTACTACCTGTAATGGTACCGGTTCAGTATATTCAACTACTTATGGCGTGAATAAATATATCACATGTCCGGCTTGTAGCGGTTCAAAAGTTTGTTCATTATGTAATGGAAGCGGGATGTAATACCTTGATATAAAGCATAAGTTAAAGTAAATAACCATTAAAGGCAGTAGACGCAATTTTGCGAAGTGCAAAATTGCGTCTACTGCCTTTAAATTTATGATATAAGCCTTGATATGTCAAAGCATTCCGTTAATCCGCAAATAGGGCGGCGCGCAGTTTCTGATAGAGGAATGAGATGAGCAGAAGAATCGTACCCAGGAGGATGAATACCACGATTCTTCCGATAGTCGGAAGCAGCCACAGGTCGTGGACAACCAGCTTTATGAGCACGATACCGACTACACACAGTCCGATAATACGCATCAGGCGTATGTGCCGTTTAAGGCCGATTACAAGCTGGATGGCTCCGCAGAGAGTCAGACATACGGAAAGTCCGGCGCTGTAAAGGTGTGGAAGTCCGAACTCGCGCAGAAGGTATTCCGTGACGGAGACGGCGAATAGCGTTGCCGCCAGATTGAAATAGAGCAGATATGTCGACGCATCAAGCGGCCCGGTCATTTTATCCCGGAAAGCCTTGCACCCTTCGATTACAAGCAGCGCTATATAAAGGGCAGCGCTGACCGCAGTGAAGGTGTGGGCGAGCGTAGCGTTTCCGGCATGGACAAGAAGTGAGCCGCCGAACCATATGGCCCCAATTGCGGGGAAGGTCCATCCGCTGTTGCCTCCGCGTGAAGTGGTGATCGAGAGTGCGATCATCAATGTAAAGCCCGACATCATGAGCGCTCTCGATGTAGTGGTTACATCCCAGTACCGATTATAAATCACATCCATACCCGATAAGGCTGTCAGTGCGCTGGTCCAGAGCAGTAACGTGTAGATCTCGGCAGATGGGGTTGCATAGGCTCGCTTATAGCGGTTGACAGTCCATGCCGATGCGGCAAAGGCTATGGCACATATCATGTCGGTGGTGAAAATGTTCCATGGTCGGCATGTATGGAGACCTGATAGTTCGTCGAAAGAGAGGAGTGTTGAGAATCCGACTATTACCCCTATTATCGAAGCTCCGGTACCGAACAGTCTGTTGCGCAGCCTGGCATATCCTAAATTCAGTATCGCTCCGTAGCATGCGAGACATGAGAGGATTATGTCGGGAGATGAGAACTGTATGGGGAATATCAGTGCGATAAAAAGCACAATCAGTCCCGTCAGTATATGGCGTATCAGCCCCTCCTTTTCGCCGACATAGAAGCGGAAGTAAATTGCGCCGTTTACTGTGGCTATGATCAGTGGTATAAGTCCTTTTATCTGTTCTCCTGACTTGATGTCGGGAATCACATTCGTGCCGATTGCCAGAAATGCAAAGTTATTGAGCAACATGGCGCTGACAAGGGCGATGAATAGTTTTTGGTTATCGACATTGCGGTTGAGCACGAGTGCGAGAGGCAGTGAGAAAAGTATGAAGTAGAGTGTGCTGAATATCAGTATTGTAAACGCTCCTGACGATTCGATTAACAGTGCGATTAATGTAATGATCCATGTAAGCGGTGTGGCTGCGGCTGAAAGTTCCCACCAGTTGCAGCGCATGCTGATTGCAAACATCGCAATGTCGAGGATCAGCACATACCCGAGCAGCATGGTGACACTGCTGTCGGGATTGCTTGCGATAAACGGAGCGATAAAGCCGCCGATTATAGCTGTCATAGCCAGTTCGCGGCGGTTGAATACAAGGGAAATAGCTATCATTGCCGCCGTGAGGATGACAAGCGAGCACATGGTGGCCGTAGGATTGAGCAGTGCATAGATATTATGGGCTATGGCGATTGTGACGAAACATATGGCAAAGCCACCTCCCGCCAATATCGACGAGAAGTTGCGATACGACGTGCGCAGACGGTAGGCGATACCCCATAGTCCAAGCCCCGTGGCGATGCCGAGCAGCGAACGGGCTGTTTCGTTGATCCAGTTGTTGTCGATGGCATATTTCACAAAGAAACCGATGCCTGCGATAAGCACGAGAATGCCTATTTTACTGAACAGATTTACTCCGATAAACCGCTCTATATTGCGCGGACGCGTTGTGGGAGTGGTATCGGTGTCATCATAAAGATATTGTGGAGCATCCTCTTCGGGATATGTTGCGTCACATGCCTGCTGCGCCTGGTATGCGGGTGTATCGTCGTCCGAAATATCGGTTGCGGTAGGTAGATCTCCTTTGTGTATTCCATGCATGGATGTGGCGTAGACCGATGCCGGTATTGGCGGCATATCCGCCGGTAGCACCTGCTCTTCATACACGGAATCTTCCGGCATCTCTGCCGGAGGAGCAGGGGTGATCTCCTCGGGAATGGCCGATGTAGCGACAGTTGGCGGAGTATCTTCAGTGGATAATTCGGTGTCGGCAGTTTCGGTCGGTGTAGTGCCCGACGAAGTGTCATAAGTTTCTTTTTCTTCAGTATGAGCGCGTGTGCTGTTGAAAAGAAACAGTTCCATATTGTATATGCGCTGTTCAATATCTTTAAATCGGTTAAGACAGCGTACAAGCATTACTATTGCTATGATTATCCCTATGAATATCAGTAGCGTCAAGGGGCTGTAATCGACCATGTTTTTGATGGATTGAGGTGACGGGAATCAGTGATAATTACAAATGTAGGAATTCATTATGTTTTTTGCAACTGTCAGTCTGTTTTATTTATCCAATCCATAGTATTTTCAGATATGTTCAGATATGTATTATAAATGTGAAGAAATATGTCGGGGCGGAGGGTGAACTAAGGTATTGTGATGAAAGTTATTTATAGGAAGACGATCCGGCGGCGGTATTACTGCCGTTAGGGGTGTCCCGCGAGTGTAAACTGATTTATTAATGAGGAAATTATATGCGATGAGGACAAGAATGGGACGTCGGCTTTAGGACGATTGGCTCTTTTTGCCTAATTTTGCACTTCGGTTGAAGCCGGCGCGTTGCGGCCGCAGTTTCAATCATTGTCCCTGCAGAGGGATAGATTTCCAAGATTTACCGGAAAATGAAAAAGATAGCGATACTTGCAGTCGGAGTGCTGGCCATGGCGGCTGCGGCGTGTCACACTCAGAGAGAAAACAACACCGCTTCAACGGTCGTGTCGGCACGTCCCGAAAGTATGGTTGTGGGTCACACCTCAATGATTCCCAAGGCTGTGGTCTATCGTACCAACGGACCGTTTGCCGACAATGTGCCCATAACTATGAGCGCCAATCGCAAGGAGATCGTGTCATTTCCCGCACCCTCCGACATCACTCCCGCGTCGGCTCCCTTACAGCTTGCCGACGGATATCTGCTCGACAGGCGCGGCGTGGGTATCAACTCTGCCTTCACGCGCTATACTTATGCCGAATATGGCGCGCTTGAGGCTGCTCCCTCGCTCAGCCGGTTGCGCCAGATGGTGATTCCCGGCGCAATAGTTACCGAGCTTGTGCGGTTGCCGTTCCCGCTTGCGACAGCGTTGGCCGATACCGCCCGTGTGAACCGCATTATTCGCCAGGGGTTTCCCGACTGCGACGTGATGCTTGAGCGCAAAGCGGTGGCGCCTTTCCTTTGGTAAGTCCGGAAGAAAACATGACCAATGTTCGATTATGATACTTTTTCCAAACGCAAAGATTAATTTAGGCTTATATATTACAGCGAAACGCCCCGACGGCTATCACGACCTGCTTACTGCCTTCTACCCCGTGGGCTGGCATGATATCCTTGAGATTGTGCCTGCGAAGGGGGATGAAACGACCCTGACGGTGACAGGCCGCTCCGTGGAGTGTCTGCCTGAGAAAAATCTGGTGATGCGCGCATACCGCGCGCTTTCGCAGGTGGCACCGCTCCCTCCGGTCGACATATATCTCCACAAGGTGATTCCCGATGGTGCCGGCCTCGGAGGCGGAAGTGCCGACGCCGCGTTTACGATATTCGGGCTCAACAATATGTTCAGTCTTGGCCTCTCGGGTGAGGATATGGCCCGCATTGCATCCGGCATAGGTGCCGATTGCCCGTTCTTTATCTACGACCGTCCGATGATCGCCACGGGTATCGGCGACGTGTTCTCACCCTGCGAGGTGAATCTGGCGCGTACGCCGGTGCTGATAGTAAAGCCGGAGGTGCACGTGCCTACGCGCGACGCATATGCCGGAGTTACTCCGCGCGAGCCTGACGTGGATCTGCGCGCTGTGCTTGCTTCGCCCGTTGCCGAATGGCAGGGACGGCTTGTGAATCAGTTCGAGGAGAGCGTGTTTCCGCTCCATCCCGAGATTGCCGCGCTTAAAGAGGCGATGCTTGAGGCCGGAGCGGCCTATGCGTCGATGTCGGGCTCGGGGTCGTCGGTGTTCGGCATATTCCCTGAGGCTGACAGTGCCACGTTGTCACGTATGGCCGGGGATAAGTTTGCCGGACTCGATTTCTTTGTGTCGACCAACCCTATGTGAATGAACGTTATCGCACTCCGAGGCGTTTATATAGTTGAGTATAACTGAAAAAAACGGCATTGTTTTTGCTGTGTATATTTCCGGTACATGATGAAAAAGAAAAAGACAAAATATATGGACAAGAATAAGAACCATGACAATGTGGCTGAGCCTCAGAACGTGGCCGACGGCGAAATCTCTGTCAACGACATTGACAATGAATTTGTAGAGCAGCAGGATGCCGAGGCTGCAAAGGATCTTGCCAATGAGGAGATGGACAAGGCCGAGGCTCTTCAGAAGGAGCTCGACGATACCAAGGCACAGCTTGAAAAGGAGAAGAAAGAGTATCTTTTCCTCATGGCTGAGTTTGACAATTTCCGCAAGCGCACCCTCAAGGAGAAGAGCGAGCTTATCAAGAACGGCGGCGAGAATGCTCTGAAAGGGCTGCTCCCCGTCATCGACGATTTCGAGCGTTCGCTCGACGCTATCAAGGCGAGTGACGATGCGGCTTCCATACGCGAGGGCGTAGAGCTTATCTACAGCAAATTCGTGAAATACCTTGAGCAGAACGGGGTGAAACCTATCGACTCCGCTCCCGGCACACCTTTTGATACCGAACTTCATGAGGCTGTCACTACTTTCCCCGCTCCCGACGAGAGTCAGAAGGGTAAGGTGATCGACACTGTGCAGAAGGGATATACGCTCCACGACAAGGTTCTGCGCCACGCAAAGGTGGTGGTAGGCCAGTAATTTATTACCGTTATGGATAACAAACGCGACTATTACGAAGTGCTCGGGGTCGACAAGAACGCCACTCCGGAGCAGCTCAAGAAGGCCTATCGAAAACTGGCCTTGAAATACCATCCCGACAAGAATCCGGGTGACAAGGCCGCCGAGGAGAAATTCAAGGAAGCGGCTGAGGCCTACGATGTGCTGTCGGATGCCGACAAGCGCGCCAAGTACGACCAGTGGGGCCACTCTATGGGTCCGACCGGATTCGGCGGTGGCGGCGGTGGCGGTTTCAGCGCCGGCGGTATGTCGATGGAGGATATTTTCGCCCACTTCGGCGATATTTTCGGCGGAGGCAGCTATGGCGGATTCGGCGGATTCGGTTCGGCGGCCGGTGGTTCTCCGCGCCGTCGTCGTCAGCCCAAGGGGAGCGACCTGCGTATAAAGGTAAAGCTTACCCTCAGCGAGCTTGCTACCGGAGTGACCAAGAAGCTGAAGATTCCGCGCTTCGTGCAGTGTCAGCACTGTAACGGTACGGGTGCCAAGGACGGCAGTGCGTTCCAGACCTGCCAGCGTTGCCACGGTTCGGGCGTCATCGAGCATGTGCAGCAGACATTCCTCGGTCCGATGCAGTCTACCGCCACATGTCCCGACTGTCAGGGCGAAGGCAAGACCATTACCCAGAAGTGCCAGTATTGCAACGGCGAGGGTATCGTTCGTCAGGAGGAGGTTGTGGAGTTTACCATCCCCGCCGGTGTCAGCGATGGCATGACTCTTCAGGTAAAGGGTAAGGGTAATGCGGCGCGCCATGGAGGCGTCAACGGCGACCTTCTCGTGGTAATTGAGGAGATTCCCGATCCCGAACTGATACGCGACGGAAACGACGTGGTATACAACCTGATGCTTGATATTCCTACTGCCACGCTCGGCGGCGCTGTAGAGGTGCCCACCATTACGGGCAAGGCACGCGTGAAGATCCCCGCAGGCACACAGCCGGGAAAGGTGCTCCGTCTGCGCGGCAAGGGACTCCCTTCGCCCGAGGGATACGGCAACGGCGACCAGCTTATCAACATCATGGTCTACATCCCCGAGGCTCTTAACGATACGGAGCGCAAGGCTATTGAAAGTCTGCAAGGCCAGCCCAACGTACAGGCGTCCGACTCGATAAAGAAGCGCATCTTCTCGCGTCTGCGCCACATCTTCAATCCCGAAAGCTGATATATCAATACACTCCCATAAAATTAGCGGCCCGGTGAATTTGCATCACCGGGCCGCTAATTTTATGGGGAATTGAAAACCTGTTGTTTATTTGTGGGTGTTTTCCTGAGGCATATGAGTCTACACCAGGGCCGAGAGGTCGTCGACAGTGAGGGCTGCGAGCACACGCTTGCCGTCGGGGGTATAGCCCGGGGCGGCGAGTTTGAACAGATCGCTGAGCAGGTGGTCGATTTCCGATGATGTGAGCGTCTGTCCGGGTCGCACTGCTGCCGAACGGGCCATGGAGAAGGCGATGCGGCTGCGCATGTCGTTGCCGAGTGTGTCGCCTGTCTCCGATGCGGTGGCGATAAGCTGCTCGATCACCGTGCGCGGGTTGGCATTGCCGAGTACCGAGGGCATCGCGTTGACGCTCCACGCATTGTCGCCGAGAAAGGCCATATCGAAACCAAGGGTGGCGAGTTCGTCGCTGATCTCCTCAAGGACTACGCTGTCGGATGCCGAGAGGTCGATTACCTCGGGAAACATGACGCGTTGCGACATAAATGCCTGCATGCCTGCAAGCTCGAGGTAGCGGTCGAAAAGTATGCGTACATGGGCGCGGTGCTGGTCGATGACAAGCACTCCGTCGTGCGACGGGGTGAGGATGTAGCGTCCCTTTATCTGCAATGCAGCCGCGGATGGCATTTCGCCAAGCGGTTGGGTGGTATCTTCCTCCGGGGGCATGGAGTTGAATACCGAAGCTATCTTTTCGGTTTGTTCTGTGGCAGGAAGCGATGCGCCAAGGTCGTTGAATGCGCTGGCATGCAGGGTTGTGGCATCGTCATGTTTTTTCGGTGAGTAGGCGCCCGGAATATTGCCGTTGCCGGAAAAGGCGTTGAACGAGGAACTTGCCACCTTTTTGCCGGAAGAGGTGCTGATGTGCACGTCAGTGAGATGTTCCGATGCCTGTGTCTCCGCGCTGTCGCTTTCATTACCTGTGAAGGCGGCATATAGTTTCTCCCAGTTGTCGGTGGCGGGGTTGCGAGGCGCGGGGTTGTAGCCGTTGCTGCCTGTGCCGGACGATGACCGGCTGCCGGGTGTGGCGTTGGCAAAAGGATTGTATGTGGGGTCGAGGTCGAGTCCGTGGGCGCCGTTGGCATTGGGGTCGAATGCCGGGATGTCGGGGGCATTGGTCTGGTCGAAGTCGATCGACGGCACTGCATTGAATTTGCCGAGTCCCTCGCGTATGGTTGCCGTGAGAATCTGCCATATCGGCTGCTCGTTCTCAAACTTGATCTCGTTTTTAGTGGGATGTATGTTTACGTCGATGGTCTCGGGGTCTACCTCGAGGTTGATGAAGTATTGCGGCTGCTCGTCGGCGGGGATGAGCTGCTCGTAGCATTGCATCACGGCCTTGTGGAAGTAGGGGTGGCGCATGTTGCGGCCGTTGACCATGAAGTATTGCAACGCGCCGCGTCGGCGTGCGTTCTCCGGGCGCGATACGAATCCCGTGATTTTCACCAGCGACGTGTCGGACGTCACCGGCACGAGCTGTTTGTCGAGCGACTTGCCGAACAGGTCGACTATGCGCTGCTTGAATGTTGATTTCAGCAGCTGGTGTACGATCACATCGTTATGGGTTAGCTCAAACTCTATGTCGGGGTTTACCAGAGCAAGCCGCTCGAACTCGCGGAGTATGTTGGACATCTCCACATGGTCGCTTTTGAGGAACTTGCGGCGCGCGGGCACGTTGAAAAACAGTTTCTTCACTGTCATTGTCGAGCCGGGGGCTGCTACGGCAGGCTCCTGCGCCTCGACCTTGCTTCCGGTGATCACGATGCGGGTGCCCATAGGGTCGGTACGCCGCATGGTCTTCAGCTCGACCTCCGCCACGGCGCATATCGAGGCGAGCGCCTCGCCGCGGAAGCCCATCGTATGGAGCGAGAACAGGTCGTCGGCACGTCCGATTTTGGATGTCGCATGGCGTTCGAAAGCCATGCGCGCGTCCATCGGCGACATGCCGCAGCCGTTGTCGATTACCTGTATCATGGTGCGCCCCGCGTCCTTGATATTTATCTTTATGATGGTCGCGCCTGCATCGACAGCATTTTCCACAAGCTCTTTTATCACGGAAGCAGGGCGCTGGATCACCTCGCCCGCCGCTATCTGGTTTGCCACCGAGTCAGGCAGCAGCTTCACTACATCTTCCATAGAGTAATCTTGGTCAACAATGCAGAACCCCGGATCCGCGTACCGCCTGTCGGCTTGCTCCCGGCCCGGTTTCCGATGCAAAGATATTAAATCCGCCTCAGATTTCCTACCGGCATCTCCACCAATATGGCCTGCCGGGCTGCCATGAGCATAGGCTTGTCGTCGGAGTGATCGCTTACGGCGATATCAAGGGCCAGTGAATTGTCAGCGGCAACGTGCAGTATCCTGTCGCGTTTTATGGTACCGCGTGCTTCCTCCCACTTTTGTCCGGCGACAGGCGTGGGGGTGGCGATGCAGAAATCAAAGCCGAACCGGCGGGCGACTTCCGAGGCATAGACTTCCGGAGCGGCGGTGGCCAGAATGGTGGCATACTCATCTGCACGGCATTTTTCCATCAGAGCGACTACTTCCCTGTTGGCGTTGGCGACAATAATATCCGTGGCTCTCCCGATAAGAGCCTTGTCATGTGCGGCCGCATGTGAAAGTATATGCCGTTTCATTTCGGCATGTGAGATAATCCGCAACTTGCGTGCCGTCATCCATCCTGCGAGCCGTGCGAACTCCGACGGTCTCCCGGCCTGCGAGCGCAACAGTTCACGCAGAAATATATTGAAAGTGTTTCTGCGGCACAATGTCCCGTCGAGATCTATGGCTATGGCTTTGCGCATCATTTGGAAAAATGCCGGTATTTTGCGGGTACGTAGATTACCTTGATTCTGATCAGGTGTCGCGGTAGTCGGCCGACCATGGAAACCTTACCAGCGTATCGCGGTACAGGCATATGTCAGGCATGATGACCGGATCGGGAGTGGTTACTGTGATTGAAGCGGTGACGATACGTGCGTGAGGGAACATATTGGCAAGTCCGGTCACCACCCCGCGCAGTGTCGCTCCTGAATCTACGGCATCGTCGACGACAAGCAGCAGGGGCATGGTCGTTGCTGCGATGTGCATGGTGATCTCTCCGGAAATGCTGAATGCGATGTTGCGTCTCCCTCCGCGGTTACCGTGGCTATTATGATGCAGTATCCGGCTCTCCACTGTACGCAGCCTGTCGGTTACAAACCTCGGGATGGCTTTGAGCAACGGCGCAAGCAGAGCGCGTATTCTGCTCCCGGGGCGTGACGCGTCGGCATAAGCCACATTCTTCACGCCTATATGCTCAGCTATCGATTCAGCTATCGGGGCACCTCCCGAGCGTATCCCTATTATCGCGTCAGGAATATGTTCAAGAGCTTTCTGTGCTTTATCCGACAGTTTTGTGCATGCGTCGTCAAGCAGAGTCGGGGAGAGAGTGATAATCTGCATTCGGAGTCAGCAGGAGTAAGGTCAGAGGTGGAGCTTGCGGGCGGAGGTGGGAGTGCGGAGGATGTAGAGGCCGTGGGAGGGGATGGTGAGCGTGGCGGTGCCTGACGTCGTAAGAACGGCAGAAGCCACGGTATGGCCGGCAATGTCGATTACATCCACCGGTACAGGCGTTGAAAATGCGCCATAAGGTGCCGTGACGGTAATATCGAGGCCGTCAACTGTCACGGACAGCCTGGCGTCGTCATCAGCCGTAATATCATCGATGGCCGCGAATTTGTCGAATTCTTCCTCGGTCACCAGACGCAGCTCGGCGTCAGTGCCTTCGGCTACCGGGAGGTAGGCGGTATTGGCCGCGATATATTTCAGATTGGAACCGGCGGTGATGAATCCAGGCACACCATCCGAGGTGAGGCCGAGCACACGCATTGTGGCCGGTCGATACTCGACTACGTTCCAATGGCGCTTTTCGAGAGTGTTGTTGAAATATACGCCGGTAAGCATGTTGTCGCTTACGTTGGAGTTGGCTGTGCCGCCGATGGTGATGCGGTTGTCGGAAGGTGTAGCGCCCGTGCATTCCACAAGCAGCGGAGTGGCCGCAGGTACTGTCCCCGACACCTCGCGGTAAGCGGCCATGCCGTGGCCTGTTTTTGTCACCGCATAAAGCTTCATCCCCTGCGACTGGACGGCAAATGGGAAATCGGCATAAAAAGTGGCATAGCGTGTACCGTCGGCAGCCTGTATCTCAGGCTTTATGCCGAAATAAGAGTCGGCGACCGGAAAAATGTCCCATTGTTTGCGCTGATTGGCCGAGGCACTGTTCGCATCGCTGGGAAAGCTTCTCTCTTTCTGTTTGTTGGCCTCACCGTCGCTTAGATATTTTGTCACTCCCTGGGCAGTGCCTCCGATACGGTAGGAGCCTCCGGGATATTCATAGATATGTGGATACATCTCAATGAGCTTGTGTACCGAGGTGCCCTGCGCCTCTATGTCATATTCATTGCCTGACTTATGGTTGAGGCGTATGATGCCCGACGGATCGTAGTGGGTGCGGTCTTCGCCGAGAAGCAGCCATATGGCATTGTAGTCGGCAGTAGTGGCGCCGACATTTACCTCACCCTTGTCATCGCGCACGTATACGTAGCGCTTTGTGTTGTTGTTCTGTACACGGTAGTAACCGGTTTCCGGGAGAGTTGCGCCGGCTGAGAGTGATATTAATGATACGAGTATTGCAGGTACTGTTATTCTCATAAAAGTATGTGACTTGTACGGGAGAGAAACGATTGTGAAATTTTCGGCAAAGTTACGATAAATTTTATGATTATCAGTTATGATAAGACATAATAATATATAAATGTGATGGTATATTGATGATATTGATGATTAGATATGGGGATCCCGTAGATAGATGAAACGCCGCTGTCAGCAGATAATGACAGCGGCGTTTGCTATGAAAGATTATAATTAGCGGCTAATTTTTCACTCAGCTACGCAGATAGCTACGCGGTTCTGGATCGGATCGATGTAGGGCTGGTACATGTCGTCGCCCATGCTCTTTGTGATTACACGGTCGGCGGCGATACCACCGGCGATGATTGCCTTTGCCACAACCTTCGAGCGCTGGTCGGCCAGACGGAGGTTGATAGCCTTGGTACCGGTACCCTTGTCGGCATAACCGGTCACTACCACCTTTGCATTGGGATTGGCCTTGAGATATTCTACAACCTCTTTAACCTTGTATTCCTGATCGTTGGCGATAGTGGTGCGGTTGATGGCGAAGAGCACGTCGCGACGCAGAGGCTGGGCTTTTGCCTGCTCCTGAGTCTGTGCGGGAGCTGCTACGGGTACTTCCACCACCTTCTCCACAATCTTCTCTACAATCTGAGGTTCGCAAGGTACAGCCACAGGAGCCGCTACCATCTTGGCGACTTTCTTCGAGTTGCCTCCGAAAGTATACTTGACACCGGCGAGGAAGTTGAAGTACCAGTCGGCGTTGTGGGCGAGTTTTGAGTTGTAGTCATCGTTGAGGAAGTTGGCATTGGCCTCGAAGCCGAACTGTACGTTCTTGGCAACGTTGAAGTCGAGGTTGATGCCCATACGTCCGGCCATACGGGTCTTTGTGCCGCACCATATGTTGCGGAGAGCGTTTTCGCCGCCCATAGATGGCTTGAGCATGTCGTTGATCTTCACGGCCTCGCCGTTGTCCCACGCGATGTTTGCACCGACACCGGCGAATACCCCGAAGCTCACGAGACGATCGGGATTAAAACCGCCGATGAGATTGGTGATGTCGAAAGTTACGTCGAGCATGGGGGCGAGATAGTTCCACTTCCAGCAATAGCGCTCGTCAAGAGTCATGGAAGCCTTCGAGCGCCATGAGTTCACTGACAGACGGAGTCCGACAACGGGATTGAAGTTGTAGCCAACGCCGATCTGAGCGTTAGGTGCCATAAGCTTGCCGAACGATGTCTCGCCGAGAGTTTCCTGAAAACCAAACTGTCCCTGTACGTACCAGTTGGGACGGAATACAGTTTCCGACTCCTCGACCATCACCGTTTCCTGAGCAGACATGCCCAAGGCTACTGCGGCAAGTGTAGCTGTGAGAAATATCTTCTTGAATTTCATTATATAAGCTGTAATTTGCCTGATTTATTCGTCACATGCAATGCTTTCGGCGGCTTCCCGCAGGAAGCATTGCATGCGACGTAGAGGTCAGGAGTTAGATTAATTGACTTGGAAATAGTACTTGTTGGTAGAAGTAAATCCGCGGTAGTCGAGTGCCGAGTAAGCAACTACATACTTGAATCCTGCGGTGAGGTCGCCGGTACCTACGCGGAGGTTGCGGCCGTCGATTACTTCGTCGAACATCACACCCTTGTTGGCCTTGTCGAGAGCTGCCTTGGCTGCTGCATCACCCTGCTGGGCGCTCTTGCCGGTAGCGAGGTTGACAACATCGCAGATACCTACAAACTTCTTGAATGCGGGCGATACGATCTCGGCATTGTAGGTGGTCGGGAAGAGCATCAGGGCACCGGCACCGCTGATGGTGAACTTCGAAGGTGCGGTCTCGTTGGTCGAGAGGAGGCTGTAGCCGCCTTCGCTGTTCTTGAAGAGCATGGTCACCTGCATGTAGTGGTTGGGGTTGTCAAGAATCTTGTTGATGCGGTTGGCCACCTTGTTGTACTTGTTGATGAGGCTGTTTACCTTGTCGAAGTACTTGCCGGTCTCGCCCTCGATGTTGTTCTTGATCTGGGACATGATGTCGTTGAACGTATCGTTGATCTGATCGTTGACACTGAGAATCATGGCGTTGATCTTATCCTGAAGTTCCTTCATTACTCGCTTGAATTCCGTGTTGATACGGTCGTTCGATTCCTTTACCTGTTCGCGGAACGCATCTGCCATCTGGTCGATGAAGTTCTGGAGGTTTTCAGGTACAACCTTTCCTTCAAGAGTAATGTCATATTCCTTGCCTTCAATGTTGACTTTGCCGCTTACTTTTACTGTAAGATCTTTGTTGATGTCGTTGAAGTTTACATCGGCAAGTTTGAAGTCAATTGTGATGCCGCTCAGATCTACGGGATCGATCTTGATCTCCTTGAGTTCGGGGAGAAGCTTATCCCAGTCGATGCTTACCTCGCTGAGAATTGGGAGCTTACGGTTGATCTTCTTGCCTTCGAGAGTCTTGTACGAAAGGGGCTTGAAGGTGGTGGCTGCGATGTCGAGGCCCGAGCGGACTACACCGGTTTCAGGCTCCGAAGAGTCAACCCATGTAGCGGTGGTCTCGTCCCATTTGGTGGTATTGTAATTCCATTCAGCCTTTACAGCCAGACGGGGAAGGATACCGTTGAGCTGGTCGTATACAGCCTTCATGAGGCCTGCGAGGCTGCTTGCGCTGCGGTCGTTATAGAATTCCTTGGCTGCGGTCTTGAGGCCCGGCTCGATGTCTATGCGGCATAAGTGCACGTTTTCAGGAGTAAGTGTGGCTGCTGCTTCGTAGAGCGATACATCCTTGGTAGCACGACCGTAGGTATATCCGAATGTAAGTACCTGATCGCTCTTTACAGGAGTACCTACCGTTACACCGCTGGCTTTGTTCTGGCTGTTGACGAGGGTAAATGTCTTACCTGTCATGTCGGCGTTGCCCGGGTTGACTGTCATATAAAGAGTACCGGCGTTGCCTACATAGTTGTCCTGATCGCCCTGGAGTACCACTCCACTGTATGATTTGGGTGTGACGCCGAGCATCTGCATATCGGCAGTGGTGATGATCTGCTCACCGTCGAACTCATACTGTGAGCCGTCGT
>JAHZGZ010000091.1:0-2070 GCA_019420545.1 Bacteroidales bacterium | reverse complement strand
TGTCGCCGTAGTAAGCCATAAGCACGTTCGAGGCTACACCGGCGGGAGCTGCGAATGTACCGAACACGGGGTTCCAGGTGCCTTCGGCCACAATGCTTGTGATCATGGCGTCGAGGCGCTCTGCGATTACGTTGTATTTCTTCTGAAGCTCTGCGATAGCGCTCTCGTTGGCGGCTACCTTGGCGCTGATTTCCTTGCGCCATGAAGCGTAGTCGGTAAGGAGTTCGTTGAGGTTCTGGAAGTCAGCCTTCATGTCGAGCGGGCCGGCTACCTCGTTGTAGATGCGTACGAACTCGTCGAGGTCGTTTTTCAGCGAATTCTTGTATTCCTCGAAATCCTCTTTTGTAAGATATGTATCGGCGGCATCGGTCTTGGTCAGCAGTGTGCTGGGATCGATGTCCTTAAAATTATTGAGAAGGTTCTCAAGAGAAGTCTTGTTGGTGCTTACCCATTCGGCAGCTTCCATGGCCTTTTGGAGGTCTTCGGTATTGTCAGCCCATGTCGGTGGTGTGATGGTGACGGTGCCGTCAGGATTAGGCTGGCTTACGGTATAGCCGAGAGCCTCAAGAGCTTTGCGGAGAGCTTCGATCTCGTTCTTTACCTGAGTGTCGTCATATGATTCACCACCCTTGCCGAGGCCAAGCTCTACGAGTTTCTTGTAGGTTGCGGATGTCTCGTCGCCGAGAAGTGCCAGAATTGCCTGGTCAAGACCGTCTTTCTTGAGGTAGTCGGTCAGTTCGGAATCCTTTACATAACCGTTCAGATCGGCGCTGGTAAGATATCCTTTCTGTTCAACCCAAGTATGTATATTGGCTTCAAGGGTGTTGAGCTTTTGCTGGAGATCGCCGCAGGCGCATACTTTGCCTTCGAGGGCGGCTACACGCTGTTCAAGTGCATCGAATGTGGCTTTGGTGACGTAGCCGTTGGCAATTTCAGTTCTGAGGTCGCCTATAGCCTTGTTGAGGTCGACTGTGTACTGAGCCTTTGCAGCCTCAAGGGCATCCTTGAGATCCTGGATCTGCTGCATCAGTCTAAAGTCCTCACGTTGCAGGACGGCGTACTGGTCGTCGTCTGTGTCCTTGCAGGATGTGAAAGCGCTCATGCCGCCTGCCAGAGAGGCGAAGATGAGCATTCCGCTAATGATTTTCTTCATCTTGAAAGTGAATATTGATTTTGGTAAAAATTGTCAGAATTAATAAGAATATATTATATATGTGTATTTTGCATAACGTGGGACACCCTACGAAGTTTTGCGTTTATGTCCGCCGGGAGGGGGCCTCTGTAGCCATTGCGTGCGCGACGTAACCGCATGATTCAGTATGAGATAGCACGTATGTGATGAAAACTATTCGGCAAAAATAAGTAAAAATTGTTAATTGTACAAATATTTTGCAGAATAATACATCAACAGCATAACATCCATATTAACCAAAAGTTCATCAAATAAATGGAAATTTGGTGAACCATATCTGCGATTTATGCGTACCTTTGTATAAAAATAAGCACGTGTCTAACAAACAAGGAAATATCGCCGCCGCAAACGGCGGCAAACTTTCAGCATCTGCCGGTAGCGCCTCCGCCGACAGTCCGCTCACGCTTGGTACCAAATCCATCAGCCGGCTGCTGGTACAGTATTCCGTGCCGGCTATCATAGCCAGCGTGGCCGTATCGCTCTATAATATCATCGACAGCATATTTATCGGTCGCGGAGTCGGTCCGATGGCTATCGCCGGACTTGACATCACTTTCCCGCTGATGAATCTCGTTATCGCCTTCTGTACGCTCATCGCCGTGGGGGGAGCCACCATCAGCTCAATCTTCATAGGCCAGAAAAACGAGAGCCGTGCTACCGACTGTGTCAACAATGTGATGGTGCTCTGTGTGATTCATTCGGTGGTATTCGGCGGCCTGACGTTGATATTTCTCGACCCCATACTGCTGTTTTTCGGCGCCACGCCCGAAACGATCGAGTATGCGCGCGAATTCATGCGTATAATCCTCTACGGAACGCCGATAAGCTATGTGTTTATCGGCCTCAACAACCTGATGCGTGCTACCGGCTATCCCAAG
>JAHZGZ010000090.1:3742-4691 GCA_019420545.1 Bacteroidales bacterium | reverse complement strand
ATACGCCGACAAGAGCCTCAAAAGCAAAGCAATATAAATTTTAAACAGTTTCTTACCGTCGCTATTAATTTTTTACGTAAATTTGTGCGCTAATGGCGACAGCCATCTGGCAATGTATCCATTATGATAATCAAAATCCGCTAAAATCCGGTCATGTGTCGGTCGACATCCTCCTCTCCGTCGTCCGGAAAATGTAACCCCTCCGGCCAATAAGGTCACTTTTCTAAACATATTGCGAAAATTTACAGTACAGATGAAGAATATACGCGTACTTATAGCCGTTGTGGCTCTCATAGCAGCCGTCATGTCGAGTTGCAAGACGCCTAAAGACATCACATACTTTCAGGATGTCGATTCAGTTGCGATTTTATCAGTGGCTAATCCCGTAGAGATAAAGATCCATCCCGAGGACAAGCTCTCGATCATCGTCAACTCCAAGGATCCGCAGCTTGCCGACCTTTTCAATCTCCCTGTGACCTCCCGGCGTATCGGCTACGGAGGCACGAGTTCTCTTGCCCAGTCGCAGGAAATTTCGATATATACTGTCGACGCCGACGGTATGATCGACTTCCCGGTGCTCGGCAAAATCAAGGTCGCAGGCCTCAACCGCCGCGAGATTTCCGACTTCATCAAAAATGAGCTTATATCACGCCACCTCGTGAAGGATCCAACCGTAACCGTCGAGTTTGACAACCTGTTCGTTAGCGTGCTCGGAGAGGTCAACAATCCCGGCCGATACAACCTCAACCGCGACCGCGTAACCCTCCTCGACGTGCTCGGCATGGCCGGCGACCTAACCATATTCGGGCGCCGCGACAACATCGTGCTCATCCGCAACATCGACGGAAAGACATCTACCTACCGCGTCAATCTCAACAAGGTGGCCGATCTCTACAGTTCGCCGGCATATAACATCCAGCAGAACGACGTGATCTACGTCGAGCCCAAC
>JAHZGZ010000090.1:2014-3732 GCA_019420545.1 Bacteroidales bacterium | reverse complement strand
AGACACGCGCACGCCAGTCGACAGTTAACGGCAACAATCTGCGCTCCACATCGTTCTGGATATCGGTAGCCTCGCTGCTCACATCGGTAGGTGTGCTTATCGTCAACATCGTCAATAACTGATCCCGCCGCCCGCAGTAAAAAGACTCCCATCATCACAACCCAAACAAAGATGACAACCGAAAATTTCGATAATATCCAGCCTCAGGAAGAGGAATCCACCATCCGCATCCAGGACTTCATCCAGATATGCCTGGCCCACTGGAAATGGTTTGTTGTATCGCTGGTCATCACCATGGGCATCGCGGTGCTCTACCTCCTTACAGTATCGCCGAGCTATACACGCAGCGCCTCGCTGCTTATAAAGGAGGACGACAGCTCGTCGAGCATCAACTCCCAGCTCAGCTCCCTCTCCGACGTGAGTATCTTCAGCGCCGGAGCCAACGTGACCAACGAGATGCTCGCTCTTGAGTCTCCGGCGACAGTTCTCGAGGTAGTGCGCCGTCTCAACCTCGACATGAATTACGTGACCCGAAAAGGATTGCGCAAGGCTCATCTCTACGGACGCACACTTCCCGTCACAGCCAAAGTCATCAACTATCCCGACAACGAGGGATGCTCTTTCGCCATCGACATCAACCGCGATGACAATACCGTGACGCTATCCGGATTCCGCGACAAGGAAGGCAAGCTCGACGGCGAGGCCTCGGGAGCTCTCGGCGACACTCTCGCCACTCCCCTCGGCAAAATTGTTGTGGCTCCCACTCAGTACTACAATGATGAAGCCAACAAAGCCATCGACAACATCAGTGTAAAGCGCATGTCGCTGCAAGGCGCCATCGAGGCATACCAGCAGAAACTTGCCATCGAACTTGCCGACAAAGACGCCTCGATAATCAACATATCCATTGTCGACGTCAACACCCAGCGTGCCGAAGAAGTGCTCAACACTCTCATCGCCACATACAACGAAGACTGGGTACGCGACAAGAACCAGGTTGCCACAGCAACATCCCAGTTTATCAACGATCGTCTGGGCGTCATCGAGCAGGAACTCGGCAGCGTCGACTCCGACATTTCCTCGTTCAAATCCGAGCACCTAATCCCCGACGTGGCCGCCGTAAGCCAGATGTACCTCGACCAGAGCCAGCAGGCCGCAAGTCAGGTGCTCGCTCTCAACAACCAGCTCTACATGGCCCGCTACATACGCTCGTTCCTCGCCGACACGCGCAACAACGGACAGCTGCTCCCCGCCAACTCCGGACTCGACAACACCACCGTCGAAAAACAGATCACCGACTACAACGAGCGCATGCTCGAACGCAATTCGCTTGTAGCCAACTCGTCCACCTCCAACCCCATCGTTATCGACCTCGACAATGCCCTGAGCGCATCGCGCAATGCCATCATCACCTCAATCGACAACGAGATCAATGCCCTCAACGCCCAGATACGCGCGTTCCGCGGCAGCGAGGCTCAGAGCCGCAGCCAGATAGCATCCAACCCCAACCAGGCCAAATACCTCCTCTCGGTAGAGCGCCAGCAGAAAGTCAAGGAAGCTCTCTACCTCTTCCTTCTCCAGAAGCGTGAGGAGAACGAGCTTACTCAGGCATTCACCGCCTACAACACCCGCCTCATCACTCCACCTATGGGGAAATCAGTACCCACAGCCCCCGTGAGCCGCAACATACTGCTCATCGCATTTGTGGCCGGACTGTT
>JAHZGZ010000090.1:0-1979 GCA_019420545.1 Bacteroidales bacterium | reverse complement strand
CCTCGGCCGCCTCACCGCACCGTTCCTCGGCGAGATTCCCATGGCCGGACGTATCAACCGCAAGAGCCTGGCCACTCGTCTGCTCGCCATGATGGGCATTAAGAAGAAAGCCGGCGAGGTGGAAAAATCGGAAGTGCTCGTGCGCGAAGGCTCGCGCAACATTATCAACGAGGCATTCCGTGTCGTACGCTCCAACCTCGAATTTATCATTGGCAAGAACGATGCCGACCACAAGGTGATAATGCTTACATCAATCAACCCCGGTTCTGGCAAGACTTTTATATGCGCCAACCTTGCGGCATCCTTCGCCATAAAAGGAAAGAAAGTATGTGTAATCGACCTTGACCTCCGCAAGACTACCCTTAGCAAGTATGTCAACTCACCGAAACTCGGCATAATTGACATCCTCAACGGCAACGTCACCGACTGGCACAAGATCGCACAGCCCGTAGGTAACACCAAAAATCTTGTCATGATCCCAGCAGGATCAATACCGCCCAACCCGTCCGAACTTCTATATTCTCCTTCTCTGAAAGAACTTATAGATGATCTGCGCAATAATTTCGACATGATATTCATCGACTGTCCGCCGATCGACATGGTGGCCGACACGGCCATTGTATCGCCGCTCGCCGACTTTACGATTTTCGTAATGCGTTCAGGTCTGCTTGATCGCCGTATTGTTCCCACCATCCAGGGATTCTATACCGACAGGAAGTTCAACAACATGTCCGCTCTGCTCAACGGCATCCCGTCTACCGTTTCCGGATATGGTTACGGTTACGGAGCCGGATATGGATACGGGGGGGGGGTGGAACACGCTAATTGACAAATAGTTAAGCGCTTGTTTAGAAACAAATGTGGCCCTTCAAGTCATCGTCAGTCACAGTCGCCGACTCCGGCATACTGCAAGGCATCACCGAATGGCACTGCCACCTGCTCCCGGGCGTCGACGACGGCGTGAAAGAAATTGACGAGACCGTCGCTATCCTTCATCTCATGAAGGAGGCCGGTATGCGCAAGGTGTATCTTACGCCACACATCATGGAGGATGTGCCCAACACACCCGCCGATCTGCGTCGGCGGTTTGAAAGTCTGAAAGAGCATGTCGCCGACGATCCCGCAGTGCCGGAGCTTGCCCTCGGTGCCGAAAACATGCTCGACACCGTATTTGTCGAGCGCCTCAATGCCAACGAGCTGCTCCCCGTGGAGACGCGCACACCGGGGCGCGCCGACACTCTGCTCGTCGAGACATCGTTCATGAACCCGCCCATGGGCTTCCACCGGCTGCTCGCCGACATACGCAGCGCCGGCTACTTCCCCCTGCTGGCCCATCCCGAAAGATACCTTTACATGCCCGACGGAGAATACCGCCGCCTTCGTGACGAAGGCACCATGTTCCAGCTCAACCTCCCCTCCCTCACCGGCTTCTACGGCGCCCGGGTGCAGCAGCGCGCCATCCGCCTCCTCCGGAAAGGCATGTACGACTATGCCGGTACCGACACCCACTCCATCTCCTGGCTCCGCCGCTTCATCGACGCACCCCTCCGCCGCGACCTCCTCAAGCCCCTCACCCCCCTTCTCCGCTAATCCCCCTTACTTCCTCAAGATATAATTCCGCACGGAGACCACAGAGTTTTTAAGTATGGAAAAAGTTTGTCAACTCTGACTGGGAGGGCGGCGCTTTAGCCGCCACGTGCATGTTTTGGCGCCAAGCACTTGGTTTGTCACCACGTGCTTGGTTTAGCATCGCTTTGTTCAGTCCATCCGCCTGTTTTGTTCGCCACGCTTAGGAGACGCGCTTTCCAAGCGCGTTAATTTTAAAAGCCTCTGCGTGATTTCCTCATCGCTTAGCTATAATAACGCGCTTGAAAAGCGCGTCTCCTACAGCCGTGGCGCCTAAATCGTGCCGGGCCTTGGCCGGGTATATAGGCGAGCGTTTCAGTCTCCCCGCCGACAAGTGCGCCTACAGCGCGGTG
>JAHZGZ010000009.1 GCA_019420545.1 Bacteroidales bacterium | reverse complement strand
AGCTCTCGTAGCAGTGGCCCTGATAATTCGCAGCAACATCCGCTTCAAAAAGAAAAAAGAGGAGGAGCAGGGCGACACAATGTTCCAGGCGATACTTACCTCCGACGACAAGACACAGACCTGGGAACTCCTCAAGATATACATCGCCGAGCAGCAGAAGCGTTTCCTTACATTTGCCTCGACTACCTACCGCGACATTACCGACGCCTTTATCCGCGACGATGTAAAACCTCTCGGACGTGCCGACCGCGCCCTGTATAAGGAAAAGGCCGTGCTGAAAAACGACCGCCGCAAAGAGACCCTCTGCCTGCGCATGGTCGAGGCCGACACCGCAATCGAGAAGAGCGCATGGTTCCATCTTGCCAATAACTCGTGCATGTCGATGAACTATAATCTGCGACGCATCACCGAGGTATGCAAGGAGCATGTGGAAAACAATTTCCGCCCGATGCCGGAATCCTACCGCGAGGCTTTCGCCCCGATACGCACGAGGATACTTGACGCATTCACCAATGCTATCACACTTGTGGAGCGCGGCAAAACCAAAGAGATTATCGCGCTCCGTAAAGAGTGCGACTCGATAAAAGACACCATCTCGCGCGAATGCCACAACATCTACGGTCATCTCCGCAACGGCACTCCCGACAACCTTACCGTATCATACGTATATCTCAACCTGCTCCAGGAGTCACAGGAAATGATGTCGGGCCTCCGCAAGCTGTTGCGAGCCACCTCCAAACTCCGCACCTCCGACCCCGTTTCCGGCACCGAGGCTCTACGCGCACAATCCGAAGCCCAATCGGAAGCCCAGATCACCGCATGATCCCATCAGAATCATGTATATAAGGATACGATAACCACGGCAACCGACAGTACCGCTATAACCACAATGGCAATTCCCCAAAACCATCTGGCAGTATCACGAGAAGTGGCTAAATCTTTAATGCCACCAAATATATCCTCAAGGAGACTCAGTAACATAAAAGTGTCAAAATAACTCATGGCTCAAATTCATTTATAACGTGTTATAAAATTTCATTGCCTGAATTACTTTGCAAGCGTGAAGATAAACCGAGCGCCGGAGGGAGTGCGGTTTATGGCATAGATGGTGCCGCCGTGAAGCTGCACGGCATTGCGCACGATCGACAGCCCAAGGCCGGTTCCGCCCATAAGGCGCGAACGCCCCTTGTCAATGCGGTAGAAACGTTCGAAAATACGTTCGATATGCTCTTCGGGAATGCCGGTGCCGTTATCCGACACACTGAACGTGTAGAGTTCGGGCATGTCGTCGTCGAGACGCACCACCACCTCCGTACCTCCGCTGTAGGCTATTGCGTTGTCGATGAGATTGCGGAATATCGAGGTGACATATGTGCGGTTGCCCGTGATTAAGGTGTCATCGGGGATGTTTATCCTAAGCGTCATTCCGGCCCGTTCAAGCTGTGGCGCTACGGCGGTCTCTATTTCCGAAAGAATATCGCGCACATACAGCGGCTCCTTCTCGATGTTTGCAGCCCCGTCGTCCATACGGGTTATAGCCGCCACGTCATTCAGCAGTCCGGCAAGCCGCTCGGTATGCTCATAACAGTGTTCGATCAGCTCCCAATGCTTTTCAGGAGGCAGATCACGATGCTCAAGAATCGTCTCAAGGCACACCTTTACCGAAGCGACAGGAGTCTTCAGCTCATGGTTGATATTGTTGGTAAGCTGCTTCTTGATACGCGTTTTTTCCTTCTGCTCATGCATGGCGCTGCGGTGCTCGCGGTCGCGCTCCTCCATAGTGTGTTGCAGCCGTGCATAAAGGCGGATTATATGAGTGGATATGCTGCCGAGTTCATCGTGAGGGAATGCCCCGACATCGTAGACACTCTCCCCTTTCTCGGCTTTTTCGGCGAAACGGTTGAGACGCGTGATTGTGCGCCCTATACGTCGTGTGGCAAAGTATCCCAGCACGCTTATGGCAAGTGTGACCACAAGCATAAACCACAGGAACGAGCGGTCGGCGTCGAGCACTTCCTGAAGCGACATTGTATATGGTACGGCAGAGCGCACTATGAGATCGTCGCGGCGCGTGGCGGAGTAGAAATAGATATTGTCGGTGCTCCGCGAATGCCGGCGCAGAGTAAAGCCTTTACCTGTGCGCATAGCCTCGCTTATCTCGTGGCGGTCGAGATGGTTTTCTCCCGGAAGCGAATCGAGAGTGTTGTCAAACACCAGGGAGCCGTCGTCAGCGATAACCGACACACGCAGATCAGCCATCGGAAGCCGCTGACGCGCGATAGTAGCCTGGAAATCAATCGAGTCAGTGCGCAACGCATCAATAAGATGGGAGTTGAACAATTGTAATTCCCCGTCGAGTTTCTCGACCTTGTATACCTTCTCCCTATGATACTGGAACGCCACAAAACATGCTACCAGAATCCATGAGAACCCGAGCAACATGAAAAACAGCCGCGTATGATACGTGAGCCTAAGCTTGCCAGCCATATCCGTAGCCTGAGCGTGTCACTATCATCTTGCCGTAGCGGCCGAGTTTGGAACGCAGACGCGTTATGTTTACATCGACCACACGCTCCACCACCACGATCTCCTCGGGCCATATCCTTTTCAAAAAGTCCTCGCGCGAGAAAATCTTTCCGGGATTGGATAGGAGCAGACAGAGCATCTCGAATTCCTTGCGCGGCATCCGTACCTCCGTACCGTCGACCGTGCAACGCTTGAGCTGGGTATTGACCACGAGCCCTTCGAAAGAAAGGCATTCATCGGAGGCCGGCGTTTCTGCCGGGCCCGAAACGCGGCGCAACACCGTCTTGACACGTGCCAGAACGGAGCGCACGGAGTATGGCTTCGAGATATAGTCGTCGGCACCGATATCAAGGCCGGTGATCATGTCGTCCTCACTGTCTTTGGCAGTACAGAATATTATGGGAATCTTGGCCAGCGCCGGATTCTTCTTTATGATACGTGCCATCTGAAGGCCGCTTATCTCCCCCATCATTATGTCTAAAAGGATAAGGGAGTAATCCGAGAGATTCATGGCAAGTGCTTCCTCGGCGCTGTAGGCGGTGTCGACCGCGTAGCCCTCAAGCTCGAGATTCAGCCGGAGAGCGTCGCACAATGTGGTTTCATCGTCAACCACAAGGATTTTCTTAGGGGCCATTTTCGCGATTTATTATCTATTTCAGGATATTCTAAAACGCTACAAATATAATCATTTTCCCCACCATACGCCCGGCGGAAACCATATTTAATAAAAATGTAATATTTTCACAGACGGTCGATTTCTTGCTGGAGCAGAGCAAGGAAACTGGCGGCATGGGCACCGTCCATCTGCGTGTGGTGGAACTGAAACGACACACTGAGGCGCGCGCCGCCGAACCACGTACGCCGGTAGCGGCCCCATAT
>JAHZGZ010000089.1:419-16125 GCA_019420545.1 Bacteroidales bacterium | reverse complement strand
TACCGGTACACGCGACAGTTTCGACGACGCGCAGGCACGCTATTTCCGCGACATCGCCGGTATGCGCCTCAAGCATCCGCGTATGATAGGCTTCGGCATAAGCAATCCGGCCACATTACGCATGGCATGCGACCATGCTTCCGGGGCCATCGTCGGCTCGCTGTTCATAAAATGCCTCGCCGCCGAGCCCTCGCCCCGTGCCGCCGTCGCCCGTCTGCTCTCCACGCTCGGCCGCTGACCTATATGTATCACAGCAGATGCCTTAATAATAGGTAAATTTTATAAATATATTTGAAAGTTTTTACGGCAAAATGTTGCGTGATTAAAAAGTTTGCTATAAATTTGTAGTGTCAAAATAGGATAACTATCCAAAACGACAGAAAATATGATGACTCGATTTTACGCATACTATTTTTCTTACTTCTATTTCACCGGAAATTGAAGCGGGTAATGGCATGCGCAAAATCACACTGATATAGCAATAATAAAACATCACCATATAAATTCCCGCTCCTCAACGACGAGGCAAGCGGGAATTTTGTTATATAAACAAGCTCTTACCTATGACAACCACCGATGAGCAACATATAGCGGTATGCCGCCGGAAACGCGTCACCATCCAGGGTGTGGCGGGATGCTACCACGATGCCGCCGCGCGCGGATATTTTGCCGGCGAGGAGATCGAGACAATACCGTGCGACAGTTTCCCCGAGATGTTCGACACACTCGGAGCGGATGCCTCGCTGCTCGGCACCATGGCGATAGAGAACACCATCGCCGGCTCGCTGCTTCAGAACCATGAGCTGTTGCGGGCATCGAACATGCAGATTGTCGGAGAGTACAAGATGCGCATATCCCACACCCTTGCCGCCCTCCCCGGGCAGTCTATCGACGAGCTCACCGAGGTAAATTCCCATCCTATGGCGTTGCGCCAGTGCGAGCAGTTCCTGCTGCGCCACCCCAACATGAAGATGATCGAGACGTTCGATACAGCAGGCAGTGCGAAAGAGATTGCTGAAAAGGGACTCACCGGACACGCCGCCGTGTGTGGCGAATATGCCGCTCAGCTCTACGGGCTCAACATACTTGAGCGCAGTATCGAGACCAACAAGCGCAACTTCACCCGTTTCCTCATCCTTGCCGACCCGCTGATCGCCGGGGAGGAGCGTCCTTCGGAGAAGTTTATCGACAAGTCGTCGATCGTGTTCACGCTTCCCCATTCCAAGGGCGCTCTCTCGAAAGTGCTCACTATCCTGTCGTTCTACGACATCAATCTCACCAAAATCCAGTCGATGCCGATACTGGGCCGCGAGTGGGAATACCGCTTCTATATCGACCTTGAGTTTGACAGTTATTCGCGTTACCGCCAGTCTGTCGACGCCGTGCGGCCGCTCACCAACGATCTGCGCATTCTGGGCGAATACACCTCATGCAAGAATGAGGTATGACACCATCCAAACCGAACAAAACCATAGAAATGAAAACGATACAACCCGCCGACAGAGTGTCGGAAATACAGGAATACTACTTCTCGCGCAAGCTGCGTGAGGTGGCACGCCTCAATGCCGAGGGGCGCGACATAATATCGCTCGGCATCGGCGGCCCCGACCGTATGCCCTCGGCCGAGGTAATCGAAACCCTCTGCGAGGAGTCGCGCAAGCCCGGTGTACACAGCTATCAGCCCTATGTAGGCATTCCCGAACTGCGTCAGGCCATGAGCCGCTTCTATTTGCGTCACTACGGCGTGGAGCTGAATCCCGACACTGAAATACAGCCGCTTATAGGATCGAAAGAGGGCATACTGCATGTGTCGCTCGCTTTCCTCAATCCGGGCGACGGAGTGCTGGTGCCCGATCCGGGTTATCCCACCTACACCTCGGTAAGCCGGCTTGTCGGCGCCGAGATCTTCACCTACAATCTTACCGAAGACGGTGGATGGATGCCCGATTTCGAGGCGCTGGAGCGTCTGCCGCTCGACCGCATCAAGCTCATGTGGATCAATTATCCCCATATGCCTACCGGCACTCCGGCCTCGATGGAGCTTTTTGAGAAGATTGTGGATTTCGGGCGTCGCCACGGCATAGTCATTGCCCACGACAATCCCTACAGCTTTATCCTCAACGACCGTCCGCTCAGTCTGCTTCAGGTAGAAGGCGGCAAGGATGTGGCTATCGAGATGAACTCAATGAGCAAGAGTCACAATATGGCCGGATGGCGTGTGGGTATGCTTGCATCCAACCCGCAGTTTATCCAGTGGGTGCTCAAGGTGAAGAGCAACATCGACTCGGGGCAGTTCCGTCCGATGATGCTTGCCGCCGCCCGTGGCCTCGACGCTCCCGCCGAGTGGTATGCCGAGCTCAACGAGGTGTATGCTCGCCGCAGGGTTATCGCCGAGAAGATCATGACGGCGCTCGGCTGTACGTTCGACCCGCGCCAGCGCGGCCTGTTCCTCTGGGGGCGCATTCCCGCGGAGGCGGAGTCGTCGGAGGCGCTTGCCGACAAGGTGCTCTACGGCTCGCGCGTGTTCATCACGCCCGGATTCATATTCGGCTCCAACGGCGACCGCTATGTGCGCATCTCGCTCTGTGCCACCGAGGAGAAGCTTGCCGAAGCTCTGAAACGTATTGAAGAAACATATAAATGAAATAAGATGACTGATTTAAAACCTATTCTGTCTGACGAAAGCGGTGCCATACACCCGATCATTATAGCCGGTCCATGTAGTGCCGAAACCGAGGAGCAGGTGCTCTCCACAGCCCGTGAACTTGCCAAAAACGGCGTAAAGATATTCCGTGCCGGCATATGGAAGCCGCGCACAAAGCCCGGAGGCTTCGAGGGGGTAGGGCGCGAGGGTCTTCCCTGGCTCGCCAAGGTCGAGGAGGAGACGGGGATGCTCACCGCTACCGAGGTGGCCACGCGCCAGCATGTCGAGGATGCGTTGGCAGCCGGTATCGACATACTGTGGATCGGCGCACGCACGTCGGCCAATCCATTTGCCATGCAGGAGATTGCCGATGCCCTTCAGGAAGCCGGCAAGGACATCCCAGTACTTGTCAAAAATCCGGTAAACCCCGATCTTGAGCTTTGGATCGGCGCGTTGCAGCGTCTGTACAATGCCGGTATACGTCGCCTGGGTGCCATCCACCGCGGATTCAGTGCTTACGGCAAGCATCTTTACCGCAACATGCCGCAGTGGCATATCCCTATCGAACTGCGCCGCCGCTTCCCGAACCTCCCTCTCATTTCCGACCCGAGCCATATCGGCGGAAAGCGCGAGCTTGTGGCTCCGCTGTCGCAGCAGGCGCTCGACATGGGTTTCGACGGACTCATCATTGAGAGCCACTGCGACCCCGACTGTGCCTGGAGCGACAAGGCCCAGCAGATTACTCCCGATGTGCTCAATTTCATACTCAACACTCTTGTACTCCGCGACGCTACCGTGACTACCGAAAGCCTTACCCTCCTGCGCCAGCAGATCGATGAACTTGACAACGAACTCCTTGAAGTGCTCAACAAGCGTATGCGCGTGTCGCGCGAGATAGGCCAGTACAAGAAGGAACACCGCATGCCCGTGCTCCAGATCGGCCGCCACGACGAGATAATGCAGACCCGCGCACGTCTGGCCGAGGAGATGGGAATGTCGGGAGAATTCATGCGCAACGTGCTCTCTGCCATCCACGAGGAGTCGGTGCGACAGCAGATTGAAATATTCAACGACCGTACACGTTAAAAAAGAAAAGGCATGTACGCGGATTTGCCGCGTACATGCCATAAAATTTGTGTTAACCCGATGAGAATACTTATTATAGGTGCCGGAAAAATGGGCTCGTTCTTTTGCGACGTGCTTTCCGGCAAGCATGAGGTGGCGATTATCGACACCGACCCGAAGCGCCTGCTCTTTACCTTCAACTGCCGACGTTTCAGCCGCTTCGACGAGGTGGATGACTTTGCCCCCGACATGGTGATCAACGCCGCTACCGTAAAATATACCCTTGATGCCTTCAAGGCTGTGCTGCCGCATCTGCCGAAAGGGTGCATACTGAGCGATATCGCGTCGGTAAAGACCGGATTGCCTGAGTTTTATGCCGGATGCGGCCATCCGTTTGTATCGACTCATCCGATGTTCGGCCCTACGTTTGCCTCGCTCAGCAATCTCAGCAACGAGAACGCCATAATCATAAGCGAGAGCGATCACCTCGGCAAGGTATTTTTCAAGGACCTGTACAACGAGCTGCATCTGCATATCGAGGAGTACACGTTCAGCGAGCATGACGAGACTATCGCCTATTCGCTGTCGATACCCTTTGCCTCCACTCTTGTGTTTGCCGGGTGCATGAAGCATCAGTCGGCCCCGGGCACCACCTTCAAGCGCCACAAGGCGATCGCCGACGGCCTTATGAGCGAGGACGACTACCTGCTCAGCGAGATCCTGTTCAATCCCAACACTCCTCATCAGCTCGAAAAAATACGCGAGCAGCTTTCCGAGCTTCAGTCGATAGTCGAGCGCCGCGACTCCGCCGCCATGGCCGACTACCTCGCCCGCGTGCGCCGCAACCTCGCCTGATAATCTGGATATGAAAGAGATACTGGAGTTTTTGCGCGGGCTGAGGGCGCACAATGACAGGGAATGGTTCAATGCTAATAAGGAGTGGTATCTGCGGGTGAAAAAGCGCGTGGAACAGCTCGCCGAGGAGCTGATTGCGGTTGTGGCCGAGGCTGATCCGGAGGCCTCGCGGCTTGGTGCGTCCGACTGCACCTACCGCATATACCGCGACACTCGCTTTTCGGCCGACAAGACTCCATATAAGACGCATATCGGCATTTTCATCAATCCGCCGCTTGGCAAGAAGTCGATGCGCTGTGGGTATTACCTGCATATCGAGCCTGACAATTGCTTTGTTGCGGCAGGTACGGTGTGCCTCCCGTCGCCTCTTGTAAGGGAGATACGCCGCAGTATCTACGACGAGATAGACGAGTACCGCTCGATTGTCGAGTCGGAAGAGTTCCGTGGCGAGTATCAGACGGTGGGCGAGAATATGCTGAAGACAGCGCCGAAAGGTTTTCCCAAGGAGTGGGAATACATAGATTATGTGCGCCCGAAGGATTTCTGTTGCACGGGCCGTCTGAGCGAGGAATTCATGCTCCGTGACGATCTTGCCGAGGCATTGCGCCCCGCCATGCGGCAGGCAAAGCGCTTCAACGACTTCATCAACTATACTATCGACGAGTATATCGAGCGCAACCCGTCCATAAGGTGAATTCAGGCGTGTGAACGGCAAATTTGCGGCATGTTGCCCCTGTAATTTCGTGGAAGATGCTTAACTTTGTGTCAGCATGCGGTGTTAGCAGCGCATGACGAGTTCCCGGATGACACTTTTCTATAAAATACTCCGTACTATACTGGTTACACTGGTGCTTCTTGCTCTGGTGGTGCCTTCGGTTACATATGCCGTGTTGTCGCTGCCTGGAGTACAGCATGCCATCGCCGAACGCGGACGCGAAGAGCTGTCGGCCCTGCTCGGCGTGCCGGTGCATATAGAGAGTGCCGAAATCACCCCGTTCAACAAGGTCACGCTTCATGGTGTGAGCATTTGTGTGGCCCCCGGCGATACCGCGCTGAAGGTGCAGCGTCTCGGAGCCGGTGTGCGGCTTGGCAAACTTCTGCTCAACCGCCGGATTGTATTTTCCTATGCCGAGATTATCGGCCTCGATGCCAGGCTGAGCCGTGATTCGGCATCGGCGGCGCTCAACATACAGCCTATTATCGACCATCTGAAGCCGCGCGACAAGAATAAGCCGCCAACAGCCTACGACCTCGCCATTGACAACATTGTTATACGTCGCAGTCGGCTTACCTACGATGTCATGTCGGAACCGGCATCTGATTCCGGAAAGATAGATTTCAACCATCTGGAACTTAGTGATATAAAGGCCGATGTGAGGCTGCCGCGCGTAAGTAACGACTGCTATGTGGCCGATCTGCGTCGCCTTGCCGCCACAGAACGCTCCGGTCTGACCCTTAACTCACTGTCGGGACAGGCAAGAGTGTCAGATACCCTGCTTACAGTCGACAATCTGCATATCGAACTTCCGTCGAGCAAACTCGATTTCGCCCCTTTGCGCGTTGCTTACGCCGACTGGAAGGCGCTGACATCAGAGATAACTTGTCATACTTTCACGCTTGCCACCCTTCCTGGCAGTCATGTCACCCCCTCGGATCTTACCGCGTTTTTTAGTCCGTTCGCTCCGTTTACGTCGCCGATAGGTGTCGATTTTAAGATTGGGGGAACTGTCGGGAAGCTGACTATGCCCAGGCTTATGCTGACTTCATCCGACGATGTGGCGGCTGTGGAAATCGAGAATGCCACTGTAAGCGGATTGCCATGTGTCGACTCTCTGAGAGTGGAATTGCCGATGCTGCGGGCTCATGCCGACGGACATCGGCTGGCCGATCTATGGCGACACACCGGTGCCATGCCTGAAAAAGTAATCGCCATGGCCGATACGCTGGGTGTTGTGGAGGTGACGATGGATGCCGCGGTCGGCGATGGAACAACGCGTCTTAGCCTTTCGCTTGATTCCGAACCCGGCGTACTCGACCTTGATGCGCGATATAGCGGCCCCTTCCGTCACCCTGCCGGTCCGCTAAAGGCGTCGCTTACGATTGACGGCATAAACGTTGGCTCTATCGCCGGAGTGCCTGAGCTCGGACGTGTAAGCGGCAGTGTGGCTTTTGACGGAAGTCTTGTTGCCGGCCGTCCTCCCGTGGGACATGCCGTGGTAGGAATCGACGAAGTGCAGTGGTACGGCTGTGATCTCAGCAACATAAATGCTGATGTAGATCTGACACGTACTGCCGTAAAGGCGGTTGTTGAAGCCGACGATCCGATCCTTGCAGCGAGCATCGATGCAACCTGCGGCATAATCCCAGGAGAAAATGATGTCGATGCCGATGTAAGAATTACCGCTTTCAATCCAGGGCTTCTCGGGCTTGTCAGAAATGAGAGATTTATGGGGCACACGCTGAGCGGACGTGTGGAGATCGACATGCACGGGCGCGATTATGATGCGCTCGACGGCCGCATTGAGCTTACTGAAATGCGCTTCGCCGATCAGGGAAATACCGATGTACTTACGCTCGACCACCTGTCGCTCATGGCTTCCGGATCTACCTCGCCGCGCTTTCTGATGCTGCACAGCGATATAGTCGATGCACGCGTGGAGGGAGACTACAACTTCAAGGATATTGTGCCGACGGCACGCTCGATTGTTGCCGGGGTATTTCCTTCTCTGCTCAGGGATAGTGATGCCGACTTGGATATGAGGCATTATGCCGGTGAAAAGGATCTGGAGCCTGTGGCGCTCGACATGTCGCTTGACATGCAGATCCGCCAGAATGCCGTCACCGATAGCTGGCTGACATTCTTCAATGTCCCCGTACGATTGTTGCGCCCCATTAATATAAAGGGGATGATGAGCAGTTCCGGAAAACTGATTGAAGCAAGCGTGGATGCTCCTAATCTTCTTCATAAGGACAAATTCATTGACAAGACATATTTCGGCATTACTATTGACGGCGCGTCGGACGATGCACGCATGCTTGTAAGCACGGTTTATCCTACCAAGAAGGGTAATGCCACTATCGATCTTGTGGCTGCCGGCGCCCACGACTCGATAAATGTGCGGGCCGACTGGAGTATCGACCGTGAGCGCATGTTCCGTGGTGCGGTAGAGCTGGCCGCCATGTTTTCGCGAATCCCCGACACCCAGGTGCCCGGCGGAGTGTCGACCGCAGTAGAGCTGCAGCCGTCGCGCATCGTTATCAACGATACAGTGTGGCGCATACGTCCGTCGCTTGTCGAGATTTCGCCTGACCGGCATGTCTCGGTTAACGATTTCGAGATAAGCCGTCAGAACCAGTTCATCAAGATAAACGGCACAGCCTCGCCCGACCCCGACGACAATCTGTGTCTGGAGTTGCAGAGCATCGACCTTGACTATGTGTTTGAGACGCTTGATATCGGCGCGGCCATGTTCGGAGGTATCGCTACGGGAAAATTCTATGCCGCCGGACTGATGAGTCCTGAGCCGAGGCTGGAGACACAGCGTCTTGACGTGGCCGGCATGACATATAATCATTCGCCACTCGGTGATGCGGTATTGGCTTCGTATTGGGACAATGCCACGCATGGCGTAGTGATCAAAGCCGACATAACCGGCGACAAGGGTGCACATTCCTGTGTCGACGGTGCGATATATCCCTTGGCCGACAGCCTTGATTTCCGGTTTAAGGCCGATGGGCTGAATGTAGGCTTCATGCGGCCGTTTATGGAGGCATTTACCTCTGATGTGTCGGGCTATGCCTCGGGTGATGCTCACTTGTACGGCACATTCAAGTTTATCAACATGACCGGCGAGATATTTGCACGCGACCTCAGGGTGAAGCTTGACTATACCAACACCTATTACTACGCTACCGATTCGATCCACCTTACCCCGGGACGTATCAGCTTCTCCGACGTCACGCTTCGCGATGCCATGGGCAACACCGCGCTGCTCAACGGGTGGGTCACGCATAAATGTTTCAAGGAGCCTGAATTCGAGTTCCGCGTGACCAACGCACGCAACCTCATGTGCTACGACGTGACCGACCGCATCAATCCCGACTGGTACGGTCGCATATTCTGCAACGGATCGGCCTTTGTGAAGGGTGTGCCCGGATTCGTCGACATAAATGTAAATATGGCTACTGCGGCAGGGTCGACATTTACATTCGTACTCTCCGATACCGAGGCCGCCGGTGAATATACCTTCCTTACTTTCCACGACCGCAATGAGCTGAAGGGCGACCTTCTCCTTAATCTCGAGGATCCCCAGGAGGCGGCCTTGCGTCAGTTGAAAGAGCGTATCCGCAAGGAGAAGGAGCAGGAACAGGGATCGTCGGTCTACCGCATCAACCTGCAGGTCGACGCCACTCCGCAGGCCGAGCTGATACTGGTGATGGATCCCGCCGGGGGCGACCGTATAAAGGCGCGAGGCGAAGGCAGTCTGCGCATGGAATACAACTCGACCGACGAGGATCTGCGCATGTTCGCTGACCCAGGGAAGTTATAATTTCACTCTCCAGGACATCATCATCAAGGACTTCACCATCAAGCCGGGCAGCTCGATATCGTTCCACGGCAGCCCCTATGCGGCAGTGCTCGACATAAATGCCGTATACAGTGTCAACGCCAATCTTAGCGATCTCGACGAGTCGTTTCTTCAGGACAAGGATCTCAACCGCACCAATGTGCCTGTACATGCCCTGCTGAAAGTGTCGGGCGACATGCAGCAGCCCGACATCAGCTTCGACCTTGAGTTCCCCACGCTTACGCAGGACACCTATCGCAAGGTGCGCAGTATCGTCAGCACCGACGACATGATGAACCGCCAGATGATCTACGTGCTGGCGCTCAAC
This sequence comes from Bacteroidales bacterium, assembly GCA_019420545.1. GTDB lineage: Bacteria > Bacteroidota > Bacteroidia > Bacteroidales > Muribaculaceae > Muribaculum. The sequence goes on along the minus strand of JAHZGZ010000089.1, from coordinate 6,665 downwards.
CGATTCTATACGCCCGACTATATGGCGTCGACTACAAAGGGCAACGAGCTCGTCTCGGTAGCTTCGTCGACCATCTCGTCGCAGCTCGGCTCTATGCTCGGGCAGCTCAGCGACAAATGGAATATCGCGCCGACATTCCGCAGCGACCGCGGCGACTTCTCCGACATGGAGGTCGATCTTGCCCTGTCGAGTTATCTGCTCGACAACCGCCTGCTGTTCAACGGCAATTTCGGATACCGCGACAAGGCACTCAACAACAACTCGTTTATCGGCGATTTCGACCTCGAATATCTGCTGAACAAGTCGGGCAACGTGCGCCTGAAGGCCTACAACCGCTACAACGACCAGAACTACTATGTGAAGTCGGCTCTCACCACTCAGGGCGTCGGCGTGGTATTCAAGCGCGATTTCGATGATATCTTCTCATGGATCAAGCGCCTGCGCCGCAAGCATGAAAACAAGGATAAAGAAGCTGACACCGACAAGACGGAGAAAGCCGAAGCCACCAAGACTGAGAAGGCTGAGTAATGCTGATGGTGTAAAAATGACAATAACAAAAAAGCATCGCGCAAGTGCACGATGCTTTTTTGTCATTGTATCTCAATTGGTATTATACCCAGAGTACGTAGGCGAAGTCCTGACGGTGGGGGAGTTCGGCATTCTTGGGATATACGCGGTAAGCGTAGCGGAATGTGCCGGCTTCGCGGAGCTTGGTCTTGAGCTCGTAGGTGAACAGGTTGCCCTCCTCGGCTACAAGCTTGAACTCTTCGCGGCCTTCGTACTTCTCCTGGCCGTCTTCGATCTTGTAGATCACGCACTCTACGCCGAGGTCGTGGCCGATACCGTTGGTTTCAAGTTTGATTACGGTGCGGAACGGTTCGCCGGCCTTTGTGTTGGCGGGATCGACATTGAATTCCTCAACCGAAACGGCGTGTACGCCCGGCCATGCCTGAGCCACTTTCTCCTTCCATGCTACGATCTCCTTGGCGAGAGCGAAGTCGTGGGCGTGGAGTTTCTTGTAGCGCTTGGCTTCCTTGTCGTAGAAGCGCTCGATGTAGTCGTCGATCATGCGCTTCATGGTGAAGTGGGGTGCGATCTTGGCTACCGAGTTCTTGATATATTTTACCCACTCGGCCGAGAATCCACCCTTGCGGTTCTCGAAGTAGAGGGGGATGATCTGCTTTTCGAGCATGGTGTAGATCACCTCTGCGTCGAGTTTGTCCTGCTGGCCCTGGTCGGTGAAGGTGCGCTTGTCGGTAAGTGCCCAGCCGGCCTGCTCGCAGAACTTGTAGCCTTCATACCACCATCCGTCGAGCACGGAGAAGTTGAGCACGCCGTTCATCTCGGCCTTTTCGCCCGATGTGCCCGAAGCCTCGAGGGGACGGGTGGGGGTGTTGAGCCAGATGTCGACACCGCTGACGAGACGCTTTGCCACGATCATGTCGTAGTTCTCAAGGAAGATGATCTTGCCGAGGAACTGAGGCATGCGCGAGATCTCTACGATACGCTTGATGAGGCCCTGTCCGGCGCCGTCGGCGGGGTGAGCCTTGCCTGAGAATACAAACTGCACGGGGCGGTCGGGGTTGTTGACGATGGCGGCCAGACGGTCGAGGTTGGAGAAGAGCAGGTGGGCGCGCTTATATGTGGCGAAGCGGCGGGCGAAGCCTATGATGAGCGCGTTGGGGTTGATCTTCTCGGTGATCGACATTACCTGGGTGGGATCGCCGGCGTTCTTGAGCCACTTCTCCTTGAAGTCGCGGCGCACGAAGTCGATGAACTTGTTTTTCATCGTGGTGCGGAGAGCCCAGATGTCCTTGTCGGCAACGTCGTAGATCTTCTCCCAGTATTTGGTGTCGCTCTGGTGCTGGAACATCTCGGCGCCGAGTTTCTCCTCATAGAGGGCTTTCCACTCGGAAGCGGCCCAGGTGGGCATGTGCACGCCGTTGGTCACGTAGCCTACATGGCTCTCAGCCCAGTTATAGCCCTTCCAGATGCCTGCGAACATCTTCTTCGACACCTCGCCGTGGAGCCAGCTTACGCCGTTGGCCTCCTGGCAGGTGTTGAGCGCGAACACGCTCATCGAGAAGCGCTCGGGGCTGTCGGGGTTCTCGCGGCCCATGTTCATGAGGTCGCTCCATGAGATACCGAGTTTCTGGGGGAATTCACCCATATACTTGCCGAAGAGACCTTCGTCGAAGTAGTCGTGACCGGCGGGTACGGGGGTGTGTACGGTATAGAGGCTCGACGCACGCACTACCTCGAGGGCGGTGTTGAAGTCGAGATGGTCGTCCTGCACGTAGTCGACGAGACGCTGGAGGTTGAGCAGGGCGGCATGGCCCTCGTTGCAGTGGTAGAGCTCGCTCTTGATACCGAGTTTCTTGAGCATGAGCACACCGCCGATACCGAGCATGTATTCCTGCTTGATGCGGTTCTCCCAGTCGCCGCCGTAAAGCTGGTGGGTGATCTGACGGTCAAACTCCGAGTTCATGTCGAAGTCGGTGTCCATCAGATAGAGGCACATGCGGCCTACGTTCACGCGCCAGATATGGCTGTATACCACGCGTCCGGGGAAGGGTACCTCAAGGATGGCGGGTTTTCCGTCGGCATCAAGCACCTGCTCCAGGGGGAGCTGGTTGAAGTCCTGGGGCTCGTAGTTGGCAATCTGCTGTCCGTCGACCGAAAGGGTCTGGGTGAAGTATCCGTAGCGGTATAGGAATCCTACGGCAGTCATGTTGACACAGCTGTCGGAAGCTTCCTTGATATAGTCGCCGGCGAGCACGCCGAGGCCGCCGGAGTAGATTTTCAGAGCGTTGCACAGGCCGTACTCCATCGAGAAATAGCTTACCGAAGGCACATCTTTGCGCATGGGCACCTTCATGTAGGCCTTGAAGTCGGCATATACTTTGTCAATACGTGCAAGAAGCTTTTCGTCCTTGAGGATTTCCTGAAGGCGCTCGAAGCCCAGTTGCTGCAGAAGCATCACGGGATTCTCGCCGACGGCACGCCAGAGATCGGGGTTGAGGTCGCGGAAGAGCGATTTGCCCTCGCTGTTCCATACCCACCAGAGGTTACGTGAAAGCACTTCCAGCGGCTTGAGCTTTGCGGGAAGGTCCGATTTCACCATTACGTCGCGCCACACGGGTGCATTAGTGTTGCTTACTTGAAGTTTCATAAATAATATTTATGTGAATAGAGTTTTTAACTGATGATTTTTGATGTACCTCGATACAAATTAAAAGGATGTATGCTGTATATGATATTCGGATTGCTCACATGTCTTTCAGCCGTTGATTTCGCGCTGTCGGGCGGAGTCGAGGGCTATACGGAATGCGTCAATATAATATTCTATAAAGTAGCTCCATGCCGCGAGCGATGCCAGATGCATGGCACGGCTGCGGATGAGGGTGGTCTGCTGCTGGTCGGCGCCGATTAGATACTGGAGTGAACGCGCGATACGGTCAGCCACTTCGTCGTAGTTGAAGTCGCCACGTGCGATGACGTTTACCCCACATTCATTGAACGTATTGTCTTCTGTGGCGAGCACCCATTGTCCGAATCCTGACAGGGTGGTGGTGACAGTCGGAACCCCGAAGGCCACACTTTCCAGCGGCGTATATCCCCAAGGCTCGTAATATGATGGGAATACCGTGGCGTCCATGCCGATAAGCAGATCGTAGTACGGAGTGTTGAATATGCCGTCGGTGCCGTTGAGATAACAGGGTATGTAGATCACGTTGACCTTATCGGTCTTTTCGTTGGCGAATCCTATCTGGCGCATGCGGCATATGATAGGATCGGAATCGGGATTGTTGAGGGTATGGGTGATGTCCGGTTCTGACAGGCGCGATTTGCGCTTCGCCGACAATGCGTGCTGAAGGTCGGGTCGAGGATCGCGGCACCATGCGGGCACCATCACGAAAGCCACTACCGTGCGCGCCGGCTTGCAGTCGCGCAGTCGGGCTATGGCGTCGAGATAAAGATCAATACCCTTGTTGCGGTACTCGCAGCGCCCCGATGTTGCCACTATGAAAGTGTCGGCAGGGAGTTTGCGTCCTATCAGTGAAGAAGCCGTATTGAGAAGTGTCTCACGTGCGGCTTCGCGTGCCTTGGGAAACTTTCCTTTGTTAGGCACAAAGTTCTGCTCGAAGCCATTGGGAGTCACTACCGGACGGCGCTGGAGCAGTTGCTCGCATTCGATTGCCGTTATGTCGCTCACGGTGGTGAAACAGTCGGCCTGATGGGCGGCGGCTTTCTCAAGCGAGTGTTTCGACTCCATGTTGAGCTCGCGGGCCATCTGGTCGCCGTCGTATGCGTGCAGATAATCATAGAGCGGCTTTCCGTTGCCGCATATGCTGCGTCCGATGCATGTTGCATGGGTGGTGAACACTGTGGCTACCGAGGGGAGCACATCTTTTACGTATAGAAGTCCCATGGCTGTGGTCCATTCGTCGAAGTGGGCCACCACATTTTTGTCGCGTATGCCGATGAAATCGCAGATACTTTCAATCACAATCCCTGCCGCGTGGGAAAAAGCGCATGCTTCATCGTAATCGCCGTAGGCATGAAGGGAATCCACTTTGTAAAGATCCCACATACGGCCGTAGAAACTGTCTTTGACTTCGTATAGTCCGTCAAATTTTACAAGTACCACAATCGGGCGTCCCGGCACTTCCCAACGGCCGCATCTTACCGAGATACCGTAAGGAAGCCTGGCCTGCGCTTTCCAGTCTTTCAGCACCGTGCGCGACGGCGTGAAATATGGCGAGGGATTTTCATCTGACCATACGTCCGGACCAATGAATATATTCTTGTCCTTATAAAGTTCCTGTAAGGTCTTGGCCTTTGTAGAAAGAACCGTATATATGCCACCGATTTTATTGCACACTTCCCAGCTTGTCTCAAACAGCAGGTCAATGTTTACCGGCTTTTTGTCCATGAAAAATAAGCGTTTTGGTTTTTGACGGTGCAAAGGTAGCGATTTTTATCCGAATAGCCCAAATGTTAATCAGTTAAAGCGATAAAAAGATAGCTAAATAACCATACAAAGCCCATAACGGCATTTTTTATCGTAAAAAAAGTGTGTTTGTACTGCATGTTTGCAGATTTTCCTTATCTTTGCAATGTAGTTGACCCCGCTACCGGATTCTATTTCCTGAATGCCATGACAAGTGGAGACCAACATAACTGATTAACCCAATAGTAACCTAAACAATACATTAAAAAACATGAAACCTTACGTAGTAGGCATCGACATAGGTGGCACCAACACCGTGTTCGGTATAGTTGACGCACGTGGCAATGTGGTTGCCAGCAGCTCTATCAAGACAGGCAAGCACGCCGATATAAAGGATTATGTGGAAGAGCTTAGAGTTGCTCTCAATAATCTCATCGAGGCCAACGATGCTGTCGACAAGATCGCCGGTATCGGTGTGGGCGCTCCCAACGGCAATTATTTCACCGGATCCATCGAGATGGCTCCCAACCTTCCCTGGAAGGGTCGTATTCCCCTGGCTGAGCTTCTGAAAGAGGCTTTCGGAGTACCTGTAGCCCTTACCAACGATGCTAATGCCGCCGCTATCGGCGAAATGACTTATGGCGTGGCCCGCGGTATGAAGGATTTCATCATGATCACACTCGGCACCGGCGTAGGCAGCGGTATCGTTGTCAACGGCCAGCTTGTATATGGCCATGACGGTTTTGCCGGCGAGCTCGGCCACGTGATTGTGAAGCCCAGCAACGGACGTATGTGTGGCTGCGGCCGTACAGGCTGTCTGGAGGCTTACTGCTCGGCTACCGGTGTTGCCCGCACTGCCCGCGAGTTCCTCGAGACACGTACCGACAAGTCGCTTCTGCGCGATCTTCCTATCGAGGAGATTACATCGAAGGATGTATATGACGCAGCCGTCAAGGGCGACAAGCTTGCCAAGGAGATATTCGATTATACCGGCAAGATCATGGGTGAGGCTTTCGCCAACTTTATCGCGTTCTCCAGCCCCGAAGCCATCGTGCTGTTCGTCGGTCTGAGCCGCTCGGGCGATCTCCTTATGAAGCCTATCCAGGAGGCTATGGATCGCAACACCCTCAACATCTTCAAGGGCAAGACCAAACTTCTGCTCTCTGAGCTCAAGGAGGGTGACGCCGCTGTGCTCGGCGCCAGCGCTCTCGGCTGGGAAGCCCGTTGATAAAAGCATATTATAATACAGTGTGTCCGGATGGGCGCTCCGCAATATGGTGGGCGGCGATCCG
>JAHZGZ010000089.1:0-409 GCA_019420545.1 Bacteroidales bacterium | reverse complement strand
GAGGAACATCTCAGTGGAGGTGCTCCGGGATATCGTCCGCGCGTCACTCCTACTGGAGTACGTGCCGGCAATGTCATGTTCCCGTTTCCGGTAAGGCGTATGCTGGTCGTTCTCGATGTTACGGCGAATGAGCTTCCTGAGGTCGCGGCTGCGCTTCTTGATTTGCGCGATTCGCTGGTCAGGGCTTTGGCAGCTACCGGCAGCAAAGTGGCCTTCACCGAGAGTGACATGATAGCGCGTAACCGTCTGGCTCAGACATGCGGTGCGTGCGGAGTAGCTCCCGGCGATACAGATGTCGTGTCAGCGCGCTGGGAAGGTATCGATTCGGTAATCGGAATCGGTACTGAGGATGTTAAAGTATATGCCGATGTTAACGTGGCGTCTGATACTCTGAGGGTTAGGGTGAGAA
>JAHZGZ010000088.1:11076-12696 GCA_019420545.1 Bacteroidales bacterium | reverse complement strand
TAATCGCCATTACCCCCTACATCGACACCCCCGCCATGGTACGCTTCGACCTCTCCAAAACCCACACCTACCTTACCTTCTCAAAGCAGACAATGCACTAAGGAAGAATCCTCCTCAAGCCGTTCAATCCCGGCATAACATATCACAAAGCGCCATGCCCATCCCGGTATGGCGCTTTTCTTTTTAACACTTCAACCACCTTTTGCTGCTGACCCTTTTCTCTGAGAACTCCGAGTTCTCCGACCCCACCACCAACAAAAAAAGCGCCCGACTCATTGAGTCAGGCGCCTTGGGTGAGTAGTGAATCCGGGAATCGAACCCGGGTCTCCACCGTGAGAGGGTGGCGTGCTAGGCCACTACACTAAATCACCATTTTTGTTTTGTTGTTTAGCTCGTTGCTTTCAACACTGCAAAGGTAAGCACTTTTTCTCATTCTCCAAAATTTTCCGGAATTATTTTTCCGGAATTATTCATTTTTCTCCTTTAATCTTAAATCTTACATTTAACACATGTTAATAACATCAGACAATTTGCATATATCATTGCTATAATTGTATATTTGCACCATCAAAACACACTAGCCTATCTTAATTATGAAACCACACACCCTGAAGGCAACACTGCCTATGCCCGACGACAACCAGAGCCGGGCGCAGAATCTCCGCCATCCCTATCCTGGAGCCTCGCTGTCACCCGTAAGTCCGCCCACCCGCCTTTGCGCCGACACCGGCATTCCGCTTGCCTCATGGACCGGTGCCGACGGATCGGCGACATACCTATTCCAGTCCCCGTCGCTCATGCTGCGCGCAATAAGCGCCGACGGAGGCGATCCTGTAACCATCGGCCCCCTGCCTGCAATCGCCTCGACTGCAATAGTCACGCCGACCGGCGTCCATATCTTCACACCTTCCGGCACATACATCGCCTCGACTGCACCCGACGGATCATGGAAACTGTCGGCCGCCAATGCCGACTTTCCGGCAATTGCCCTCATACCGTCGGATCCACGCACCCACACAGCCGGCACTCCCGCGCTTACGCTTCAAGGCAACTACACCTCATGGAGCGGAGCGCTCCTCAAAGCCGACATCGACATGCTCGGAAATGCCGCGCTTTCAGCCCTGCGCTCCGCATCACAAGCAGCCGTAGCCGACGGATGCGCAGCCACTCCAATACTTGCCTGGTACCGCCTGCGCGATGCCGCAGGGCGCATACTATTCCGTTCCACACCCGCCGTCGTAACACCTGCCGGTATCCAAGGGGCCCCATCTGTTGAGATGACCGTGGGAGTCAGCGGAGGCGCATACCGAGCTGTCTCACCGGTCACCGTCAGCATTACCGGATTCCGGATCGGCATGCGATGCAACCTCGACGCGATCACCGACGCACACCGAGCCGCCGCCACACTCGAACTGCTCGTCGCTCCTCCGCTCGATCTCGTCGACTACGACGGCACCCCCTACATAACGCGCCTTACACATACCGCCACCGACGGCCGGCTGCGCATCGACATACCGCGTCTCACCCGCCATGCCACGATTCTGCCCGCTCTGCTCGACCGCCTCGACGAACTGTCGACCGTAGCGGCTGTAATCCCCGACCCGTTCGCCCCCGACAGCC
>JAHZGZ010000088.1:0-11066 GCA_019420545.1 Bacteroidales bacterium | reverse complement strand
CGCTTGCCTCCGGAAGCGTCCATACTCCGGAACTGAACACCGACCTGTCGTCTGCCGCCGCGCAGGCCTCCATACTGAAAGCGCTGGCACGCGCTCCACGCAACGTCACCCTACCCGAAATAATCCGGGAGACCTCCCTCCCCCATACCTTCAACGCCGCTGTGGCAACCGTTGCCGGCGACATAACGGCAATGGCCGACATCACACCGGTACATGCCCTGCCAATGGCTCCGTCGGCCATGTGGACTACCGGCACAGCCTACGGCCCGTGGCATGCCAAGATATGTGTGAGCCTGCTCAACGCCGACGGCGCTACCGAACGCCTCTGTGCCGAGGAGACAGGCGAAGGCCCGCTGCCAGTCGCCATCATGCCGATGCTCTCATACCCACATCCGGGTGCGTTCCGCATGGATATCGAGATTATCACAGCCACTGATATCGTAAGCCGGTCGTTTCCGCTCACACCCACACCCGCTGCGCTCGCGGCATGCTGGGTGTCTCCGTCGCTGAAGCCTGTCGAATTCTCGTCATTCACGGCAACGGTATCGCCGATGCGAGCCGTAACCGTGCGCCGGCCCGTGCGCCGGGCTTCAGCAATGCTCGTCGCCGATGTCTCTTCACCTGCCACACCCTGCGCAGCCACAACGATCGGCGGAGGCGCCGTAACGGCACTTACCGAAGCATCACGCGCCAATGCCGGACTTGCTTTCGGACGACGCCACCTCTACGCGTTCACTACAGCAGGAGTACACACCGTAAGTGTCGGCACGGCTGGCCGTCTTGCTGTGTCGCTCATCAGTCCGGGCGCCGTGTCATCACCGGGAGCGGTGGCCGTGGGTACCGACGCCGTATACGCCGCCACATCAACAGGCGTCATGCGCCTGAACGGAACCCGAGCCGACATCATCCACCCCTCGCGCTTCGCCGCCATAGGCTACTCCCCCCTCATGCGTGAAATCTGGTGCCTCCCACCATCCGGCGCGCCACGTCGATGGCCGATGATAATCGACCGAACACAAGGCGTATATTCACGCACCGACATTCTCCCCGACGCTTTCTCCCACATCCCCGGAACTCTTCTGATAGCCACTCCCGACGGAATCTACGACGCATCGCACGAAGAGCCCGACATCACCGGGAAAATATCCGTAGCCTGGAGCCGACGCATATGTCTGGTAGCCGACATGGTGCCCCGCGTACATGCGCTTACAGCCCTCATGTCAGCCTCTGAAGCCGACATCGCCATCGATCTCCTCGGCGACAACGGCGACACGCAGCCCCACCGATTCGCCGGGCTGGCCATGGCAGGCAAAATAGCGGCGCCACCCTACCTGCCGGTAATAGCCCATCCCCACCGCTACGTCACCGTATCCCTTTCCGGCAGCGTCTCCCCCGACGCCACCCTCACCTCCTTCCGCCTCGTCACCAGCCCCTCCCCCTTCCTGTTCTGACCTCCGGATCCTACAAAACCTCACAATAACCACCACACAACTATGGAAACACTCAACGACATACTCACCGAAAACGCCCGCCGCAACGCCGCCGTGCGCCTCCCCTACGACCCTGTGACCGGAGAGGGGAGTCCGCTCCTGAGGCAGCCTGCAACAGATCCGCGCGGCGCGCTCTGCCACATTCCGGCCGCCATGGCCGCCGATCCGGCCCTGCTGACCGTAGGGCGCGACTACCATGCATGGTGCATGCTCCGCTTCTGCCACGACTTAGAGTTCTGGGCGGCCACATGCGTGAAGATCCGCGACAAGATATCGGGCCGCGACGTGCCGTTCATCCTCAATCGCCCGCAGCGCCGTGTGCTCGGGGCTCTGGAAAATATGCGCGCCGCCCGACGCCCCATACGCCTCATCATGCTCAAGGCCCGCCAGTGGGGCGGATCCACACTCGTGCAGATGTACATGGCCTGGATACAGTGTGTCCACCACCGCAACTGGCACTCGCTCATCTGCGCCCATGTAAAGGATACCGCCTCGACCATACGGGGCATGTACACCAAGATGCTCGCCGCATACCCCGAAGAGTTCCGCGAGGAGGAGGGCGATTTCGCATTCCGCCCCTTCGAGCGCTCAGTCAACACGCGCACCATCACAGGCCGCGACTGCCGCGTCACCGTCAGCTCGTGGGAATGCCAGGAAGCCGTGCGCGGAGCCGACTTCGCCATGGCCCACCTCAGCGAAGTGGCGTTCTGGCGCGCCACGCCCTCGCAGTCTCCCGAAGGGTATATACGAGCCATATGCGGCGGTATCGCACGCGAGCCCGACACCCTCATCGTGCTCGAAAGCACCGCCAACGGCGTAGGCAATTACTTTCACTCCGAATGGCTGCGTTCCGAGGCGGGGCGCAGCGACAAGACCGCGATCTTCGTCCCATGGTATGAGATCGACATATACCGCGTCGAGGAGTTCGACCGCGAAGCCCTGTGGACAACTCTCTCAACCTACGAGCGAGACCTCTGGGAGCGTGGATGCACCCTCGAACAGATACAGTGGTACCGCGACAAGCGCCGCGAATACCCGTCGGCCCACATGATGCAGGCCGAGTTCCCTACCACCGCCGAAGAGGCGTTTGCCAACACCGGATCGGGAGTGTTCGCCCTGTCGCTGGTCGACCGTCTGCGCCGGGAATGCTCCTGCTCATATCTCCTCGGCGAACTGTCGACAGCATCCCCGCTGCTCCCCGGCGCGCTCGATGTCAGGGAATTTGCGGCCGACGAATGCGGGCATCTGAAAGTATGGGCACCACCCAGACCGGGCATCGACCAATATGTGGTGGCAGTCGACGTTGGCGGACGCACCGACCGCGCCGACTTCTCGGTAATCGCAGTCATCGACCGGTTCTCACCCTGCGGAAAGCCCGAGATAGCCGCACAGTGGCGCGGACACATCGATCACGACCTCCTTACAGCCAAAGCGGCCGCTATCGCCACATGGTACGGCAACGCGCTGCTGGTAGTGGAGAGCAACTCGCTCGAAAGCACCGGCACTCCCGATGCCGACAGCTCCATGATACTCCTCTCGGAGCTCAACCGCCACTATCCCAACCTCTACCGCCGCCGCTCGCCCGACTCGGCAACACGCTCGCTCGAACAGCGCGTGGGCTTCCACACCAACCGACAGACCAAGGCCATGGTGATAGGCCATCTCATAGGCCTTGTGCGCGACAACGGATACATCGAGCGCGACGCCGACGCCTGCCACGAACTCGCCGTATACGAGCGCGATCCGTCGGGACGCTACGCCGCACGTGCCGGATGCCACGACGACATACTGATGACACGCGCCATCGGCCTGTGGGTGGCAGCCAACATGCCCGTCGCGCCCGATCTCGCTTCCATCGTTTTTCATAGGCCAAAACGCATCCGATGAATACCGTATACCTTACAATAAGTTAACATTATTAAGAAAATTTCGGCGTCAGATTCCGGATTTCAATCTGAATTTCCTGTATATGAGACTTTTTTCTGCCATACAACGTTTTTGGCACATTTTACCCCGTGGTGTGCCATAGGTTAAGTATATGTTAAAATATATTTATCATGCAATTATTTAATTATATTTGCTGTCGCAAAGAGGTTTTATGCTTTATAACATCACTCCTCGTCACACATTACTAACATAATTTACACCGATATGGCAAAAATTTTCGGAGCAGTGGTAATTGATACCGACCGGTGCAAAGGATGCGACCTTTGCGTGGTGGCATGTCCGAAAGATGTCCTCTCCCTTCAAGGTAAAGAGGTTAACGACCGTGGCTATCACTTCGCCTATACGGTTCGTCCCGAGCAGTGTATCGGGTGTGCCAACTGTGCCGTGGTATGTCCCGACGGATGCATCGAGGTATATCGTGCCGTCGAGAAATAGTATTCCCTCATGTTGAATTTTAGCTACTTACACATTTATGAGCGAAGAAGTTAAACTGATGAAGGGCAACGAAGCCCTCGCCCACGCCGCTATACGCTACGGTGCCGACGGATACTTCGGATACCCCATCACACCCCAGAGCGAGGTGCTCGAGACCCTGGAGGAACTGATGCCGTGGGAGACTACAGGCATGGTTGTGCTGCAGGCCGAAAGCGAGCTCGCCGCTATAAATATGGTATACGGGGGCGCCGCATGCGGCAAAGCCGTGTTTACCTCGTCGTCATCGCCCGGCGTGTCGCTGAAGCAGGAGGGGATAAGCTATATCGCCGCCGGAGAACTTCCAGCGCTGATTATCAACGTCATGCGCGGCGGCCCCGGTCTCGGCACCATCCAGCCCTCGCAGGCCGATTATTTCCAGACCACAAAAGGGGGCGGACATGGCGACTACCGACTCATCACCCTCGCCCCGGCAACGGTGCAGGAGATGGCCGACTTCGTGGGCCTCGGATTTGATCTGGCATTCAAATACCGCACTCCGGCCATTATACTCGCCGACGGCATCGTGGGCCAGATGATGGAAAAGGTAGTGCTCCCCGAGCAGCGGCCGCGCCGCACTCCCGAGCAGATTGCCGAGCAGTGTCCCTGGGCCGTAACCGGAAAGCCGGCGTCGCGCCAGCGCAACATCATGACGACCCTCGAGCTGCTCCCACAGGCTATGGAGGAGATCAACCTCCGCCTTCAGGAGAAATACCGCCTTATCGAGGAAAACGAGGTGCGCTTTGCCTCTTACGGCATCGACGACTGCGACTACCTGATAGTAGCTTTCGGCTCCATTGCCCGTATCTCTCAGAAAGCCATTGAGATGGCTCGCGAGCAGGGTATTAAGATCGGACTCCTGCGCCCAATAACCCTCTGGCCGTTCCCGAAAGCTGAGATCGAACGCCTTGCCTCAAAAGTCAAGGGCATAATGGTGGTCGAGCTCAACGCCGGACAGATGATCGAGGACGTAAGGCTCGCATGCCACGACTCGGTGCCCGTCTGCCATTTCGGACGTCTCGGCGGCATCGTCCCCAACCCACAGGAGGTACTCGACGCTTTCTTCAACCATCTCCCACAGAACTGACCGATTATGGAACTCAACGATATCATCAAGGAGGAGAACCGCGTATATTCGCGCCCCTCGCTCCTCACCGACGAGACCATGCACTATTGCCCGGGCTGCAGCCACGGTGTGGTCCACAAGCTTGTGGCCGAAGTGGTGGAGGAACTCGGCCTGCAGGAGAAGACCATCGGCATAGCCCCGGTGGGCTGTGCCGTATTCGCCTACCGCTATATCGACATCGACTGGATCGAGGCCGCCCACGGACGTGCGCCCGCAGTAGCCACCGCAGTCAAGCGCCTCAGCCCCGACAAAATGGTGTTCACCTACCAGGGCGACGGCGACCTCGCCGCTATAGGCACTTGCGAGACAATCCATGCAGCCAACCGCGGTGAGAACATCGTGATCATCTTCATCAACAACGGTATATACGGCATGACCGGCGGACAGATGGCTCCCACCACACTCGAAGGCATGGTGACCTCCACCACACCCTACGGGCGCCGCGCCGACCTCAACGGACATCCGCTCAACATCACTCCGCTGCTCGCCATGCTCCCGGGCACATGCTACGTAACCCGCCAGGCCGTCCACACTCCCGCCGCCGTGCGCAAGGCCAAGGCCGCGCTACGCAAAGCGTTCGCCAACTCGATGGAAGGACGCGGCACTTCGGTGGTGGAGGTGGTAAGCACCTGCAACTCCGGATGGAAAATGTCACCCGCGAAGTCCAACGAGTGGATGGAGCAGAACATGTTCGAGGCATATCCCCTCGGCGACCTCAAAAATACTGTTGACCAATAATTCTCCCAGGCATGAAAGAAGAAATCATCATATCGGGATTCGGCGGACAGGGCGTGCTGTCGATGGGAAAGATACTCGCCTATGCCGGACTTATGAACAATCTCGAGGTTACATGGATGCCCGCCTACGGCCCCGAACAGCGCGGCGGCACTGCCAACGTGACCGTTATCCTCAGCGACACACCCATCAGCTCTCCCGTGCTCGACACCTACGATACAGCCGTAGTGCTCAACCAGCAGAGCCTCGACAAATTCGAATCGAAAGTAAAGCCCGGCGGACTCCTCATTTACGACGCCTACGGCATACACCGCCGCCCTGTGCGCACCGACATCACCGTACGTGAAATCCCCGCCATGGACGCTGCCGTAGAGATGGGCAACTCCAAGACCTACAACATGATCGTGCTCGGCGCGATCCTCGGCATGAAGCCCGTGGTCGACGTCGACGCCGTGCTCCGCGGCCTCAAAAAGACCCTCCCCGAGCGCCACCACCACCTCCTCCCCCTCAACGAGCAGGCCATCCGCCGCGGCATCGCCCTCGTCTCCCCAGCCTGATTCCCCCACCCGGCCGGTAGGGTCTCTAACGTCCTTAAAGTCCTTAAAGTCCCTAAAGTCTCTAAAGCCCCTACCGACCCTAAAGTCCCTACCCCTACCGGCCCTCTCGACACCCTGCCGGCCTTCGGCCTTTGATCCCTTAAAATTTGCCATCTGAAAAATCATTCCGTGTCGCAGATTTGTTGTACCTTTGTAAACTATTTCACGATTCTCGGATGATTGAGCGAATTATAATTATCGACAGCGTGGATCCCGTAAGTTTCTACGGGGTAAACAACTGCAACATGCAGCTAATCAGAAACCTGTTCCCAAAGCTGCGCATGGCCGCGCGCGGACAAGTAATCAAGGTTATCGGCGACGAAGAGGAGACCGCACAGTTTGAAAAGCGCATCAAGGAGCTTGAAGATTACTGCTCGCGCTACAACAAGCTCCCCGAGGATGTCATCCTCGACATAGTGAAAGGCCACTCCCCGAAGGAGATGAAGCACGACGACGTGATCATCTTCGGCATCAACGGAAAGCCCATCGCCGCACGCAATCCCAACCAGCAGAAGCTCGTCGACGCATTCATCCACAACGACCTAACATTCGCCCTCGGCCCCGCCGGAACCGGCAAGACCTACATCGCCATCGCTCTGGCCGTGCGCGCCCTAAAAAACCGCGAGGTGCGCAAGATAATCCTCTCGCGCCCGGCCGTGGAGGCCGGCGAGAAGCTCGGATTCCTCCCCGGCGACATGAAGGACAAGATCGACCCATATCTCCAGCCGCTCTACGACGCCCTCGAGGACATGATCCCCGCCGTGAAGCTCAAGGAGTACATGGACAACAACGTGATCCAGATCGCGCCGCTCGCATTCATGCGCGGACGCACCCTCAACGACGCCGTAATCGTACTCGACGAAGCACAGAACACCACCACCCATCAGATAAAAATGTTCCTTACCCGACTGGGCATGAACGCCAAGATGATAATCACCGGCGACGTCACCCAGATCGACCTCCCGCGCTCGGTACGTTCCGGACTGGTGCAGGCGCTCACCGTACTGAAAGGTGTCGACGGCATCGGCATGGTCGAGTTCGGCAAGAAGGACATCGTGCGCCACCACCTCGTGCAGCGCATCGTCGAGGCATACCAGCACTACGACGACGAGATGAAAGCCCTCGCCGAAACCGGCACGCACCACGAAGGCGATTCAGGCGACGGCGCCGCAGAGGCCGACTGAAAAGCGCCTCACCACTATACAACTCCGAATCAATCAAAATCATCACATCATCATACAGCAATGGCACAGACACTTACAAAGACCGATTTCAATTTTCCCGGCCAGAAGAGCGTGTACCACGGTAAGGTACGCGACGTCTACGACATCAACGACGACATCATGGTGATGGTCGCCACCGACCGCATCTCGGCATTCGACGTCATTCTCCCCAAGGGTATCCCCTTCAAGGGACAGGTGCTCAATCAGATCGCCGCAAAGTTCCTCGACGCCACCGCCGACATCGTACCCAACTGGAAGCTCGCCACTCCCGACCCTATGGTGACCGTCGGCCTCAAGTGTGAAGGCTTCCGCGTGGAGATGATCATACGCGGCTACCTCACAGGCAGCGCATGGCGCGAATATCAGGCCGGATGCCGCGAACTCTGCGGAGTGAAGCTCCCCGACGGCATGAAGGAAAACGAGAAGTTCCCCGAGCCCATCATCACCCCCACCACCAAGGCCGAGGCAGGCCACGACGAGAACATCTCGCGCGAAGAGATCATCGCCCAGGGCATCGTCGACAAAGCCGACTACGAGCAGATGGAGCGCTACACACGCGAGCTCTTCAAGCGCGGCTCGGAAATCGCAGCCAAACACGGCCTCATCCTCGTCGACACCAAGTACGAGTTCGGCAAGCGCGACGGCAAGGTATACCTCATCGACGAGATCCATACCCCCGACTCATCGCGCTACTTCTACGCCGACGGCTATCAGCAGCGCTTCGAAAAAGGCGAACCCCAGAAGCAGCTCTCAAAGGAATTCGTGCGCCAGTGGCTTATCGAAAACGGCTTCATGGGCAAGGAGGGCCAGCAGGTACCCGAGATGACCGATGCCTACTGCGAGTCAGTAAGCGACCGCTACATCGAGCTGTACGAGCACATCACCGGCGAGAAGTTCGACCGCAGCACTGAGACCGGCAACCTCGCCGACCGCATCGGAAAATCAGTCACCGCTTGGCTCGAAGCCCGCAAATAATTCACTGACCGTAACGCATATGGATGTAAAGGCCGAGCGCGTCAACCCCTACCGCGACGACACGCGCTGCAAGACCGAACAGGTGCGCGACATGTTCGACTCCATAGCGCCCGCCTACGACTTCATGAACCGGATGATGACCTTCGGCATCGACCGGCTCTGGCGTCGCAAGGCCGTGCGCATGCTTGCCGGACGCCCCCATGCCGACATTCTCGACGTGGCCACCGGCACCGGCGACCTCGCCCTGCTTCTTGCACGCTCGCTGCGCCCCGACACCGTCACCGGCATCGACCTCAGCGAGGGGATGCTTGAGGTGGCGCGCCGCAAGGCCGACGCCGACACCGCCGCCAGAGCCACGGGAGCGAAAATGACATTCCGCACCGCCGACTGCCTGCGCCTCCCCATGGCCGACGCCACCTACGACGTGGTTACCGCCGCCTACGGAGTGCGCAACTTCGAGCATCTGCTCCAGGGCTACCGCGAGATGTACCGCGTGCTGCGTCCCGGAGGCACTCTATGCGTCATCGAGCTGTCGACACCCACATCCCCGCTGGTCAAGCCCTTCTACAAGCTCTACACGCGCCATATCATCCCCCTGGTAGGGCGCATGGTGAGCCACGACGTGCGTGCCTACAGCTATCTCCCCGAAAGCATCGCCGCCGTTCCCCAAGGAGAGTCGATGCTCGCTCTCATGCGCGAGGCCGGATTCTCCGCCACCGAACACCATCCCCTCACATTCGGCGTGTGTACCATCTACCTCGCCCGAAAATAAGCATCATGGCATAGCCTCCGCGCGGGGCTATGCCCGTTTTCAACCCATCATTCACTTTCCGTCCCAACAATGGAACTTTCTCAGCTTACAACCATATCACCCGTCGACGGACGCTACCGCGGCAAGTGCGAGCGCCTCGACCAGTACTTTTCGGAATACGCCCTTATACGCTACCGTGTGCGCGTCGAAGTAGAGTATTTCATCGCCCTGTGCGAGATACCCCTTCCACAGCTCGCCGGCGTGGACCATGCCCTGTTCCCCGCCCTGCGCGCCATCTATAAGGATTTTTCGGTAGAGAACGCACAGCGCATCAAGGAGATCGAGTCGGTCACCAACCACGACGTGAAGGCCGTGGAATATTTCCTGAAGGAGCAGTTCGACGCACTCGGCCTCAGCGACGTAAAGGAATTCATCCACTTCGGACTTACCTCTCAGGATATCAACAACACTTCCGTGCCGATGTCGGTCAAGGAAGCCATAGCCGAGGCATACCGCCCCATGCTCGTGGAACTGATCGAGCACCTTGAGGCACGCGCCGACGAGTGGGCCGACCTCCCCATGCTCGCCAAGACCCACGGCCAGCCCGCATCGCCCACCCGCCTGGGCAAGGAGATACGTGTGTTCAGCTACCGCCTGCGCAAGCAGCTCGCCATACTCGACGCATCTACCGTAAGCGGCAAGTTCGGCGGTGCAACCGGCAATTTCAACGCCCACCTAACCGCATATCCCGAAATCGACTGGCGCAAGTTTGCCGCCACATTCCTCAGCGAGCGCCTCGGCATAGAGCGCGAGGAATATACCACCCAGATCTCCAACTACGACAATCTGGCCGCCATATTCGACGCCATGCGCCGCATCAACACCATCATCCTCGACCTTGACCGCGACATGTGGCAGTACATCTCGATGGAATACTTCAAGCAGAAGATCAAGGCCGGCGAGGTAGGCTCCTCGGCAATGCCCCACAAGGTCAATCCCATCGACTTCGAGAACTCCGAAGGCAACCTCGGCATCGCCAACGCCGTGCTCGGCCATCTCGCCACGAAGCTCCCCGTGAGCCGCCTCCAGCGCGACCTCACCGACTCGACCGTGCTCCGCAACGTGGGTGTGCCCATGGCCCACATGATGATCGCCATAGCATCGACCCTCAAGGGCCTCGGCAAACTCCTCCTCAACGAAGCCGCCATCAACCGCGACCTCGACGGCATGTGGAACGTAGTGGCCGAAGGTATCCAGACTATCCTGCGCCGCGAAGGCTATCCCAAGCCCTACGAGACCCTCAAGGAGCTCACCCGCGTCAACACCACCGTCACCGCCGAGAGCATCGCCGCATTCATCGACACCCTCAACGTGTCCGACGCCGTGAAGGCCGAGCTGCACCGCCTCTCGCCCCATACCTATACCGGATATTGATCCGCAACCAACCAACTTTTACGCCTCCAATCACCGGCCGGAAGGGCCGTATTACTCCCTTCCGGTCGTTCTCGGCGCCCTATGAGGATACTGAAAGTGTGGTTTTGTAAAAATTCGGCAAAATATTTGGTGGAATGGAAAAGAGTGTGTACCTTTGCACCGTTCAAAATCGGCAAGCCTAAGCGCAGACGTACTATCACCCGATGTAGAATGACATATGGTGAGTTTAGCTCAGTTGGTTAGAGCGTCGGATTGTGGTTCCGAAGGTCGTGGGTTCGAGCCCCACACCTCACCCCATCAAAAAAATGGAAGCCTTTC
>JAHZGZ010000087.1 GCA_019420545.1 Bacteroidales bacterium | reverse complement strand
AAAGGGGAGCAGAGGGTAAAAAACCATAATCCTCCCCGGTTACTGAAAAAAATGTACCTTGATATAATTTTTATCAGCAATGGCACACATATGTAACCGATTTGCCATAACAATACATTACCTTTGCTGCATCTCAAGGGACGGAAAGCTGCCCCGATAACGAGAAAAGATATTATGCCAAGTAAACATAGCTTGCAAATGAAATAGTAATTTTGAAAAAAATGATCGCAGGCCTTATAAGACGCCTTTCTTGAAAGCGAGGCACCCGAATCCGGGCATAGGTTAGGGAAACATAGCGGATAAGTCGAGACGACCCCCACCTCCCACTGCAATCCAAATAATAGATACATTAGAGCAAGATTGAGCCGCCACACCACAAGGCGGCTTTCTTGTTTTTATACCCCGCTTCTCAACCCGAAAAATGAGGGTCTGACAATAGACCATAATGTCCTCTGACAGGCAGAACGTAGCTCTAACAGCCATGATTACATCAGTCACGATTCCGCCACGCATGCAGGAGACGCGCTTTCCAAGCGTGTTATTTCGTATCAGCTGATTTTCCCGATGCGACAAGCCGTTTTCCCTCGTAACGACCGATGTGTTCCAAAATATCAATCCTATCTCACCAGGAAAGTCAGCTGCACTTACATTAACGCGAAAGCGGGCCACCGAATGGCGACCCGCTTGCTTCTCATACCTTAGAAATTAACCAAAAACCAATCTTCTAACCTCAGCCTTGCTTCCTCCTCTACGGAGGTCGTTCCGGCTTAATCCACAGAAGCGCGATGCACTTACGGGATCTTTATTAACCATAACGCGGATCCTGTCCGCGCGGGCCTCGGTATCATCCCGACACTCCGTCCCGTTTAAGTGAATCAGTAAGCAGTAATAATTGATGTGAGTAATTGATTTGTACTTATTTTTCGTTTCTCTGACGCAAAGTTACATCGGGCGACTTAACACAGCGATTACACAGCGATAACTTCACAATAAAAATGCATGCGCCATAGCAATTTTATTGCATTAAGCGGAATAAACCATTAGCATTCAACGCAATAAACAAAACATGTTATAAAACATATTCTCGTTTTTTAACCGTAAATTAAGTTGCAGCCAACACGATTCAGTCGAATTCGCCTACGATTAGCCCCGGACTTGACAAAATTTAGCGGCAAATATTTCGCAGGCTAAAGGTTATTTATTAATTTTGTAGCATTGAAAATACCAGAAAACGCAGGGTACTGCATTCCAATACCGATGCCATGCGACAGCGGAAGCGGGTAGGGCATCAGCCATTCATGGCAATTATATTTTCGCACCTCCACCGTTTAAGAGCAATCAGTAAAACAGTATGATTGATGTGGCATAAACTGACAAAATTGCTAAGCTTCATAATAACGCTCATATTGGGCACCGCCGTACACGCGATGAACTACGGTCTTAAATTCAACTCCAACGACGCACCTGTCGCGGAGCGGACTTCCTTGGTTCTGAACAACGGCGAACCAATACCGGTTTCCGACCGGTTCGAACTGTCGTTCGACATCGAGACACGTCCCGAAATGTCAATGTTCGGCTGCGTGGTAGGGATTGCCGGCAACGACGGCACTGACATATCGGTAGTTTATTCGCCCGAGGGGAGCAAATTCTACCCTACCCTCGTGATCAACGACCATATATATCCGTGTGTCAATCCGGTAAGCACACTGCCGGTAAACGCACATCTCATTCTTGACAAGAAAAAAGGCACGCTGCGGTTTATCTATGCCACCGATACGGTTACGGCAAAAGTCGATATGCAACAGTTCAAGCAGGCCACGATAACCTTCGGGGCACGTGTGGAATACGAGACTCCGCCGATCAACTTAGCCGACATACGTATATACAACGACGGTAAACTCCGCAACCACTGGGAACTGTCGCATCACGACGACGTAATATGTTACGACCAGATTGGCCAGATGCCGGCCCGTGCGTCCAACCCCCACTGGATGCTCGACGACCATAAGGTAACGCGCCGCGTGTATTCACTCAAGACGGCCGACAAGATACAGACAGCATTCGACCCGCTTACCGCCTCGCTGTTCATCGTAAGCGACAGTGTGGTGGAGATAGTAAGCCTGGCCGACAGCACGTCACGCAAGATCCCCGTAAAAGGCGGATACCGAGAGATGACCATGTCAAACAATCTGATGTACCGACCGTCGACCAACGAGCTGATCTCGTTCGACCTCAACCGCGGTACCATGGCGACATTCGATTTCAACACCGGCATGTGGTCGAATCCGCAGTCGCACGCCGATCTCGAAGCCGTCCATGCCAACCACTCGTGGGCATTGCAGGGCGATTCGGTATATTATTCGTTTGGAGGATATGGATTTTTCAGGTTTACCAACGACTTTTTCCGCCTCGACTTCAACACCAACAAGATCGAGCGCATGCAGCTGCGCCCGCGTCCGGCCCCGCGCAACGGAGCCGCTTCGGCAGTAGTGGGCGACAAGCTCTACATATTCGGGGGAAAGGGTAACGAGACGGGGCGTCAGGAACTCCCCACGCGCTACTACTACGACCTTTACGAATACGACCTATCCAACATGCAGGGACGCAAGGTATGGGAGATGGAGACGGATACATTGAAAAACATCTTCCTCAACGCGTCGACCATGTACTACGACAAAGAGACGCGCAGCTTCCTGATCGCAACAACGCAGTTCGGCCGCAGCATCGCCCGCATATATCTCGATCGTCCGGGATACAGCACTGTAGTAAAGCCCCTGCACCTCGACATGGGCTACCGCGACTGCGTCTACGATTTCTTCTATGCCCCCGAATCGCGCACATATTATCTTCTCGTCGACCGGCTGCTGACCGATAAGACCCACGATCTCAACGTCTATGCTGTAGAAGGGCCGCTTGCCCTCGACAACAATACCGGACAGAACTTCGACCCGGGCACCAAGTCCAACACTTGGCTACGGTGGGTTATCGCCATTGTCGTTCTGGCGATTGCCGCCGCTACCGCCACAGCTATGACGCGCCGCCGCAAGAAGCGTACCGCCGCAAAGACTGCTACCGAGACAAATATGTTGAAGGGCGACGCCCTTCAACACCCCCGTCAGGCGCCTGACGGCAAAATTGCGGCTCCCGCCGAAGAATCGCCGAAGAATCCCGAGCCGCAGCCCACAGCTCCGCAACCTGCCGACAACGTCGCCGAGACGACCGCTCCGCGCATCCCTGCCAGCGACATGACCGAGGAAGAAGCCGATGCCGGGACATACGACCCCGAAACCCTGTCGGCCCTCGCTACCAAGCACGACATACCCGCTTATTACGACCGCTCGAAAAAATCAATCTCGTTGCTCGGACAATTCAACGTCACCGACCGCGACGGCAACAACATCACCACGTCGTTCTCCTCACGCACCAAGAAGCTATTGCTTATGCTACAGCTGGTCAATAGGAAGAACAAGAACGGCGTGCCCATGAACCTCATCGACGAGACTATCTGGAGCGATAAGGACGAGGTAGCCGCCCGCAACAACCGCAACGTGTACATGCGCCGTCTGCGCCTGCTGCTTGAGCGTGTGGGCGACATCACCATTACCTTCGACA
>JAHZGZ010000086.1:5672-9301 GCA_019420545.1 Bacteroidales bacterium | reverse complement strand
CCGCTTCGGCATCAACCCCATAATCCACAATCTCGATACCGCTCTGCTCCTCTGCGAAAAGATATCGCCTGATCGCAACATGGTGCTTGCCATACTTCTCTTCATTCTCTGCAAAAGCGAGTTTATCGAAGAAAAAGAACTGATAAAGGAATGGGGCGACGACATCGCACGCCTTATCCGCGGTCTGCTGAAAGTGTCGACCCTGTATGCCAAGCAGGCAGCCATGGAGAGCGACAACTTCCGCAAGCTCCTCCTGACTTTTGCCGAGGATATACGTGTCATCATCATCATGATCGTCGACCGCCTCGCCATGATGCGTGCCATCAACCATCATCCCGACGAAAAGATGGTACATGACGTGGCCTACGAGAGCAATTATCTCTACGCTCCCCTCTCCCACCGTCTGGGGCTGTACTCCATCAAGAGTGAACTCGAGGATCTTTCGCTGAAATACACCAACCGCCAGACATATACCGACATCGCCCACAAGCTCAACCAGACCAAGGTAAGCCGCGACGCATACATCGCCGAGTTTATAGCGCCGATACGCGAAAAGCTCGACAGTACACCTCTCAAATATGAGATCAAAGGACGTACCAAGTCGATCTACTCCATCTGGAACAAGCTCGTAAAGCAGAAGACCGATCTCGAACATATCTACGACCTCTTCGCCATACGCATCATCATTGATGCCGAGCCCGAAAAGGAGAAAAGCGACTGCTGGCTTGCATATTCGCTCATAACCGATATGTATCAGCCCAACCCCTCGCGCATGAAGGACTGGCTGAGCATACCGAAGAGCAACGGCTACGAGTCGCTCCACATCACCGTCAAAGGTCCCGGCGACCGATGGGTGGAAGTGCAGATACGCACACGCCGCATGGATCTCATAGCCGAGAAAGGCCTTGCCGCCCACTGGAAATACAAGGGAATTAAAAGCGAGGGGGCGCTCGACGCATGGATGAACAATGTGCGCGACATCCTTGAGACTGCCGAGACGGGCCCTATGGAGCTGATGAAGAACATGCGCATGGACTTCTACGACAAGGAGGTCTTTGTATTTACCCCTAAGGGTGATCTCTTCAAGCTCCCATATGGCGCCACGGTGCTCGACTTCGCATTCCACATCCATACGAAGCTCGGCATGTCGTGTACAGGCGCACGCGTCAACGACCGCAACCAGAAGATCAACTACAAGCTGCGCTCGGGCGATACTGTGGAGATACTCACGTCGCCGCAGCAGGTGCCGAAAATCGACTGGCTCGCCTTTGTCGTTACCGGCAAGGCCCGCAACCGCATACGCCAGAGCGTCCACGAGATGGAAAACCGCTCGTCGGTGCTCGGCAAGGAACTTCTGGAGCGACGGCTGAAAAACCGCAAGATCGATCTCGTCGAGGCCACACTCATGAAGCTCATCAAGAAGATGGGCTTCCGCACAGTCACCGACTTTTTCAACGCTATCGCCGCCGAGCAGATCGACATCAACGACGTTATCGAGCAGTATGCCGCCGTCGACCGACCTGCGGAACCAGCAGCCGACAAAGTCTCGGCCGAGGAATTCCAACTACAACCGCATGCCGACGACGATACGCGCGCATCATCCGATGTGCTTGTGATCGGCGAAGGCATCAAGGGGGTAAACTACCGTCTGTCGAAATGTTGCAATCCCATCTACGGCGACGATGTGTTCGGCTTCATATCCTCGGAAGGTGTCATAAAGATACATCGCGACGACTGTCCCAACGCCGCCAATATCCGTGCACGCTATCCCTACCGACTGATCACCACGCGCTGGTCGGGAAAAGTCGGCGAACAGTTCGGCGCCACTCTCCGCATAATCGGCAACGACGACATTGGTATCGTCACCTCCATCACGTCAATAATAAACAAAGAGCCGTCGACATCCCTCCGGAGCATATCCATCGACAGCAACGACGGTATATTCCAGGGATTTCTCGGAGTGGGTGTCAGCGATACGGCCTCACTCAACAATCTAATAAAGAAACTCAAAACAGTTAAAGGCGTAAAAGATGTTCAACGCAGTAAATAAACCATTCATCACATCACTCACATCGGCGCTTCTCTCTGCCGGATTGCTTGTCAGCGTATCCTCATGCTCCGGCTCGGCCAAAGAGCAAAAAGAGGGCGAAGCCCTGCTCCAGCAGGCCGACAGCGCCGCTACAGTACGCGATTTCGATCTCGCCATCGAGCTTCTTGACACTGTCAAAAGCCGGTATCCCGAGCAGATCGAGCTACAACGCAAAGCCATGGCCCTCCGCCCCAAAGTTGAGGAAGGGGCTACCATACGCGAAATCGAGCGTACCGACTCGCTCAGCGCCTATATGTCTTACCGCATCGACTCCATCATGCCGCAGTTTCAGCTTGTGCATGATCCGTCGCTCGGCGAAGATTACGACTATTATGTGATAAAAGAATACGCCAAATCCACCCTGTTCTCGCGCACCGGCGTGGAAGGCCGCGTAGAGCCGTCCGGACAGTTCAAGGTTCTCTCCTCGCTTACAGCATCGCCCGTAAAACATACCTCCATCGCCCTGTCGGGAACGCCCGGTGAAGTCACCTCGGCAACCGTGGCCTACGACGGCGAACGCAACTATCGCTCGGGAGGCACAGAGATGATCACATTCATCGGCGCCGACTGCGACACTCTCGGCTGCTGGCTCAACAACAGCGCCCCTGCAGGAGCTGTCAAACTGGTATTCAAAGGTGACCGCAGCTACTCCACTCCCCTATCGGCCAACGACCGCAAGTCGCTTGCCGAAGGATGGAAACTCGCATCGTTCATGAAAGAACGCCGCATGCTTTCGGCCAAGCGCGACTACCTTGAGCGCAAGCTTGCCCTTACACGCGACCAAATGGCGCGCACCGCCACTGAACAGACTCAGGATTGACCTCATCATGGAAAAATGGACTACAACCGACAGCCGGTATCTGATCAAACGCCCATGGCTCACCGCCCGATGTGATACCGTGCGTCTTCCGGACGGACGCGTCAACGATGAGTTCTACGTGCTCGAATATCCTTCATGGGTTAATATAATCGCCGTAACCACCGAGGGCAAAATGGTTCTGGTAGAACAATACCGCCACGGCCTCGACGATATATTCATGGAACTCTGCGCAGGTTGTGTAGAGCCCGGCGAGGATCCGCTCGACGCCGCACGCCGCGAACTTGCCGAGGAGACCGGTTTCGGAGGGGGCAACTGGGAGCTCTCGATGGTGCTAAGCGCCAACCCCACAAGCATGAACAATCTTAATTATTGTTACATCGCCACCGGCGTAGAGCGCATCGGGGAACAGCATCTTGATCCCACCGAAGACATCACGGTCCATGTTCTCGAGCCGTCAGAGGTGAAACGCCTACTGATGGAAGATCGCATAAAACAGTCGCTCATGGCGGCTCCTCTCTGGAAATACTTCGCCCAGCGAGGGGAATGCCCCCTATAGACACTAAAACTATCGTTATTGTTTGCGAAGCTGCCAAAAGGCGACGGCGGAGGCTGCGGCCACGTTGAGCGAATCCACACAGTGCGACATGGGGATCTTTACCACATAGTCGGCGCCGGCAATCACCTCATGTGCGAGGCCATCCCCTTCGGTACCCACCACGA
>JAHZGZ010000086.1:1734-5662 GCA_019420545.1 Bacteroidales bacterium | reverse complement strand
GTCAATGCCCACGGAGTTGTTGCTCAGCGCCATAGCCGCTGTCTTGAACCCGAGGCGCTGCAATTCGCGGTAACCGCCGGCAGGGAGCCATCCCCATGGCACAAGGAATACGGAACCCATCGACACCCGTACCGAACGGCGGTTGAGCGGATCGCATGAAGTGGTCGTAAGCAGAACCCCATCGATACCCAAAGCTGCCGCCGAACGGAAAATAGCTCCGATATTGGTTGTATCGACCACACCGTCGATCACTACGACACGGCTCGCGTCACGGCACACCTCTTCCAGACTCCTCTCCCGGGGCCGACGCATGGCGCAGAGCACGCCACGTGTAAGGGTATATCCAGTAAGACGTGCAAGGAGTTCGCGGCTGCCGGTATAGACCGGAATGTCGCCGCAGTGCGCTATTATCCCCGCGGCATCGCCTACTATATGCCGTTCCTCGCAGAGCAGCGACACCGGTTCGTAGCCGGCATTAAGAGCCACATCTATGACCTTCGGGCTCTCCACGATAAACATGGCCTGCGATGGGTCGAGGCGATTGCGCAACTGAGCCTCGGTCAATGAGGAAAAGACCTCGACTCCCCTGGTATCAAGACTGTCGATTCTGACTATCATAGTTACTTCAACATTATATATGAGAAATTCCGCCCCGATGCTATGCCGAGCGCACGCGCCGAAAAATATCGGTCGGGATGACAGCGCGTACACTCCCCCGGGTCGGAAATATTTTCCTCCGGCACCCCATTCAGAACAAGCGCACGTTTCACATACGACGCCAGACTGACATGCGGTTTCGCTTGCTGATGACGCAAAACATCCTCCCCCGAGAATTGTGCAGCAACATCCTCCCCCACCTCAAAACAACATTGCCTGATATGCGGAGCGATATATGCATGAATACGGGCCGGAACAGCACCTGCGCTTACCATGACATCAACGGAACGATCCACGATGCCGCCCACGGCACCGCGCCATCCTGCATGGACGGCACCTGCCACTCCGGCCACCTCGTCGAAAAGGAGTACCGGGAGGCAGTCGGCGGTATTTACTCCGACAGCCACGCCACTCATGGTTGTGACGACAGCATCCACCCCTTCAATATCCCTGTCGGCAACGGGCAACGAGCTTATAAGAGCCACGTTCACACTATGTGTCTGCCGGGGTACTATGAGATGGTTAAGAGGGATGCCGAGATGGTCGGCAAGCGCATGACGACATCGCTGCCAGTGTTCTTCGGCGTCGCCGACATAGTGGCAAAGCGAAAATCCGGAATAACTATCATCAGCAGCCGGCACACCCCGGAATGTAGTGCCGACACATATTCCCGGCGAATCGTATAGTGAAATGAGCGGAAGCGACGGTCTACTTGCCATACTCTTCGAGATATGCCTCGCAGGCCAGACAAAGTTCATCGTACCACTCTTTGCCGAAATATTCGGTAAGCGGTCCTTCAAGAAAACGGTACAGGCGTATCCCCTCCTTGCGGCCAAGTACTTCAGCAGCACGACATACCTTCCAGCGATGGTAATTTACCGCCGTGAACGAGGGATATTTAGTAAGTCTTACAGGATAAAGAGCACATGAGGCAGGTTTGCGGAAATCGGATATGCGTCCCTTCTCGACCGCACAGAGGCACACTCCTCCCGGCCCGTAGGTGCAGAACGCACAGTCGCGTCCGTTGACGATTGTCGTGACAAGATCGCCCTCTTCATCGACATATCCCACTCCGCGCTCCTCTATCTCGCGGCGTCCGGCCGGTGTTAGGTCATCTTTCACAATCGGGAATACCTCTTTCAGCTTGTCGTATTCCTCACGGGTAATGGGAGCGCCGGCATCACCTTCGATACAGCATTCTCCCATGCATTTCGACAAGTCGCAGCAGAAAAAACGCTCAGCAAGGTCGAGCGACACCAGTGTATCCTGAATCTGTAGCATTATTACTTCTTCCTCTTTAGTTTCCATCATTATAATGACATTACTGTCCGGCTTCCGAGCAGACGGTCGTAACGTGCACCGGGCTCCCGGTAATATACGTCGATACGGTACTCGTCGGCAGTCTGGGCGAAATCGCCCTCAACGGGAGCGGTAACGCCGACCGACTTTCCGCGCGGCACCACCAGATATTGGTAATTGTAGCTCCCCTGCTTGAGCAGCATGGCATGGCGGTAGACACCCTCATCACTGTCGTAATGCATGCGTGCTGACGAGTCAAGACGCCGGTTGGTCAAGTCACCGTCAATGTATATGTCGGCATCTTTAAGCTCCGGCATCGCAAGCGTGAAGTGTACCACCACGTAGTCGGCATCAAGATCCGACTCCGCCGAATTGACCTCCCTAACACGATAACGGCCCTGCTGGGTGCGATCATAAGTATATTCGCGGCGCGGAGAGTCATCGGCAAGCCGGAAATGATAATACGGATCGGCATACACCACCTCGGCCACACCCATGTTGAGATGCTCGGTTGACACGCTCTCAAACCTGCGGTACTCGTTGCCGGCACTGAATATGAGCGGACGCATATGGGTATAATGGCCGCAAACGCCACCGTTACTTCCGCGCCCGTCGGTATATTGGGGACGTTGCAGGGTACGTACATCATCCTCGCGTCCGTTCTGACGCACTTTTACAATCAGGCGGTTGTTGATATCCTCCATGCTGAGCATATCTCCGCCGTCAACGTCTATATCAAGTTGCTGATGTGCCTGCATATAGTCGATGTCGGTCACG
The DNA here is from genome assembly GCA_019420545.1 of Bacteroidales bacterium. GTDB lineage: Bacteria > Bacteroidota > Bacteroidia > Bacteroidales > Muribaculaceae > Muribaculum. The sequence goes on along the minus strand of JAHZGZ010000086.1, from coordinate 2,929 downwards.
CCCAACACTTTCGCAAAAATCCCTACAGCGCCTTCCTCAAGCGAAAAACGCGCCTGGAGCAGAATATCGTCAGGCTTGCCGTCCTCATACACTTTAAGCAGATAATTCCCGGAAAGCCGGGGATTCATACGCCCGTCGGGGACTTCTATCCGATAATGGACATACGGCACAGTCGTCGCTCCGGAAAAAGCCCATTCCTCTACCTCGGCATCATTGAAGCTGTCGAGATATTCACTCGCCACCAATGCATCGGGTTGCCAGTCGGCATTGCAATGAGTAAGCGTATAGCGAAGATACAGACGGTCGTCGCCGATGATATCGAACGACACCTCAATACTTCTTCCACTCCCGAGACGCGCTACCGGAGGGAGCATGTCGGCGCCGGTGGGATTGACTTTCAGGGATCCCACACGTGAGTCGAAGGTACGCGTGCGCGTATCGGCAGGTACAGCGGCGGCCGGTGCTGTTACGATACAGCAGCAAAGCAAAACAGAAATGAATATGGCAAGCGATCGTTTCATCTCCAGTCGATCGGTGTTTTACCATGCTCAACGAGGTATTGGTTGGCACGGCTGAAAGGATGCGAGCCGAAAAATCCCCGATATGCCGACAACGGCGAAGGATGGGCCGACTCAATCACCATATGCCGGTTCCTGTCGATAAACGCACCTTTTCTTATTGCATAACTGCCCCAGAGGATGAAGACAAGGCCGTTGCGTTCATCGTTCAGGCGATGCACTACCGCGTCGGTAAATGTCTCCCATCCGCGGCCCTGATGTGATGCGGCCCGATGTGCCTCGACCGTCAGAGTCGAATTGAGCAGAAGCACACCCTGGCGTGCCCACCGCGAAAGATCTCCGTCGGTCGACACAGCCTCAAAGCCAAGATCATCTTTCGCCTCCTTGAAAATATTGACAAGCGACGGCGGAAGAGCCACACCGTTGTTGACCGAAAAGCAGAGCCCGTTGGCCTGCCCCGGGCCATGATACGGATCCTGACCGAGTATCACCACCTTTACGTCCTCGAAAGGACAGCTGTCGAATGCGGCGAAAATCTTTCCCGCCGGAGGATATATAGGAGCCGCTCCCGCACGATATTCATGCCGTACGAAATCGGTCAGTGCCACAAAATATGGTTTATCCCATTCGGCAGCAAGTTCTTCGCGCCACGAAGGATCAATTTTTACGTCCATGAA
>JAHZGZ010000086.1:0-1724 GCA_019420545.1 Bacteroidales bacterium | reverse complement strand
GAAGCCGTATCGTTTTAGTGAATCTTTAAATTTTATTTTTGCAAATATACGAAATAATTCGTAGTTTTGTCGACGAATTAGCGCGCCTGAGTGCCGCTCAATGCACGTTCACATCGCATGCCCTTGTAGTTCAACGAATAGAATAGATGATTCCGGTTCATCAGATTAGGGTTTGATTCCCTACGAGGGTACGAAAATCCGCTGAAACTCAATGAGTTTAAGCGGATTTATCATTTTAGCAACATATATTTACCTCTATACCCTGTCTATGGAAGAGAACGAGGAGCTGCGGCGAGCATGGGAATTTGCCGAGCACACCCATACAAGTATATTCCTGACCGGTAAAGCCGGCACGGGCAAAACGACATTCCTGCACCGGCTGCGGCAGCACAGCGCCAAGTCGATAGTCGTGGTTGCGCCGACCGGCGTGGCTGCCATCAATGCAGCCGGAGTCACTATCCATTCCTTCTTCCAGCTTCCGCTCTCACCATATATACCCGGTACGGAGGTACGCGACAAGTTCAGCTTCTCGCGCGACAAACTGCGCATAATCCGCATGCTCGACCTGCTTGTAATCGACGAGATATCGATGGTGAGGAGCGATCTGCTGGATGCAATTGACAACGCATTGCGCAAATACCGCCGCGACAGCCGGCCTTTCGGAGGCGTGCAGCTTCTTATGATCGGCGACCTGCAGCAACTGTCGCCAATTATGACTCCTCAGGACGAAGAGCTTCTGGCGCCTCACTACCCCACCCCATATTTTTTCGGAAGCCGGGCGTTGCAGCAGATCGACTATGTTACCATCGAGCTTACCAAAGTATACCGTCAGCAGAACCGTACATTCATAGAACTGCTCAACCATGTGCGCACCGGAGACCTCTGCGAAAACGACATGCGCCTGCTCAATTCACGGTACATTCCCGACTTCATTCCACCAACAGGATCAAGCTATATCCGGCTTACTACCCACAACGCTTTCGCCGACCGCTACAACAACAGCTGTCTCGCCGGGATAAAGTCGCCGGCAGTGACATACCATGCCGAAGTAAAAGGCACATTCCCCGACACGTCATTCCCCACAGCACCTGAGCTTACCCTGAAAGCGGGCGCACAGGTTATGTTTGTGCGCAACGATCCGTCACCGGCCCATCAGTATTACAACGGTAAGATCGGACATATCGTGGCTCTGGAACGTGAGAAGATAACCGTGGCGTGCGACGACGGTGAAGAGTCTATAGAAGTGACAGCCGCCGAGTGGCAGAACACCCGCTACCGCGTCGACGACGCAACTGGCGAACTGACCGAAGATGTGCAGGGCACGTTCACCCAGTTCCCTTTACGTCTGGCATGGTCGATCACGATCCACAAAAGCCAGGGACTGACATTCGAGCATGCCGTAATCGACGCCGGAGCGTCGTTTGCTCCGGGACAGGTGTATGTGGCCCTGAGCCGGTGCAAATCGCTCGAAGGGATGGTGCTTGCCACCCCCATAACTCCTGACGCGGTGCTCACCGACGGACGTGTGACGGAATATGTCAGCCGTCAGCAAGATGAAGCAGCACGGAGTATCGAGCGTCTGCCGGAGATAAAGGAAGCATACTATCGTCTGCTCGTAACGGAACTGTTCTCGTTTGCCACACTATGCCAGTGTGAGGAGCGCCTCGCCCGTTTTGTAGGCGAGCACTGCCGCCGCACATATCCACATATCGTAACCATACACC
>JAHZGZ010000085.1:1089-1570 GCA_019420545.1 Bacteroidales bacterium | reverse complement strand
AGGAACTCCTCTCGAAGCAGGTTGCCGCACTTGAGAAGTCGGTCGAGTATACAATGGAACTCCTCTCCTACAACGGCTCTACTTCCTATCTCGAAGTCCTCACCGCTCAACAGACCCTCCTCCAGGCTCAGCTCAATAAAGTGAACTGCGATAATACTCATGCCCGTGCAGCCATCAGCCTATATCAGGCTCTTGGTGGCGGACGTTAATCCTCACCTTAAACTCATATTACTCATGATTAGCCCGTTAGCACATGTAGATCCTGCTGCCAAGATTGGCAACAATGTAAAGATCTATCCTTTTGCGTTTATCGATGCCGATGTTGAGATTGGCGACGACTGTGTCATTATGCCCTATGTAAGCATAATGGGCGGTACGCGTATCGGCCATCACAACAAGATATATCAGGGGTCGATCATCGGTGCGGATCCTCAGGATTTCCGCTGGCACGGTGAAAAAACGTTCTGTATCATAGGCGATA
>JAHZGZ010000085.1:0-1079 GCA_019420545.1 Bacteroidales bacterium | reverse complement strand
ATCAACCGTGGCATACGTCCCAACGGCGCCACTACCATAGGCAGTGATTCCTTCATTATGGCCGAGTCGCACATCGGCCACGACAGCCAGCTCTCCAACAAGGTTGTTATCGGCAATGGTGTTACCATCGCCGGTGACTGCAAGATCGGCACATGCTCGATTCTCTCGTCGAACGCCGTGCTCCATGAGCGTAGCGAGGTGGGTGATTGGGTGGTTGTAAAAGGCGGCTGCCGTATTACAGGCAATGTACCTCCCTATGTGATCATCGCCCATAATCCTGCGGTTTATTACGGAATCAATGCTTTCATCATGCGCAAGCATGGATTTACCGACGATCAGATCGACGATGTGGCCAAGGCATACCGTCATATCTACCAGGCCGGTACTTCTGTGTTCAACGCTCTGAAGCGTGTCGAGGCCGATGTGGCCCCCAGCGATATCCGCAACAACATTACCGACTTCATCCGCGGACATCAGCTCAAGATTGTGGCTGTGCCCACCGAACTTGAGTAACATTCCACTCGGATAAATATCTTTTAAGGCGGCTGCATCTGGTTTTTCGATGCTGCCGCCTTTGTATATATCTGTCGGATTTTGTACTTTTGTTGAACACAACATATAATTTTATACCTCATACAGATATGAATGCTATAATTCCCCCCTTCAAGTTTGTGCCTTACCTGAAGTCTGTGCTTTGGGGAGGCGATAAGATTGCACCTTTTAAGGGTATCGACACCGACCAGCAGGCTATAGGCGAGAGCTGGGAGATTTCCGGGGTTCCCGGGCATGAATCCGTAGTTGCCGAAGGCGCTGACAAAGGTATGACTCTGCCGGCACTTATCGAGAAATACGGTGGCCGCCTTGTGGGAGACAAGGTATTGGCTCGCTTCGGCACCACTTTCCCCCTGCTTATCAAGCTTATTGATGCCAAGAAAGACCTTTCCGTACAGGTACATCCCGACGACGAGCTTGCCATGAAGCGTCACAACTCGCTTGGAAAAACCGAGATGTGGTATATCATCGACGCCGAGCCGGGTGCTAAGATTTACGCCGGACTCTCCGAGCAGATCACGCCTGAC
>JAHZGZ010000084.1 GCA_019420545.1 Bacteroidales bacterium | reverse complement strand
AAGGTCGATTGTCGGCTTTGCAAAAGTAGGATTGCCTGCATATATTTCATTTGCCTCCTCGAGTTCACGGAAAAAGTAGAGGTACACATCCTTCTGGCTGTCGAATACAGGTGTGGTTATGCCCTCCGATCCTTTGAAGGCCTCGCTACAGGGGATGTCGCCGAATATATCGGTGGATACCGACAGGAAAAGCACTTTCAGAGTCTTGGCCACCGCCACGGCGGCAGCCTCCTCTTTCTTTTCCCCCTGCTGTATCATATGGTTGGCGTTTGCCGCATACTGGGCATAGGCGTTCCATACGTTGTCGATGTTGGAATTGGGTATGTTGTAGCGATGGATATTGTTGGTTGTCGATGATGCTGCGGTAAACTGTGCCAGCTCATTGCAATAGGAGTATGCACCGGTGGTGTAGGTTTTGCCGAAGCTGTAGAATGTGGCTTCAAACATTCCGTATGGATTCAGATCGCCGACCACCATGGTGTTGGGATTGGTGTTGACCTCCACAAAGTCATGGGTGCATGAGACCATGGCAGTAGCCACCACCAGCGTAAGTCCGGCTTTGAATATGGGGTTGCTTGTTTTCATGTCGTAATAAATGTCTGATAGGATTAGAATGACAGTTTGATGTTGAAGCCGTAGGTGCGGGTCATGGGGAGTGCACCCATTTCGATACCGCTTACTACACTGGTACCGTTGAGGGTACCGGTTTCCGGGTCAAACTGCGGGAAACTGGTGATACAGAATAGATTTGTGGCGTAGATTCCGAGCTGTGCTCCCTGTATTACGCGCAGCTTGCGGCATATCGGGCGTGGAAGGTGATAGTCGAGGCGCGCCTCCTTCAGCTTGAGGAAGTCGGTCTTGAAGGTATGCTCCTCGGCGTTGGTACGTGACACGCATGTCTGGTAATAGTTGGCCACGTTGCTTACTTTCTTGGTGTTGGGGGCATATGTCACGTTTCCGGCTTCATCTTCTACCGCCACGACACCCTCTACCAGAAATCCGTCGTAACGCCCGAAAAGGGTGTTGGATGTCTTGCCGAGGTGTGTGAGTATCCCGTTGGTGTTGGAATATGCATGTCCTCCCATCTGTGCCGAGAACGAAAGTCCGAGAGTGAAGTCCTTGTAGCGGAATGTCTGAGTCATGCCTCCTCGCCATGTAGGATTGACTTTGGCGATACGTGTGTCGGCGGTATCGTCAAGATACGGTATGCCGTCGACAGGGTTGATGAGTTTCATTCCCGAGCAGTCTACGACATTTCCGTCGGCATCGGTGTAGGTGGCGCCTGCGGGTGCGCGTTTGTAGCCTTTGCCGTAGATCCAGTACATCTCTTCGCCGATGAAGGAGCGGATTGACGCATAACTTCCTCCGGCTCCCGAATTCTGGATGAATGCCGCGGCAGGATCCCAGCCTTCTTCAAGGCTCACGAGCTTGTTCCAGTTACGGCTCCAGTTGATGTCGAACGACCAGGTGAAGTCGCGGGTCTGTACGGGCACTACATGCAGAGCGAGTTCGATACCACGGTTGGTGATTTCACCGGCATTTATCCTGCGGCTTGATGCGCCGGTGAACATGTCGGATATGGCTGATACGATCTGGTTGGTGGTCGACGAATGGTAGAATGCGGCATCAATACCTATACGGTTATGGAAGAGCATGGTCTCTATGCCGGCTTCCCAGCTCTTTACGTTCTCGGGCTTGATGTAATAGTTAAGTGCCGAGGTCGGCAGGGTGTAGCTTGATGGATAGGTGGAGGAGGCGGTATAGCTGTCGACAAGCCCGTAAGGGTCGGTGTCGTTACCCACCGATGCCACCGATGCGCGCACTTTAAGCATGTCGATCCAGGGAGCGCGCTCCTCGAATTTCAGTACCTTGTCGAGCAGCACGCTTGCCGATACCGACGGGTAGAAGAACGACCAGTTGCCCGGAGCGAGGGTCGACGACCAGTCGTTGCGCGCTGTCAGGTCGAGATAGTATGTGTCATCCCAGCTTAGGTTGACGAATCCATAGAATGAATTCACGATCTTCTGGCTGCGGAAATTGTAGTTGCGCGCGAATTCTCCGTCAGGGAGATTGGTGGTATTGTAGATTCCCTCTTCGCCGAGATTGCGCAGAGTGACGCTGTTGCGGTACACGCGGCGTATCATGGAATTGCCGCCGAATGCCGCCGACAGACTGAGCCGGCGCCCTACAAGCTTATTGTTGATGTATTTGAGCAGGAAGTCATAGTTGATCTCGCTGTCGCGGTTGTTCTGCTCGCGGTAGAAGCCTCGCTCGTAGCTCGGGGAGCGGTAGGGCTTTTTCTGTTGGCGCCAGTCGACACTGAGGTCGATGCCGCCGCGTATGTCGAGGGTAAGGCCTTTTGCCGGGAACGCGATGTTGAGGGTTGCGTTGCCGTAGACACGATCCTTGTTGATGGCGTTGGTCGCTTCGTAAATCTGACGGTAGGGATTGAACGGCTTTGAGTTGCCCATACTGGAAATCATGCCTACGCCGTCGATGCGGTTGGTCGAGTAGATGTCTTCAGTACAAAGTCCGGCCAGATATTCCTGTTTGTATTCATAGGGGTGGATGTTGGTGCATCCCCATATCAGCATGTAGAACGGACTTTGCGTGTTGTAGCCGCTTACCGGCATATTGTCGCTTGACTTATGCAGATAATTGCCTCGTGCCGAGACCTTCAGCCATTTGTTCATCTTGGAACTGAAGGCAAATGATACCGTCTGGTTCTGATAGCCGGTGTTGGGGAGTATCCAGTCGTTGCGGGTATCGGTTACCGACAGACGTGCCGACTGCCCGTTGCCGTTGTTGCTGCTTACGGTTATGCTGTTTTTATATGTTACGCCTGTCTCAAGGAATCCTGTGTACCAGTCGTCGGCATATAAATAAGGTGTCAGTGTCCATTCGCCTGTTACGCGGTTGTAGGAATTGTACTGGTTGCGCAGTTTGTCGGCACCGAATGCCTCGCCCCATGAACCGCGGCCGCCGTTGGCCGTCCCTGTAAAGCCTTCGGGAACCGGCATATCCTTGAATTTCCAGAAGGCAAATTCGCCGTAGCCGTTGTCGGATCCCGGACCGTACACACCTTGGAAATCAGGGAAAAAACCGGCTTTTTCCCATGTGACCGACGAGTTGATGGTGACGCCTACTCCTTTCTCCTTGCGCCCCGACTTGGTGGTGATGACTATGGCGCCATTGGCAGCGCGCGATCCGTAGAGGGCAGTAGCTGCCGGGCCTTTGAGCACCGATACCGATTCCACGTCGTCGGGATTTATTTCCGACGCGCCGTTGCCGAAGTCGATGGGAGCGTCGTCGCCTGTGGAATAGCCGCTGCCTGTACCGGCGTCACCGGAGGTGATAGGTACGCCGTCGACCACAAATAATGCCTCGTTGGCGCCATAATTGAGCGACTGTTCGCCTCTCAGCACCACTCTCATCGATCCGAGCGGGCCCGATGCGGCATTCGACATGGAGAGGCCGGCTACCTTGCCGTTGAGGTTGTTGAGCCAGTTGCCGCTTACGGTGTTGGTAAGCTCTTCGTTGCTGACCTTCGACACGGCATAGCCGAGCGACTTCTGCTCGCGGGTGATACCCAGGGCTGTTACAACGACTTCGTTGAGGTTGACGCCCGAGCCTTCGAGAGTTACGTTGACCGGAATACCGGGGGGCACTTTTACTTCCTTCGGGGAGTAGCCGATATAGTTGATTCTGAGCACGGGTTTCGATATCCCGTCGGTATTAATTGAAAATTGTCCGTCGACATTGGTAGTAACACCTCTTTTTGTATGCTTCAGCATTACTGTGGCGCCGATTACCGGCTCGCCGTTTTCGTCAAGAACGGTGCCGGTGACTGAGTTTTTTGGTGCGCCCTTTCGTTGCTGCCGTTTCTGCGGGAAAGTAAGGAGGATCTTGTTGTCCGTTACTTTAGCCACTATACCCGGCATTACTTCGGCGAGCACCTCGCTTATGGGGCGGTTGGTGGCGGTTACAGAAACTTTTTTGTCCAGAGGTATCTGGGCATTGGCATAGGCGAATGTAAGTTTGCTTTGCGATTCAAGCTGCTTCAGAAGTTCTTTTACGGTGACGTCTTTTACGTCAATGCTTACAACCGGTGTCTGTGCATTGAGACACATCGCCGACATAGCACAAAGAATCATCACTAAAAGCATCCGTCGCGAAATACTTTTCAAGTGGAAGTGTGATGGCATAAATGATTGGTATAGAATGAATAGTTAAAAAATCGGGATGGTATTGCCCGGCAGCTTCATGTATGCCGCTTATACGGGTGATTCAGGTATGCGGGAGAGAAAATCGGAGAGAGGGGAGATGGTATTACTGCGCACGACTGATATGCAGGTCGTTATCATGTATCTGATATCTAATGGGTGACAGATATGCGAGGGTATTCATGATGCTTTCAAGAGTTTCGCCGCCCATGGTCACCGACAGGCAGTAGGTGGTGTCGACATCGTCGTCGATCGTGAGGTCGAGACCATGGCGGCGGCTTACGTTGATAAGGATGTTGGCGAGGGGTTCGTTGTCGAAAGACGGGAACTGCTCGAACCAGCGGCAGTAATTGCCGGCGTCGGCATGTTGCAGCCGCATGCTTCCTGTAGTGCGGTTTAATGCCAGCATCTCATCGGGCTTCAATGTTATTTCATCTTTGCCCCAGGGACCGCGTACCTTCACGCAGCCTGTACGCAGTACTATGTCGTGGGTCTGGCATGCCTCGTAGTTCCTGACCTCAAACGATGTGCCGACAACCTCCACCTCCATATCTGTCATGTCGACGACAAACGGGCATGATGTGTCGTGTGTGACATCGAAATATGCCTCGCCGTCAACTTTCACGCGCCTGTGTCCGCCGGCTGAGAAATCGCTGTTGTAGGCCAGCGTGGTATTGCCGTTGAGCCAAACGTGGCTGCCGTCGGGAAGCGTGAATTCTCCTACGCTTCCGTTGGCAGTGATGAGCATGCGGTCGGGTTCGGGTGGATTGGCATTGATGATATGCAGTGCGCCGAATACCACAGCGACGAGCACTGCGGCAGCCGCGGCGACACGCCACACCATACTTCGCCGCCGCCGAGCGGTAACCGGATGCGAGGCGGTCTCTACCGAGCGCAGCAGGCGTAGCAGTCCCTCCATTCTTACATCTGAGGAAGAGTTGTCGTGCGATGCCCATACGCGTGCGATGCTCTCCGTTAGCGGCCGCTCGTCACTGTGGTCGATTATCCACGATTCTATTTTTGCACGTTCATCGTCGGGCAGTTCCGGCGTGGAGCCGAGGTAACCTACAATGAGGTCGTAGTCGGTAGGAGTATGAGGCATCTATGCTTAGTTTGTCGGTTAATGTGGGGTATTTTGGATAAAATGCAGCCTTCATCAGCCATTTTTGATCCGATGTTACCTTATAAGATGCGCGACTTTACTGATATGCTAACATTCCGCAACAAAATTTTTGCAAAAAAAATTTAATAGCCGATACAGGCACTTCATAAGTCGACAAAGCGGCGTTTTTTCATGAAAAATGGCTTATTTTACTTGCTTCTAACGTCTTGAATGCCTACATTTGTATGTTTAAACAAGCGCCAGAATGCAGGAAAAATCAAAGGAGCCGACCGACGGCGAATTGCTTAAAAGGGTGCACCGGGGCGACTCCGGAGCGCTCGGATTGCTGTATATACGCTATTCACCGAGAGTGTACGACCTGGCGTTGCATTTTTCGGGTAATGAGGAGGAGGCCGAGGATATTACCCATAATGTGTTTTTCCGGTTATGGGAACGTCGCGAGCTGATTGTCGACATCAGTTCACTGAAGGCGTATCTGTTTAAAATGACGCGCAACGAGATTCTTGCTCTTTTCCGCCATCGTCAGGTAGAGCGCAATTATGCGAGGCTTAAACAGGAGTCTGATCCGGATCCGGTTACCGATGAACCGCCGCGGGTCACTACCGAAGAGTTGCTTCAGATGGTGAATCTTGCCGTGGAGCGTATGCCGGAACCGCGCCGGAGGATATTCATGATGAGCCGGTACGACGAGATGACCTATGCTGAGATTGCCGAAAGTCTCGACATTAGCCCGCGTACCGTACAGTATCATATCGGAAAGGCTCTTGCGGAGTTGCGCAATCTCTTCCATGTAATGCTGCTCTTTATGTAGTCTGGAGGAGGTTGACGGGCTAAAGCACCGCGCTCCAGGTCAGAGTGGATGTAAAATGCAAATCGGCCCGGCGGATCGTTCCGCCGGGCCGATTGCCTTTTTAACTATTCTATCATGTGCTTTTCATAAATAACCAACCTTATAACTGGTTAATGCTTATATTTCAATACTGAATCAGTTTTCCACTACCTTGAAATTGTCCATAAAGATCCTGGAATTTTTTGCGTTGTCGTTCTGGTAGGCATTGTTGACGGTACCGGTGCCAACTACATATACTATGCGTGATTCCGGTGTGAAGCCTTCTATGTCGATCGAGAACTGCGAGGCCGGATAGTTCCAGACTTCTGTGCCTGTAGGGTCGTTGACAGGATCGAACCATGCGTCGGTGCCGAGATCGAAACGCGCAGCATTGAGTGTGACGGAATTTCCGTCGGCATCGCGATAGGGGAAAGTCTCGCCGGTTGTGCCGTTGGCGCTGGTACCGGTAATGGTGCCGGGACCGAGTATGCCTACATAATAATAGCCGATGTCGTCGCGTACGTTTTTGGTGGTGGTGTATCCGAGCATGCTCCAGGAAATGGTCACGTTGGCCTTCCCGGAGAGTTCGGCTATGCATGGAGAGGCGACGTCACCACCATAGCCGCCCTTGCCGAATTTTAGGAATCCGGTGCGAGTGTATAGCCATGTCGAGACGGAAGTCCATCCGTGGGCTTTCTCTTCGGCGGTCCACTGGTCGATGCGCACCTCCTTCTTTCCTGATGCTATCTTCCATCCCAGTACACCGGCCTCGCTTTTGACCCAGCTGAAATCGTCGAAGAATGTGGCATACAGCTGTGTGAGTGAGACGCTGCGGATTACATCGCTGTTTGCTCCTGTACCCTTTATTGTA
>JAHZGZ010000083.1 GCA_019420545.1 Bacteroidales bacterium | reverse complement strand
ATGGTGTTGCAAAACCGAATAGTTTTGCAACACCATCGTTTGTCTATATTCCGACACACATTTTTTTGGTTTACACATCTTATTATTTATTCTGCCAATGTCACTTATCAAATCCATTTCAGGCATACGACGTACTATCGGAGACCGTCCGGGCGAAGGTCTCAGCCCGCTTGACGTAGTGAAGTTCACAGCAGCTTACGCGCGCTTCATCAAGGAAACCACCACCCGCACCTCCAACGTAATCGTTGTGGGCCGCGACGCACGCCTCTCCGGCGCCATGGTTTCCGACCTCGTTACGGCAACTCTCGCAGGCATGGGCTTCGACGTGGTAAACATCGGCCTGGCATCCACCCCCACCACCGAAATCGCTGTTGTCATGGAAAAAGCATGCGGAGGCATCATCCTCACCGCATCCCACAACCCCATGCAATGGAACGCGCTGAAGCTTCTCAATGAAAACGGCGAATTCCTCGACGCCGCCCAGGGCAAGAAAGTGCTCGAATATGCGGCCGACGATGACTATACATTCGCTACTGTAGAGAATCTCGGCCATATCTACACCAACGACACCTACACACGCCGTCATATCGAACAGGTACTCGACCTCAAGCTTGTCGACACCGAAGCCATCCGCAAGGCTGACTTCACCGTGGCCGTCGACGCTGTAAACTCGGTAGGCGGTGTCATCATCCCGCAGCTGCTCCGCGCCCTCGGCGTAAAGAATATCATAGAGCTCAACTGCGAAGCCACCGGCAAGTTCGCCCACACCCCCGAACCTATTCCCGAAAACCTAACCCAGATCGCCGACCTCATGCGTGAGGGACGTGCCGACGTAGGCTTCGTCGTTGACCCCGACGTCGACCGCCTCGCCATCGTGATGGAAAACGGCGAGATGTTTGTCGAGGAATACACCCTCGTGTCGGTAGCCGACTATGTGCTGGCCCACACTCCCGGCGCAACGGTGAGCAACCTCAGCTCGTCGCGCGCGCTCCGCGACGTCACCAACGCCCACGGCTGCACATATTCAGCAGCAGCGGTCGGTGAGGTCAACGTAGTCACCAAGATGAAGGAGACAGGCGCAGTGATCGGCGGCGAAGGCAACGGCGGAGTAATCTACCCCGAATCCCACTATGGCCGCGACGCCCTCGTAGGCGTGGCCCTCTTCCTTACCCTCCTCGCCAAGAGCGGCAAGAAGGTAAGCGAGCTGAAGGCCGGATATCCCCAGTACTCCATCGCCAAAAACAAGATCGAGCTTACCCCCGACATCAACGTCGACGCCATACTCGATGCTATGAAAAAGAAATATGCATCTGAGAAGATCACCGACATCGACGGCGTGAAGATCGACTTCGCCGACAGCTGGGTACACCTGCGCAAGTCCAATACCGAGCCCATCATCCGCATCTATGCCGAGGCTCCTACAATGGACGAGGCCAATGCCCTCGCGCTCGACATCAAGAACGTCATCGCAAGCCTCGCATAAACTAAGAGATTGTCTAACGAGTATTCCGTAAAACAACCGATAATTCCGATTTCTATATCCGAATGGACGAAATCATATCCAACAACTCATCGCAGGCGCCCGGCATAACCCTATATGCCGGGCGCCCGACTGATGACACCGTGCGCAGCGATGCCGAAACCGCCGTCTACGACTTCCTCGACCGTCTGGGCATACCTTACGACACACTGTGTCATCCGGCGGCATTCACAATGGAGGAGTGCGAGGCCGTAAGAAAGCGCCTTGACGCCCCGGTGTTCAAAAATCTGTTTCTCACCAACCGCCAGCAGACCGACTACTATCTGCTGATGATCCCTGCCGACAAGCCGTTCAAGACAAAATACCTATCGTCGCAGCTCGGATGTGCGCGCCTGTCGTTTGCATCCGCTGAGGCAATGATGGAGATGCTGCATATCGCTCCGGGAGCGGTGTCACCCATGGGACTGATCCACGACACCGACCACCGCGTGCGTCTCATCGTCGACACCGACCTCAAAGGCATCGACCGCTACGCATGTCATCCATGCGTCAACACATCCTCCATAGCACTTACCCTCTCCGATCTTCTCGATAAAGTAATACCCGCCACGGGCCACACCCACACCTGGGTCACCCTCCCCACCGAGGGCTGACATATGAATTGACCGGGAGGGCGGCGCTTTAGGCCGCCGCGTATCGATTTGCAACACCCTGTAGGAGACGCGCTTTTCAAGCGCGTTATCTTAAAGTGCACATAGAATTTTTGTGACTTAACGCGCTTGGAAAGCGCGTTTCCTACAGGCGTGGCGACATGCGCGATGCTGCGAAGTCAGTCGTGGCGCGCTAAAGCGCCGCCCTCCCAGTCAGAGTTTATGTTTATTCGCGCGAGAAGGTTATTTTGACGGCGGCACGTGAGCGCGGCGTCATGGTCATGTGGCGCGAAGTACGCAGTCTCACCGCCCATACTATCTGGCCTCCGGCAGTAACGATCCACGCCTGTTCCTTATCAAGCGGGGAAAAATGAGCGTCGCTGAACAGATCGCTCACAAGTTTTGTGCCGCTCATACCGTAAGGTGCTATCCGGTCGGCGAGTTTCCAGCGCCGGGCCACGATCGGCCTATCGCCGAGCTTATCGACATCCAGATATAGCGTCAGCCCCGTGCGGTCGTAGACCACATCCTCGGCCGCCACGCGCTCCATCAAGAATCCTTCGGGCCATGTCGACGGATCGTCAGGCTCCATATGATAGCTTTCGGCCGCAGTGTCGGCAACAGCCGACTTCGAGCGTACAACGAGGCTACCGCGATGCACTATCCCGACATGCCCTCCTGCAAAAAAACGGCGGCTCTCAGTCGAACCGGCAGCGGCGACCATCGCCTCACACTGCGCGGCATTGAATCCGTAGTCGCGCACCATTTCATAAAGCATCGTAGAGGCATTGGTGATCTCAGCCGTCAGCCGGGCCACGTCAATAGCTCCTGCCGCTCCACGATACGCGGCTCCACAACGCGCTATAAGTTCGGAATATAGCGCCAGATTGGCGGTAAGATTATGCACCGAGCGCGTTACGGTCGTCTGCGCATCGGGAAAATAAGCACGTATCGCGGGCAGAAGCACGTTGCGCAGGCGGTTGCGCTTCACGTCGTTCACTAGATTGGTAGAGTCGGTGACATAGGTCAGCCCCTTGTCGTTCAGGTAACCAAGCACCTCACGGCGCGTAACGTCGAGCATCGGGCGCACGACTATGCCGTGGCGCGGCTTCATTCCAGTAAGGCCGGTCAGGCCCGTGCCACGCAGCAGATTCAGGAACAGAGTCTCCACATTGTCGTCGTTATGGTGGCCTACCGCTACGGAAGCTCCGCCGTAACTCTTCGACAGCTCGGCAAACCAGTCGTAGCGCAACTCGCGGCAGCCCATCTCAACCGATATGCCCCGGTCGCTACTATAGGTCGACGCGTCAAAGTGCCGCTCCACATATTCCGCGCCGTGAAGCCGTGCCATCTCATGCGCATGCATGCGGTCGCGCTCCGACTCCTCGCCACGCAGATGGTAGTCGCAATGAGCTGCCACACAGTCGTATCCGAGCGCCGTCATCACCGACAGCAGCGCCACCGAGTCGGCACCTCCGCTCAAAGCCACAATCACATGTTCACCCACATTTAAAAGCTTGTTGCAGGCTATCGAATGCTCTACTTTTTCCTCAAATGGATGTTTCATGGGGTCAAAGGTAGCAAAAGTGCTTGAAAAAGCGTAACTTTGTGTACAACTTGTAGCCGCTAAAAATCAATTTACCTCACCGATAAACAACATTACACAGAGCTATATATGAAAAAGCTAACCGCAGCCATCATGGCTTCAACCCTTATGCTTATGAATCAGATCCCGACGACCGCGGCCGAGAATGCCACGGCCAATAATCCGTTTTTCACCGAGTACACCGGCACGGTGCTCGGAACCATACCCTTCAGCCGCGTGCACAATGCCGACTATGAGCCGGCGGTAGACCGCGGTATCAGGATCCAGAACGAGGAGATCGACGCCATCGTCAATAATCCGCAGGCACCTGACTTCCTCAACACTATCGTGGCTCTCGAGCGCTCCGGAGCCGACCTCAACCGCGTGCTCAGCACATTCTATCCCCTGCTCTCGGCCGACAGCGACGACGAGCTGATGGAAATCTCCATGCGCCTCTCGTCGAAACTGTCGGACCACTCCACAAGCATCACCCTCAACGAGGGCCTGTGGAAGCGCATCAAAGCCGTATACGACAAGCGTGCGTCGCTCAACCTCAATCCGGAGGACGAGATGCTGCTCCAGCGCACATACGACTCATTCGCACGCAGCGGAGCCGGACTTGAAGGCGAGCAGCGCGAGGAATACCGCCGCTTGGCATCGCGCCTCTCCGATCTGACCACCAAGTTCGGCCAGAACGTGCTCAAAGAGCTCAACACCTACGAGATATGGCTCTCGGGCGACGAACTTTCGGGCCTCCCCTCAAGCGTGCTCGAAGCTGCCGCTCTCTCAGCGAAGGAGAAAGGGCGCGAAGGCGACTACCGTTTCACCCTCGCCCAGCCCACCTACATGGCCGTGATGAAGTATGCCGACTCACCCGCCGTTCGCGAACGCTTCTACCGCCTTTACAACTCGCGCAACACCAAGGGTGAATACTCCAACATGGAGATAATGAGCGACATCGCCGACACACGCCGTCAGATCGCCGGCCTTTTCGGCAAGGAGACATATGCCGACTACGGCCTTGAAAAGACCATGGCCGAGAACACCGCCAACGTCTATGCCCTGCTCAACCGCCTGGCCGACGCATACCGTCCCGCACAGCAGCGCGAATTTGCCGAAATCACCGACTTCGCCACCAAGACCACAGGCAAGCCCGTCAAGCTCAACGCCTGGGACTACAGCTACTGGGCCAACAAGCTCAAGGAGGCAAAATACAAATACGACGAAGAAAACCTGCGCCCCTACTTCGAGCTCAACAATGTGATCGAAGGCGTGTTCGGCCTCGCCACGCGCCTCTACGGGGTCACCTTCCGCGCCAACCCCAACATCGAGGTGTACCATCCCGACGTGCGCGCCTTCGAGGTGCTTGATCCCGACAAGCGCGTGATGGGCGTCATCTATACCGACTTCTATCCCCGCGAGACCAAACGCCCCGGCGCATGGATGACCAACTTCCGCGAGGAATATATCGACGACAAGGGCGACACCGTGCTCCCCCACGTGTCGATCGTGATGAACTTCACCAAGCCCACCGACACCAAGCCGTCCCTGCTCACCCCCTACGAGGTCGAGACATTCCTCCACGAATTCGGCCATGCCCTCCACGGCCTGTTCGCCTCGACTAAATACGCCTCGCTCTCAGGCACCAACGTCTACCGCGACTTCGTGGAACTCCCCTCGCAGTTCAATGAAAACTATCTCACCGAAAAAGAGTTCCTCGACGGCTTCGCCCGCCATTACCAGACCGGTGAGCCCATCCCCGCCGAGCTTGTCGCCAAGATCATCGACACCTCGCGCTTCGGTGCCGGCTACGCCTGCCTGCGCCAGCTTGCATTCGGCCTTACCGACATGGCATGGCACACCGCCACCACCCGTGTAGAGGATCCCGCCGAGCTTGAACGCCGCGCCACCGCTCCGGTCGCCATGTTCGACGAGGTGGAGGGATGCATGTTCTCGCCCCAGTTCAGCCATATCTTCTCGGGAGGATATGCCGCCGGCTACTACAGCTACAAATGGGCCGAGGTGCTCGATGCCGACGCCTTCTCCGTATTCAAGCACAACGGTCTGTTCGACAAAAAGACTGCCGACTCGTTCCGCACCAACGTGCTCATGCGCGGCGGCACGGAGCACCCCATGACCCTCTACAAGCGCTTCCGCGGCCAGGAGCCCACCATCGACGCACTGCTTGAGCGCGACGGCATAGAGCCGCAGGCGCCCGAAATGCCACAGCCTGTTCCCACCACCAAAGACTGATCACCTCGGGTTTAATCCCCATTAACCATCACCAACGAGCGTGCTTACCAACCTGATATTCCTTATTATCGGCATTGCGGCCGGAACCGTCATCGGCATTCTGTGGGGACGCGGGCAGGCCAATGCCTCGCGCAATGCCCTCGCCCTCGCCAAGGCCGAAGCCGACACCGTGCATGCCCGCGCCATGGCTGATGCCAACGCCGCTTCGGCCCGTACTGTCGCCGAGGCCGAAAGCCGCATCCGTGCCCTCGAGACCGAGAAAGAGATGCTCACCGTGCGCATCGCCGACGAGCGCGCGGCACACGCCCGCGAACTCGGGCAGCGCGACGCCATGATGAAAGCCGCCGAACAGCAGGCGGCAGAGCGTGCCGCGCAGTTCCGCGAGCAGCTCGACATGGCGCGCGAGCAGCTGAAGACCACTGCCGCCGACCTTCTCGCCGCACGCACCGCCGACCTCAACCGCGCCAACGTGCGCGACATCGACAATGTACTGCAGCCCCTGCGCCAGCACATCAAGGAGATGAAAGAGGCCATGGACGCCTCGCGCGATCTCAACATACGCAATACCGCATCGCTCCGCCAGGCCATCACCGACATAATGGAGCGCACGGCAGGCATAGGTGCCGAGGCCGACAAGCTCGCCCGCGCCCTGCGCCACGAGAACAAGACCCAGGGCAACTGGGGCGAGGTAATACTCGGCGAACTCCTCGACAGCCAGGGGCTGAAACGCGGCATCAACTACGAGGTGCAGTCAACCATCGTCGACAAAAACGGCAAACCCGTGCTCAACGAGTCGACCGACAAGCGCATGATCCCCGATGTTATCCTCCATTACTCCGACAACAAGGATCTCATCATAGACGCCAAGGTAAGCCTATCGGCCTATCTCGACTATACCGGCGCCGAGTCGGAGGAGATGCGCGAGGAGGCCCTGCGCCGCCACGTAAAGAGTCTGCGCGCCCACGTAAAGGAGCTTGCCGCCAAGGACTACAAGCGCTACATACTCCACCCGCGCCAGTCGCTCGACTATGTAATCATGTTCGTGCCCAACGAGTCGGCCCTCCAGCTTGCCATGAGCGTAGAGCCTACCCTGTGGCGCGACGCCATGAAAGAGGGGGTGTTCATCTCGGGTGAATGCAACCTCACGGCAGCCCTGCGCATCATACACCTCGCCTGGCGCCAGGAGGTACAGGCACAGAGCCAGCGCAAGGTATTCGAGGAGGCCAACCTGCTCATAGGCCGTGTAGGCGATTTCTACAAGACGTTCACCGACATAGGCGCGCGTATCGACAAGGCCAAGGAAGCGTTTACCGACAGCGCCAACAAGCTTATCAACGGACGCCAGAGCCTGATGGTGCCCGCACGGCGCCTGCGCGACATGGGCGCCAAGGAAAAGGCCGGCTCACCGCTGCCCGAACCCGATCCCGACGCCATCCTTGCCGATCCTGCCGAAAATGCCGCTCTTACCGCGACAGCCGGCGAAATCTCCTTCTCCGACACGGAGAGCTAACTTTTTTATACGATAATCTGTTTTTAGTACATGGGCATAGAAATAATTGAAAAATATTTTACCTTGACCCCGAAGCAACGGACTCAGATGGAGGCCTTAGGCCGTCTGTACCCAGAGTGGAACGAAAAGATCAATGTGGTGTCGCGCAAGGATATCGACAATCTTTACGAGCACCATATCCTCCACTCGCTGGGTATAGCCAAGTTTCTCCATCCCGTTCACGGCACAACTTTTCTCGACATGGGTACCGGCGGCGGCTTCCCGGGCATCCCTCTCGCCATATTATGGCCGGAATGCAACTTTCATCTTATCGACCGCATAGGCAAGAAGATACGCGTGGCCCTCGATATCGCCGAGCAGATCGGACTGACCAACGTATCGTTCCAGCATGGCGACATAGGCGAATGCCGCAACAAATACGACTTTGTGGTGAGCCGCGCCGTAATGCGCCTCGACGAGATGATACCCCTCGTGCGCAAGA
>JAHZGZ010000082.1 GCA_019420545.1 Bacteroidales bacterium | reverse complement strand
CCACATCCAACAAGTATACAGGCACTACCAACAACTACGGCGAGGAATACATGTGGGCTCCTGACTGCAACTACAATCCCGCCGACGGACTCTACTACTTCATCTATCCTCACCGTATCCGTATCAACGGCGAGGCTGTATGGCAGCATTTCCTTGCTACCAGCAAGAATCCCGCAGGCCCCTGGAAGTGTATCGGTTATATCGACGGCATACCGTCGACCATCGACCCCTGTCTCTTTGTCGACGACGACGGTCAGGCCTACGTGTTTACCTCGGGTCAGGGCGGTTGCTGGATGACAAAACTCAAGCGCGACAACTGGCTTGAGATGGATGGCGAGAGCGTGAAGCTCCTCGGCCCCGACGGCGACGTGGCAAGCGGTTTCCCCAGCTTCCACGAAGGCCCCTGGATGATAAAGAAGAATGGCAAGTACTACCTTACCTATGCCGACGGCTACACATCGGTCAACCGCATGCAATACTCGGTTGCCGACAATATCGCCGGCCCGTATACCCCCAAGGGCGTGTTCATGAACCCCATGGGCTGCAACACTACCCACGGCTCTATCGTAGAATTCAAGGGCAAGTGGTACACATTCTACCATACGGCTGATTTCTCGGGCCACGGCGCGCTGCGCTCGGTATGCTACGACGAGCAGACATTCGACGCCGAAGGCAACCTCAACCTCCTCCGCAATTTCGGCGAGGTACATGGCGCCATCAAGACATTCAACGGCACCGACCCCCTGACAATCAATGCCGTTGACTACAACGACGGCAAGGGTGGCAACGCCTACTACAAGCGCGATCTTACGGTGCCCGCACGCAACGCCGACGGTGTCGAGCTCGACAACTTCGAGTTCCTCCGCTTTACCCTCAAGGTCGCCAAGTCGGGCCGCTATGCCATGACTCTCCATGCAGCCAACCTCATGGCCGACAGCAAGGTTGCCGTGGCCTACGACGGCACATGGAAGACCGCCGAGAGCGGCCGCGAACTCCCCGAGAAGGGCCAGACCGGCAACAAGCAGGAACTTTACATATTCCCGCTCACACTTGAGGCCGGCGAGCACTATATCGAGCTGCGCGTGACCCGCGGAGCCATGAAGTTCTACGATTTCACCCTCTCGACCGGCGCCGCTTACATTCCCGGCACCATCGAGGCCGAGGATCTTGAGGCTTCCGACTACAAATATCAGGACAAGGGCGCCTGGGAACGCAACTCCAAGGGCTACCGCGACGACGTGGAGGTGGCAATCGACTCGCATTCCGACGGCTGGCACATCGGCTCCACATCAACGGGCGACTACTACAAGTACAACTTCATTGCCCGTCAGGGCGGCGTCTACACCGTTACTGCCCGTCTCAGCGACGATCCCAAGGCATCGAGCCGCATGCGCATGTATATCGACGACGTGCAGATCGACGACTGGAGCTTCTCGGGCCAGAACGACTGGAGTACATATTTCAACCATGACGTACCCGGAGTTGAGATCACCGAGGGGAGCCACGTGCTGAAATTCGAGGTTGTGCGCGGCCCGATGAATCTCGACCGCTTCACCTTCACCCGTACCGGCAATCTGTCGGGAATCGAGGATATCGGCGCCGAAGCCGCACTCCCCGCGATTGTCGATGTATATTCCATCGACGGACGCCTCGTGAAGGCTCATGTGGCCACGGAGTCGGCCCTTGACGGCCTCGACCACGGCATCTACATCGTAGGTGGCCGCAAGGTGGCAAAATAATCTCCGGAAACATCTTCTTACCATATGGAAGGCGGGAGCGCGGATTCGTGCTCCCGCCTTATTCATGTGTTGCCGCCCACGACAATATACCGCAAATGAAAAAAATTAAGTACTTTTGCAACTGTTTTCGCTGTCAGAGCGTCAAATACTATTGAATACTACAACTTACACAATTACAGTAATAATATGAACCTGTTAAAATCACTGGCGACTGCCGGTCTGCTCAGCATGGTCGCAGTGCTCCCCATGAGCGCTGAAGAACATCTCAAGAGCCTTGATCCCAAGCAGTTCGACCCCAACACTCCGGCATCGGCCGACTTCTACCAGCATGTTACCAAAGGATGGCGCGACGCACATCCTCTTACCGCCGAGCATGCGCGCTACGGCGCTTTCGACGTGCTCAACGACTCTTCCGAGGCCCGCGTGAAGCGCATCGTACTCGGCCTTGGCGCAACCGATCCCAAGCCCGGTACCGTTGCCCACAAGGTATGGACCATATATTCTCAGGCCATGGACTCCGTGCGCCGCAACCGTGAGGGCGCCGCTCCCATCCAGGCCGACCTCAAGAGGATCGAGAACACTCCCCACGAGGAGATGACCGATCTTTTCCTATGGATGCACGGCAACTATGCCTCCCCCTTCTTCGGCGCAGGTCCCATGGAGGATCTTGCCAACAGCAAGGAATATGCTATGTATGTGTCGGGCGGCGGCATGGGTCTCGGCGACCGCGACTACTATCTGCTCGACGACAAGCGCAACAAGGAAGTGCGCGAGGCCTACAAGAAGCTGATCGTAAAGCAGATGCAGAACGCCGGCTTCAAGGCTAAGGATGCGAAGCGCATCATGACCAACGTCATGAAGATCGAGACTGCTCTCGCCGACTCTGCCTGGACGCGCGAGCAGAGCCGTAACATCCCCGCCATGTACAACCCCTTCACTTTCGCACAGCTCAAGGAGACATATCCCGGCGTAAACTGGGATCGCTTCTTCATCGAGACGATGGGCATCCCCTCGCCCGAGACCGTCATCGTGACCGAGCCCAACACCGTGATGCAGGGTGTCAACCTCCTGTCGACACTTACCGACCGCGAGATCAAGGACTATTACCTTTGGAAGTACGTTGCCCAGGCTGCCGGCAAGCTCAGCGATAACTTTACCGACGCCGCCTTTGAGTTCAACAAGGTGATGAGCGGCGTAGGCGAGCAGCGTCCGCGCTGGAAGCGTGCGCTCGGCGCCACCGAGGGTGTGCTCGGCGAGGCTGTGGGTCAGCTCTATGTCGAGGAATACTTCCCCCAGTCGTCGAAGGACTATATGATAGGTCTTGTAGAGAACCTCCGTACCGCCCTCGGCAAGCATATCATCAACCTCCCCTGGATGAGCGACGATACCAAGCTCAACGCTATCAAGAAGCTCAACGCCTTCACCGTAAAGATCGGATATCCCGACAAATGGAAGGACTACAGCGGCATGGTCATCGACCCGGCTCTGAGCTACTACGAGAACATGCATAACGCCGGCATGTGGCATCAGAAAGAGGAGTATGCAAAGTGGGGCAAACCTGTCGACAAGACCGAGTGGGGCATGACTCCGCAGACCGTCAACGCCTACTACAACCCGCTGGCCAACGAGATCGTGTTCCCCGCCGCCATCCTTCAGGCTCCCTTCTATGATCCTCAGTCGTCCGACGCCGAGAACTACGGCGGTATCGGTGTGGTTATCGGCCACGAGATGACCCATGGGTTCGACGATCAGGGCCGCAACTTCGACGCCGAGGGCAACATGGTCAACTGGTGGACTCCCGAGGATGCCGAAAAATTCGCCGAGAAGACCAAGGGCCTTATCGCTCAGTTCGATGCCGTAGAGATCCTCCCCGGCCTTCACGGCAACGGCCAGTACACCCTTGGCGAGAATATCGCCGACCAGGGCGGCCTCCGCGTGGCCATGACGGCATTCCTCGATTCCCAGAAGAAGAAAGGTGTCGACATCACCACGGAGAAGATCGACGGTCTGACACCGATGCAGGTATTCTACCTCAACTACGCCAACCTATGGGCCCAGAATATCCGTGAGGAGGAGATGCGCTCGCTTACTCAGGGCGACGTACACTCCCTTGGCGAGCAGCGTGTCAACGTTACTCTGCGCAATATCGATCCGTTCTTCGAGGCATTCTCCATAAAGGAGGGCGACAAGATGTTCCGTCCCGCCGAAGAGCGTGTGATTATCTGGTAATCAGAGCATCTTTAAGAAAGAGTTTCTAAGAAGATTAAAAACAAGCTCTAATCATTCTGTAAAATAAGGAGCGCCCGCCGGAGTATTCTCAGCGGGCGCTGATTTTTTTTGAGAATGTTAAGAAAACATTAAAAAATTCAAAAGGAAGTATTATCTTTGTGCATCAAAGTTTTCGAAACGAGATTACGGACGACAGATTAAATAGTGGTTTATTTTTCCGAAACGATTTATTTGCCATCCTATTTCCTTAAACGAGGCTTAGTTATAACCTTAAATGAAACACTTTTAATTACAATATTATGAAGTTTAGATTCTTACTTTCATTTTCAGCAATGATTCCGGCCATGGCTTTTGCAGAGGTGCCGGCAAATTATCCTGGACTTCCGTTTACCGAAGATGGCTCGGCATGGAGTGTACCCGCCGACGGCACCGCAGTCACTATCAAAGCCGGTGATTTTGACTATGTTCAGGGCACCGAGCCCGGCAAGGCAAATGAGGCCGTAGGACAGAATATGACTTATCGTCATAAGAATGAGGGTCAAAAAAACAACTATCGTCCCGTTCTTCCTCTTGGAATAGGGGGCAACGGCGAAAAGACCGATAATAATGCTAACGGCGACTGGGTATGCTACACCGTAGATTTCCCATCTGACGGACTTTATAAAATGGCCTTTACCTGCGCATCAGGTGCCAACAATTCAAACGTATATTTTTCCCTCGATGGCGCATATAACGAGGATGGTACATATATAGTAGTTGACGCCGCGGATGAGAATAAATGCCACCGTGAGAATCCCGACCGTATATGTTATGATATCCATGTAGACAACATGGGGTGGGATGTCTATCAGGAAACCCAATATTCGACCTACATGGTTCCTGTAACCAAAGGTACGCATGTTCTTCGCCTCCATTTCCGTGGCGATGGCACCAATACCCAGAATATCTTGGTGTCGCGCGTCGGCGACATGCCAAAGGGTAACTTCCCCTTTGTCGATCTTGAGGTAAAGGATGGCACTGAAATATATATGCGCGACTTTGACCGCGGTGGCGAGGGCGTGGCCTATCACAATAATGAAAATGCTGCTTACCACGGTGATGGAACGTATAACCGTTACTTCTGGGAAGGTGCTACGGTAGAAATTAACGGCAAAGGCGGTATCGGCAATACTGCAAACGGCGAATGGATGGCCTATACTGTCAATGTCACCGAACCGGGCAACTATACAATAGAACTGACCTCGGCAGGCCCCGGCGATAGCCGCTATCACTATTTAATCGACCGCGCAGTAGTAAGTGCCGACGGTGTCGCACATAAATCCGCGAGCGGTTGGGATGACTATTCCGCTACCTCCGAAGTCAGCGATATTCAGCTCGGTGAGGGTACGCATGAAATACGTTTCTACACTACCGGCGGCATCAATGTCATGAAAATGACCTTTAAAAAAGCCGGTGAGTATGAGGATCCTTCATACAAGGGTACTCCTTATACGGATCATTCTATTCCCGGTATAATCGAGGCTGAAAATTTTGACCTCGGCGGTCAGGGTGTGGCATTCAACAATCCCCGCCATGATGGAGATCAGATTTTCAACGGAACCGGTTATCGTGAGGACGCTGTCGATGCTGTGGATATGGAGAGGAAGACTATCAATGGAGATGAGCGCCTGTACCTTCATTATATGAACGGCAGCAAGTGGTTTAGATACACCTTTACAAACGATGATGATGAGTATCCCTATGAGATGTATGCCTGCATATCTACACATAATCAAGATAATCACACCGAGAAGGTGACTGTATCATTCCTCCACGATGCTACAAAGGAATATGTTTCGAATGTATTTGTAGGTAAGGGATGGGATAACTTCGAAGAAGTGGCTTTCCCCGATAAGGTTACTCTCCCTGCCGGTCAGGTGACA
>JAHZGZ010000081.1:14491-27519 GCA_019420545.1 Bacteroidales bacterium | reverse complement strand
CACAGCCATTACGATCATGTGGGCGGTATTGACGATCTGCGTTCATACTGCCACTCGCTTCCAGGCGGACATTTCCCGGTGTATTGTACCGCGGACGTCGCTACCGACCTGCGCAACCGGGTGCCGTACTGTTTCCGCGAGCATCCTTATCCCGGAGTGCCCACGTTTGCCATTCATGAGGTGGATCCCCACGTGCCGTTTATGGTGGGAGATATCAGAGTGACACCGCTTCCGGTAATGCACGATACACTTCCGATAATCGGATTCCGCATAGGCGGACTTGCGTACATCACCGATGCTAAGACGATACCCGAATCGACCTACAGGTTGCTTGACGGCGTGGATACCCTTGTGATCAATGCCCTGAGATATAAGCCTCATCACAGTCACATGTCGGTAGATGAAGCGCTTGAGGTGGTGGCCCGTGTGCGGCCGCGCGCCACATGGTTCACTCATATTGCCGACGGCCTGGGCCTTCATGCGAATGTCGACCCGACTTTGCCGTCCGGAGTGGGCCTTGCCTATGACGGTCTGTCAGTATCGGCGCCGTTATAGCCGGTTAAACTTTCTGCTCTGCGGATTGTCTATATCTATAAAGATAAGTAAACTCTTAAAGGTATGAATAGCAAATTCCTTGTAATAATAGCATCAACATTACTCCTTTCATCATGCGGAGTATTCAAAAGCAATAAAAAAGTCATAACCGTGCCTAAAGAACAGCCAGCACAGACAGTAACGCCAATCAAGCATACCGATGCCTCAAAACTGGACGGAGAATGGACGGTATGGACTGTCGGTGGAAAGAAAGTCACCGGCGAGGAACGTCCGTACGTCAATTTCTCGGTGTCGGAGGGCAGGATGTATGGCAACAACGGATGCAATACGGTCAACGGCAACTTCACTACCGGAGAGGGTCAGACACTGCGTATATCCAATGTGATTTCGACGATGATGGCATGTGCCGATGCTCCGTTTGAAGCAGCCATCAATCAGGCACTTGAAAATGCCCGTTACTTTACCGTAGCAAAGCAGGGCCACGAACTGTATCTTGATCTGCTTGATGCTTCGAAGCATACGATAATGGTATTGCGCCGTCACAACATGGAATTCCTCAACGGAGCATGGACTCCCATAGAGATCGGCGGAAAGCCCAATGCCAATACCGAGGTCGAGATGGTGATCGATATCGCCGAGCAGAAGGTGCATGGCCGCACTGGATGCAACATCATGAACGGTTCGCTGCTCATCGACCCCGATAAAACCAACAGCATACAGTTTCTCGACATAGCTACAACGCGCATGATGTGTGAGCGGGAGCATATGGCTACAGAGACGGCTCTGCTTGTGGCGCTCGAAAGCGTGGAGCATGCAAAGACAGGTAAAAACGGTACCGTCGTAATGACAGACAAGGACGGTAAGACCGTCCTTGTCCTCAAGCATATAGATTTGCCTCAGCCTTAATGTGTTGCGGAATCTGAAAAACGTAAAATAATTTTTAAACAGTTTCTTAGAGATAGCGGTACCGTACGGTAACGTTTTTCCTGACCGGAGATGCCGGTACGCTTACCGTATATATCCCTTTCTCGCTGTCATACATTGCCCGGGCCTTGCGACCGTTCACAGTAACGTCGCAAGGCTCGGCGGTACCTGCCTCGATCACATATGAGCGCTTATCGGGCTGTCCGGCATAGCGGCCCTGCATTGCGTCGATGTTTACGGTGTGCCACTCTCCGTTGCGCGCGTAGCGCAGTGGGGTGACGGCATATGCGCCCGACTCGTATTCCATGCTTATGCCGTCGTCCTCATACAGTTCGTAGGTGTTGGAGCAGTCGTCAGCCGACGGATATACCCTGAGCACAAGAGTAGCAGGCACTTCGCTTGCCGGGCGTTCGGTGAAAGGCTGCATCGGCAGTACATGGCCGGCCTTGACAAACAGGGGGAACGATTCAAGAGGTTTGGCTATCTCTGCGACGCTGCCTCCGGAGTGCTTCTCGTGGGTGAAGAAGTCATACCATTCATCGCCCTCGGGGAACCATACCGTCTGGCTTGCGGTACGCGCGGGGCCGCTACCTTCCCTGTCGATAGGAGCCGTCAGCATCAGGTCACCGTACATGTATTGTTTGCCGTATTTGGGTGCTTCTTTCGTGTCGGGATAGTCGATATACATAGGGCGCGTAAACGGTATCATCTCCGTGCATGTCTGCCGTACGCTGCTGTAAGTGTAGGGCATCATCTCCGAGCGCAGACGATAAGCGGCATGCATGGCGCGTTCGGCTACAGAATCGCGGCAAAGCCATGGACGGCGGTCGTATTCGGGTGTGCGCGATGAGTGGATGCGCAGTGCCGCCGACATGGTGCCGAACTGCACCCAGCGAGTCAGCAGTTCGGGAGTCCCGACCTCCTTGTGGCCGCCGATGTCGTGGGCCCAGAAGAAGCATCCGGCATTTCCGCTGGCTATGGTCAGTTTGATCTCGAAGGCAAGTGTCTCCCAGTTGGTATAGGCGTCGCCGGAGAAGTGGAACGGGTGGCGGTGGTCGCCCCAACCGCCCCATCGGCTATAGGTGGCGCCGCGCTTGCCTCCACGGGTGCTTCTACGGAAAAACAGTTCGTTGAGCCATGGGAGGGTGCGCGTATTTGTGCCGAAAAGGTAGGGATAGATATAATTCTGCTGCCAGTCGACCCACCACAGGTCAAGGCCCATCTGTTCCGTGGGACCGTGGGCGTGGCGGAAGAGTGCGTCCATGTAGCGGCGCGATGAGGGGTCGAACTGAGGTATCCTCTCTCCGTCAGGATCGTAGCCGAGTTCGCGGGCAAATGCGGGGTAGTTTTCCTCGCCGGGCCGCAGACCGTCGTGGGGATGATCGTTGAGCGTCAGTGTGAGCCCCATGGAATGGATGGTGTCGATAAGCGCTTTCGGATCGGGGATTAGTTCGCGGTTCCAGGTATAGCCTGTCCAGTAGCGTTTGCCGTTGTGTCCCAGTCCGTTGGCGGTAATGTTGGTATGCCATCCCATGTCGAGCACCACATTGTCGAGCGGGTATCCGTAGCGATGGTACTCGTCGATCACTCCGAGGAATTCATCGGCGGTATAATCGTGGTATTTACTGTACCATACTCCGTGCACCCATTTCCTCGTGAGGGGCGTGCGGCCGGATATCGCTCCGAGACTTCTGAGGGCAGCCTTATAGTCGGAGCCATAGACGAAGCAGTACAGATCGTGGAGGTGGCCCGGGAGATATGGGCGTGGTGTGATCCAGCCGTCCTTGTCAAGGAAATCGGCGCGGTTGTCGTCGATCACATACCAGCCGCTTGTGCTGAGCAGACCGTCGCCGAGGGGGACTTCGCCCGATACACGGTCAAGAGTCTCGATCGGGCCGCCGAGGTTACCTTTGGCAATCTGACGGATAGTAAAAACCTTATCTTTGCCGTGAAGAGTATAGAATGCTGTAAGATTTGATGTTGAGAACGGTTGGCCGTCGTCGACATACTCGATTTTCAGAGCCGGGGTGGTGATGCGGTATACGGGATGTTTCTTCCCCTTATAGTGCACTTTCAGGTCGGGTTGCGTCTTGTCGGCGGCGGCGAAATCGATCAGTTCTACCGAATACAGGCTGTCGGCCAGCAGCGATGTGCGGTCGTAGGCAAACATCGTGCGCTGATCAATGAATTTTCCGTCGGTAGTGCTTTCAAGGCGGAACAGGGTAGGGGTGATCAGTGTGATCCTGTTGTTGCCGAATACCAGCGGATTGCCTGTGGGCATCTCTTTTGTGGCAGCGTGGCAATTGAGGCTGATTGCGGTGACTATGGCAAGTGCACCGATTATCCTTTTTCGCAATTTCATGGATAGTTATATGATTGGTTAGTTACTTATTTAAGACATTTCAACACTTGTTTACCCTTAACGGTCGTGAAATATTCATTGAAAAGCTCAAAAACCACATTTTAGACATTCGCTTGAAATGTGATCTTTATTCTGGGAAATTATATGTATTGTTTTGAAAACTGCGGCAAAATGTATAATTTTGTTGGATGAATGTAAAATTCTTGAGATAATCGATGTAATCAGGAATTAGTGATATATCAACATAAAATTTGTTTCGTATGAATAGATGTTTACTTGCAATGGCGTTTTCTGCGATGCTCACATTGGCGACTCCTGCGGGATATGCCCAGTCGGTGATGCTTGGCGAAGACTTCGAGGGGGATACATTCCCGCCATCCGGATGGTCGTTGCTTGACAATGACGGTGACGGTAATTGTTGGATAAGTTACGGCGGCTCTAAGGTCGACCAGGTGAGCGGCAGTAAGAAACTTGCCATTTCTTTTAAGCGTAATCCGGCCGATTATACGGCCTATGCCGCTCAGGACAACTGGCTTATCACTCCGGCAATTACTATTTCCAATAATGCCCATGTGCTTGAATTCCGTTATGCCGCCCAGGATATCAACAGTACCGAGCCTATGGAGATACTTATTTCCGAGACCGGCACGGCAGCCGACGACTTCAAGACTTTCTATACCGAAAAAGTCGACAACGGCTATATGGATGATATAGAAATATATACTTTCAAGCGTGCTCTTACCGACTATGCCGGTAAAACTATCCATATCGCTTTCCGCCACAAAACTTCGGATTCTTACGGCTTGAGCGTTGACAATCTATATGTCAACAATCAGCTCGGGCCGTCCAAACCGACCGGATTTACCGCTAAAGCAGACGAAAACGGAGCTCTTTCCGCAACACTCTCCTGGACGAATCCCTCAAAGACCGCCAACGGACAGGCTCTTGCCGCTCTGTCGATACTTGTATATCGTGACAATCAGCTGATCGCCACGCTTGATGACGTAAGCATTGGGGAAGCTGCCACCTGGACCGACGCATCTGTTCCCGCCGGGACACATACCTATGCTATTTCGGCAAAAAATTCGGAGGGAGAGACTGCTAAATCGACCGTGCGTACAATATATATAGGCGAGGACGTTCCTGCGCCTGCAAAGGATGTAGTGGCAATGGCAGCCGACGGAAAGATCATCCTTTCCTGGACAGCTCCTACAGCAGGTGCCAACAAAGGCTTTATCAACCTTGACAATCTCACCTACAAGATCATCCGTAAGGTCGACGGCACTGCTGAAGTTGTAGCTACGGGCGTAAGCGGCACTACATATACTGATATCGCTGCTCCGACAGGAAAAGTGTGTGTATATTCCGTAATTGCTGTCAATTCGGCAGGAGAGTCGGCTGTCGACGGCTACACCTCGGCCGTAGTGTTCGGCAGCGATAAGGCTGATATGGGAGTGGCACAGACCTCCGAGCGCAACAATGCGTTGAAGCGTCTGCCTGTTGATCTCACAGACAAGAATGCGGTGTCACAGACCATCTATACTCCCGATGATCTGCGCTTTGTACAGGGCGATATCACAGCCATGGTATACCGTGCTTTCCGCGGCGTGGATAGCGATCTCACTTTCCCGATAAGAATTTACATAGCTCCTACCGAATTGACCGATCTGACTGCCGGGTATGCCGACATGTCGGGCGCAAAAGAGGTCTACAAGGGCGAAATCACGCTTGGCAACGGTATACGTGATATTATGATCCCCCTTTCCGAACCTTATGCTTATGATGGCGGAAATATCATCGTTACCTTTATTAAGGATGGAAGCCCTAACGGATCATATTCCGATCGTTTCCTTTCGCTTGAACTTGGCGGTGCCCCCCGAAGCTTTATGAAGTATGTGTCGGGCGATGTGGATATAACATCGCTACCGACCCCGGGTTATTCTGATAAAGCGGTTTCCGAGATACCTTCCACCCGCTTCATCATAACCACGGGCAAGGTAGGCTCGCTATCGGGTAAAGTTACCGACTCTTCCACCGGGCGTGCTATTTCAGGTGCTGCTGTAAGCATTCCCGCATATGCCGGCCTGACTACTGTCACCGATTCGGAGGGAGCGTTCTCGTTCCGTTATGTACCTGTAGCTGCCACCGGTATTACTGTATCGGCTCCCGGCTATGAGGACGTCGCCACCGATATTACTATTGTTGACGGCCACGCAACTGTGAAGGATATAACGATGAGTCAGCTTGCAAACTACGTACTCTCGGGTTCGGTAATCGCCGCCGATACACGTAAGCCAGCTGCAGGGGCTGTGGTAAGTCTCTACGGCTATGAGGAAGCTTCGGTTACAGCCGATGCCGATGGACGTTGGAAGTTTGACGCCGTATACTCGGGCAAGGACTACGCATTACGAATCGAATATCCGCTTTACGATGTATTTACCGTGGAGTTTAACAATACTTCCGAAACCGAGATAGCAGTAGGTACCACAGAACTTCAGCGTTCGCTTATCACCCCATACGGTCTTGATGCTACTGTAGCCCCCGACGGCAGCTCCGTTTCCCTGGCATGGCTTGATCCTTTGTCGCGCGACGGCGTTACCGGATGGAAATCGGTAGGCGACGTTTCGGAAGTCGACGATGACGGAGGCGATTACTCAAGTGCCAATTACAATGTAGGTCACTACTATAGCAAGGAACTTCTTGCTGAAAAGAAGATGGCCGGTATCTCCATCGGTGAGATCAAGGTTTATCTTAATGCATCGGCGGGTACATTTGTAGCAAAAGTATGGCAAGGAACGCGCGATGATAATGTCGAGCTTACTGCACAGGTAATCCCGGCTGAACTCGTTACCGAATCCGGGTCATGGGTAAGCGTCAAACTTGACAATCCCGTTGAAATCCGACCGGGAAAAGACTACATCGTCGGCGTACAATGTCTGAATGCCTCGAAATATCCTCTCGGTACTGCCAAGAGAAGTACCGAGACCGGTGGCAACAATCAGCTCAAATGGAGTGACGAGGGTGGCTACATATACGACGGCTATTATCCCTGGTGTATCATGGCCAACTGCATTGTTCCGGGCGCAGAAGTTGCCATAGCCGGGAATTCCGATGTACCCAAGTGTGCCTACAATGTCTACCGCTCTACTGAAAAGTCCGGCGAATGGGAGAAGCTTACCGCTTCGCCCGTAAAGGAACTGTCGTTTACCGACGATGGCTGGGCGTCGCTCGTTTCGGGCCGGTACGTCTATGCCGTGTCATCGGTTTATCTTAACGGCGAGTCGGCCAAAGCATATTCCGATTCCCTTTCTCGCAGCAACGATATCGACGCCGGCGTCACAGCATTCGTTTCGCCTGTAAAATCGGTTGACGTGCGCAACTCGGTAAGCGTTACCGTTACCGTAACCAATTTCGGCGAGAAGCCGCTTACAGGATTCCCGGTAAATGTGCGCCTCAACGACAATGCTCCCGTGAGCAAGACATTCGAAGGTACCATCAACAAGGGCGAGTCGGCTGATATAACGATAGCTGATATCGAAATGACCGAGGGTGTGCACACGTTTACAGCCTATACATCGGTCGAGGGCGATCAGACTGTTGCCAACGACGCATGTACACAACTCATTCCGAATATCAAAAACGTAGAGCTTACGGGTTATCGCTGGAGTGCCTACGGAAATGCAGGCTTCATGACTATTCAGAGCAATGACCCCGAAAGCGCCGATTTCCTCCGTGAGGTTACGCCAAATGATGCTCTCGTCATCGCCGGTGAATATGTCGACGGGCATTTCTATGGATATACAGCCACTTGGTACGGTGCTTCAAGGCAGTTTGTGGAGATCGATCCCATTACCTGGACTGTGCAGCGTGCCGTTGACAATACCGAGGACTATATTCTCGACATGGCCTATGACTACTCGACATCCACGATGTATGCTCTACGTCCCGACGGCGAGAATGCAAATGTGGAGCTTGTAAAAGTCAACACTGAGGACGGCACTGTTGAACCGGTAGGATCTGTCGGATTTATCGTGCGCGCTCTCGCCTGCGATGTCAATGGCAAACTCTATGCCATAGGCGATGACGGTAAGTTCTACTCTGTCAATCCGGCTACTGCCGAAGCAACTCTTGTAGGGGCCACCGGCGTAACCAATGTCAAGTATCTTCAGTCTATGGCGTTTGACCACAACAGCGGTCGTCTCTTCTGGGCTCATACAGGCGATTCGGCCAACGGAGCTATCCATGAAATCGATGTGGTGACCGGAAAGGCGACTCTCCTTGGCTCGACACTGTTCAACAAACTCGATGAAGCTGAAATAGTCGGCCTGTACACTCCTTATAAGCATGAAAGCTCGGCTATACCATCTGTAGAAGCTACCACTGAAGCGCTTACTATTGGAGCCGATCTTATGGGTAATGTCACTGTCGACTCTTCTGCCGCCGGTGTGCTCACCGTATATAGTGCCTCCGGAGCATCGGTTGGCGAATACGAGATAGGTGCGGGGCGCACAGTAGTAGCTCTCGGCCTCACCCCGGGTGTATATGTTGTGTCGGCACAGACTGCCGATGCCTCTGCGACACTCAAGGTGGCTATCCGTTGAGATTCCATTATTAAACAAGCTCTAAACAAGTTCTTATCAATAACACTGTGTCGATATCGTTCGGCACAGTGTTTTTTATGTTTAGGATATGTATGTGGCATATTCACGTGATTGGAATAATTGGTATGGTTTGTGGGGATAATGTATAATTTATGTATACGCACTTTCGTTTTCGGAAAAATATCTTATCTTTGCACAAAACTTGGGGAAATGTGTAAAAAACCTCAATTCAAGTGAAGTAGAATATGGAATGCAGATATATGACTCCGGAAGAGGCTGTGAAGATGGTAAAGAGCGGCGACCACGTATTCGTTCAAGGCAGCTGTTCGATACCTGAAGCCCTCATTGCCGCGCTTGCCAAGAGAGGTCCCGAACTGCGCGATGTGGTGCTGTTCAATGCTTTCGCCCTCGGGCGCAGGGTGTCGCCGCTGTGCGATCCGGCGCTGAAGGATTCATTTCTTATCGACTCGTTTTTCGTGTCAAACGCCGTGCGCGGCTGGGTCAACCAGGGATATGCCACTACCACACCGCGCTTTTTCGGGCAGGTGCCTCAGCTGTTCCGCGACGGCACGATCGACATTGATGTAGCTTTCATCAACTGTTCTCTTCCCGACAAGGACGGCTATGTGTCGTTCGGCGTGTCGGCCGATCTTACTCCGGCGGCGGTGGAGTGTGCCAAGGTGATCATCGCGCAGATCAATCCGCTGATGCCGTTTACTTACGGTGACTCGGTGATACACATGTCGCGCATCGATGCGCTGGTGAAGGTCAACGATCCGCTGGCCGAGACTCCCGACACGGCTCCTACTGAAAACGAGCTGCGCATCGGCCGGTATATCGCCGAGCAGATCCCCGACGGGGCCGTGCTTCAGGTGGGTGTGGGCACTATCCCCAATGCCGTGCTCCATTCGCTCGGCTCGCACAAGCATCTGGGTCTGCATACCGAGGCCATGACCGACGGCATGATGCCGCTCATAGAGTCGGGGGTGGTCGACAATTCATGCAAGCAGGTAGAGCCGGGCCGATCGGTGGCTTCGCTTGCACTTGGCACACGCCGGCTATACGATTTCCTCGACCATAATCCTGCGGTGATATTCCGCGACATAGCCTGGGTAAACGACCCGTTTGTCATCGCGCAGAACCATAATATGGCTGCCATCAACTCGTGTCTGGAGATCGACCTTTCGGGTCAGGTATGCGCCGACTCCATCGGCACGCGCATCTACTCCGGAGTGGGTGGCCAGCAGGATTTCGTCTACGGCTCGTCGCGCAGCGTGGGTGGCCAGTCGTTCATCGCAATGCTGTCGACCACCTCGCGTGGCGAAAGCAAGATCAAGCCAGTGCTTACCTCTGGCGCCGGCGTTGTCACCACGCGCTTCCAGACCAACTGGGTTGTCACGGAATACGGCGCCGTAAACCTCCGCGGCAAAAACATGATTGACCGCGCACGCCTGCTCATCTCCATCGCCGCCCCCCAGTTCCGCGAGGAACTCGACCGCGCCGCCTTCTCCATGCTCGGCTACGCCTACCGCCGCTGGCGCTGACCGCTTGCCTTGATCCGGTAAATATGCAGGACGTAAATGTGGAAGGCAAATGCATGCAGGCGATAAAATAAATGGGGCAGGGGGTACGTTAATAGAACATGAGGATGCCTGCACATGAGGGGCATCTTTTCGTGAATGAGACTTTTCAGGCCAAGGTCATATATACATTTCTTGCGGCCGACTGAGCCGATTGGACGGTGGATGGAGCCGATAATGCGCTGCAAACCAATCCGATATACCGCGACGCTGTTTCTGGCAGCTGTCGTGGCTATTGTGCTTTGGGGTGTGGCGGTGCCTGCGGCATGGGCGGCCCCGCAGTACCGTGATCCGTCGATACTTCCGCCGCCGCCACCATCGCGCGACGTACCCGAACAGGGGCTGTCGCCGGTGGCCGACAGTTCGGGACTGCCGGTACTGATGCCTACCATTCCGCCTGATTATCAGGCGCTTGCCGAGGATGAACTTGCCGCCGACCTCACCACTCCCTCGAATATCCGCACCGAAGTGGAGTATGACATCGAATCGGGATGCTACATCGTGCGCACAAAGGTAGGGGAGTTTGACATCGCCACGCCGTTCATGCTCACTCCAGAGCAGTACAACCAGCTGCAGCTGCGCAAGTCGATGCAGCAGTACTTCAACAAGCGCAACGGCGAGCTGCTTCAGGGTGCCAAGGAGAAAGAGCCTTTCAACGTGCTCGACATGAATTTCGCCCTCGGGCCGCTTGAAAAAATCTTCGGCCCGGGCGGTGTGAAACTCAAGACATCAGGCTCGGTGCAGGTGTCGATGGGTGTCAAGAGCAACAAGACCGACAACCCGGCCCTCTCCCTCACGGCACGCCGCCGCACATACTTCGACTTCGACCAGAAGATACAGGCCAATGTCAACGCCACAGTCGGCGACCGCATGAAATTCGGCCTCAACTACAACACCGACGCCACTTTCGACTTCGACTCAAAAAATATCACCCTCGCCTACGAAGGCAAGGAAGATGATATCGTAAAGAGCATCGAGGCCGGCAACGTGTCGATGACCACCGGATCGTCGCTGATACGCGGCAGCTCCGCCCTGTTCGGTATCAAGTCGACCTTGCAGTTCGGCAAGCTCACCGCCACGGCACTTGTCTCGCAGCAGAACAGCGAGTCGCGCTCCGTATCGACCAAGGGTGGCGTGCAGACCACGAAATTCTCGGTAAATGCCGACCAGTACGACCAGAACCGCCACTTCTTCCTGGCCCATTTCTTCCGCGACAATTACGACACGTTCGCGTCCAAGCTACCCTATGTGGCTTCGGGAGTGAAGATTACGCGCATCGAGGTATGGGTCACCAACAAGAGCGGCAACTACAACCAGTCGCGTAACATAGTGTCGTTTATGGATCTCGGCGAGAGCCAGGTGCTTGCCAACGATTACTGGCGCCCGAATCCTGCCGTACCCAATCCGTCGAACACCTCCAACTCGCTTCTTGAGATCATCAAGACAGAATATCCCGGCGCACGCAACATCAACACCGTCACCCAGGCGCTCGACCCCCTTCAGGCATTCGGCATCGAAGGTGGACGCGACTTCGAGAAGGTGGAGAGCGCGCGTCTGCTCCAGTCGTCGGAATACACGCTCAACTCCACCCTCGGCTACATATCCCTGAAGACTGCCCTCAACGCCGACGAGGTGCTCGGCGTGGCCTACGAATACACCTACCGCGGGCAGGTGTTCCAGGTCGGCGAGTTCTCGGCCGACATCACCACATCGTCCGATGCCCTCTACGTCAAGATGCTCAAGAACACCACCACGTCGCCCAAGGTGCCGATGTGGAAGCTCATGATGAAGAATGTGTACTCACTCGGCGCATATCAGGTGGAGAAAAGCAATTTCCGCCTCAACATCAAGTATCTGAGCGACACTACAGGCACGCAGATCAATTATCTCCCCGTGCCCGGCCTCACCGACAAGCCGCTGCTCCAGGTGATGAACCTCGACCGTCTCGACTCCAACCAGGAGGGGAATCCCGACGGCTTCTTCGACTTCATCGAGGGGTACACAGTGCTGGCCTCCACCGGCAAGATCATATTCCCCGTAGCAGAGCCTTTCGGATCGCATCTCGAAAAGGCCATAGGCAATCCGGTCATTGCCGAGAACTACACCTATCCCGAACTCTACGACTCCACGCTTGTGGTGGCGCGGCAGCTCGCCCACAAAAACAAATTCATCATCTCCGGCGAGTATCAGGCATCGGGCGGCTCGCAGATACGCCTCAATGCCATGAATGTGCCTCGCGGATCGGTAGTGGTGATGGCCGGCGGAGTGCGTCTTACCGAAAACTCCGACTATACCGTCGATTACGCCATGGGCGTTGTCACCATCACCAACCAGAGCATCATCGACTCGGGGCAGAGCATATCGGTCACGCTCGAAAACCAGTCGATGTTCAACAC
Organism: Bacteroidales bacterium; assembly: GCA_019420545.1. Classification (GTDB taxonomy): domain Bacteria; phylum Bacteroidota; class Bacteroidia; order Bacteroidales; family Muribaculaceae; genus Muribaculum. Next base: position 15,101 of record JAHZGZ010000081.1, on the reverse strand, counting down.
CCAGCGCAAGACCCTCCTCGGGCTCGACCTCAACTATAAGTTCAGCAAGGACTTCAACCTCGGGGCCACGATCATGCACTTCTCGGAGAAGGCCCTTACCGAAAAGGTGAATATCGGCGACGAGACCGTGAACAACACCATGTTCGGCATAAATCTCGCCTACAACACCCGGTTCATGTGGCTGACCAACCTCCTCAACAAGATACCCACGGTCAACGCCACTCAGCCCTCGACCCTCAGCATACAGGCCGAGGCCGCGCGCCTGCAGCCTCACAAGCAGAAGACCGGCACCAACCGCGGCTCGTCGTATGTCGACGATTTCGAGTCGACCCAGACCGGCATCGACCTCCGCTCCCCCTATGCCTGGACTCTCGCCTCTACCCCTTATCAGCAGGGGAACAGCGCCCTCTTCCCCGAGGCGGCGCTCAGCAACAATATCGACTACGGCAAGAACCGCGCCCTGCTCTCGTGGTACTACATCGACCGCATGTTCACCCAGCGCAACTCGTCGCTCTGCCCGGGCTACATCGCCTCCGACCTCAAGCAGCTCTCCAATCCCTATGTACGCGAGATTACCTCGACCGAGATATTCCCCGACCGTCAGCTGGCC
>JAHZGZ010000081.1:9897-14481 GCA_019420545.1 Bacteroidales bacterium | reverse complement strand
TCATACAGACGCTCCACCTGTCGTTCTATCCCACCGAGCGCGGCCCCTACAATCTCGATGCCGTCAACATCGACGACCAGGGGCGCCTCATGCAGCCCGAAAAGCGCTGGGGCGGCATCATGCGCAAACTGGACAATACCAATTTCGAGCAGGCCAACATAGAGTACGTGCAGTTCTGGATGCTCAACCCCTTCCTCGATCCCGACAATCCCAACACCGAGGGCGGCGATTTCTACATCAACTTCGGCGAGGTGAGCGAGGATATACTCAAAGACGGACTGAAGAGCTACGAGAACGGCATACCTTACGATGGAAACAACCAGTTCCTTGAGGAGACCGTGTGGGGGCGTGTGTCGCGCCAGAATTCGCTGACCTATGCTTTCGACAACAATGCCGGGTCGCGTCTGGTGCAGGATGTGGGTCTTGACGGTCTCAAGAACGACGAGGAGTTCATGTTCAGTTCCTATTCGGAATACCTCGACGGATTGCGCCGCAAGCTCGCTCCCGACGCCATCGACAGGATGCATTCCGACCAGTTCTCGCCATTCAACGACCCTGCCGGCGACAACTACCACTTCTATCGAGGCTACGACTACGACGAGCAGCGCCTGAGCGTGCTTGAACGCTACAAGCACTATAATGGCGTGGAGGGGAACTCCCTCTCACCCTCCGACGCTCCCGAACCGCTCTATCAGAGCTCGCGCACGGGGCCTGATGTAGAGGATATAAATCAGGACAACACCCTCAACGAGTATGAGCGCTACTTCCAGTACAAGGTGTCGATACGCCCCGAGGATCTGGTGGTGGGCAAGAACTATATCACCGACAAGCAGGTCTCGCCCGTGATATGCCGCGACGGATCTACCCAGATGGCCGAATGGTATCAGTTCAAGATACCCCTGTCGGACTACGAGCGTGTAGTGGGATCGATCAACGACTTCTCGACAGTGCGCTTCATGCGCATGTTCATGACGGGATTCAAGGCCACCACCCACCTGCGCTTCGCCACCCTTGAGCTTGTGCGCGGCGAGTGGCGCCCCTACGACTATTCGCTCAACACCCGCGGCGACTCTCCGGCCGAAGGCGAGCTCGACATATCGGTGGTCAACATCGAGGAGAATGCCGGCCGCGAGCCTGTCAACTACGTGCTCCCTCCCGGCGTTACCCGCGCCACCGACCCGGGCCAGTCGCAGATACTCCAGCTCAACGAGCAGTCGCTGTCGCTGAAGGTGCTCGGGTTGCAGGCCGGCGACGCACGTGCCGTGTACCGCAACACACAGCACGATCTGCGCAACTACAAGCGTCTGCAGATGTGGGTGCATGCCGAGAGCCTGATCGATAATATCACCAACCTGCGCAGCGGCGAGCTGTCGATATTCCTTCGCCTCGGCTCTGATATCAAGAACAACTACTACGAGTATGAGATACCCCTTACGCTCACTCCCCACCGCAAGTACGATCAGGAGAACGTAGAGGACCGTTATGCTGTATGGCCGCTTTCCAACCGCTTCGATTTCGCCCTCCAGGAGCTTGTCAATCTCAAAAAGGAGCGCAACCGTGCCAAGCATGATCCGACGAGCGGAGTAGGGTACACCACTCTCTATACGGGCCGTGACCCCGACAATGAGGCCAACCGTATGGCTGTGATGGGCAACCCGTCGCTCAGCGACGTGCGCGTGATGATGATCGGCGTGCGCAACAACGCCTCGACCGCACGCGACGGTATCGTGTGGGTCAACGAGCTTAAAGTCACCGATTTCGACGAGTCGGGCGGATGGGCCGCCAAGGCCAACGTAAATATCGGCGTCAGCGACATCGCTACCCTTAATTTCGGCACACATATCGAGACTGCCGGATTCGGCGGGGTGGATCAGCCGCTCAACGCGCGCCGTATGGACGACTACCGCCAGTTTAACTTCGCGGTGCAGGCCGATATGGGACGCTTTTTCCCCGAGAAACTCAAGCTGAAAGCTCCCGTGTACTATTCGGTGAGCAACGAAACCACGTCGCCCAAATACAATCCCCTCGACCAGGATGTGCTTCTCAAGGATGCCCTCGACGAGGCTGCCACCAAGGCCGAGCGCGACTCCATACGCGACTATGCCGTGGAGAAGTCGACCATCAAGAGCTTCAGTATATCGGGGCTGCAGTTCGACCGGCGTTCGGAGAAGCCGATGCCATGGGATCCGGCCAACTTCGTGTTCAACTTCTCGTTCAACAAGCGCCACAACTCCGACCCGACCACCGAGTACGAGAATACCAACGACTACCGCGGTTCGCTGCAGTACAGCTGGTCGCCCTATCTGAAAGGCGCCAAGCCGTTCGGCTGGCTCAAGTCGAAAAACCGCAACCTCAAGTTCTTCAAGGAGTGGGAGGTCAACTATCTGCCGGCCAACATATCGTTCCTGACAACGATGTCGCGCTACTACTACGAGCAGCAGACACGCTCAGAGGTCGACCAGATGATGAAGCTCCCGGTGTCGGTAAGCAAGAACTTCCTGTGGGACCGCCAGCTCAACCTTACGTGGAATCTCACCAAGCAGCTTACGTTCAACTTCTCCAGCAATACGTCGGCGCGTATCGAGGAGCCTGTCGGGGCGGTTAACCGTCGATTGTTCCCCGACCGCTACAAGGAGTGGCGCGACACGGTGATACGCTCGATACTGCGCCTCGGTACTCCGTGGGCCTACAACCAGACATTCACCGCCAACTATAAGGCGCCGTTCTCGCGCATCCCAGTGGTTGATTTCCTCACAGGCTCCGTTACCTATAATGCGACTTACCGGTGGGATCGCGGAGCTACCGTCGACGGCGAGAAGGTGGGCAACACTATCGCCAATCAGGCTGCGTGGAATTTCGACGGCCGCGTAAACCTTGAGGGGCTTTACAATAAGTTCTCCTATCTGAAGAAGATCAACCAGCGGTTCTCGTCGTCGAAGCGCCCGACGGCGCCAAAGAAGGCGAAACGCTTTGAGCGGACGCTCAAGCTCAATCCCGACACAACGCTGCTCATACGCCACAATCTGCGCAACCGTAAGGTGAAGGTCACGGCAACCACTACCGACGGCAAGCCGTTTGTCGTGTCGACACGTGTCAAGGATCTCAACTCAGTGGAGGTGCTCACCCGCGGCGACCAGAATATCAAGTTTACCGTCGTGGAGGTGCTCAAGGATGATAAATCGCTGTGGCGCGAAGTAGGTGAGCATGCCGTGCGCTTCGCCATGATGACGCGTTCGGTCAACGTGCGCTACCGCACGAGCCATTCCATGTCGCTGCCGCTGTTCGGCCCCGATATCGGCAATGTGTTCGGCCAAAGCCGCAGCTACGGCCCGATGTCGCCCGGTCTGGACTTTGCCTTCGGATTCTCGGGTGAGGACTACGTGGCCAAGGCCAAGGAGCGCGGATGGCTTATGATCGACGACAACCAGACGTCGCCGTCGATATGGTCGACCACCAACGAGTTCAACCTCGATATCGACCTTGAGCCTATACGCGGCCTGAAGATCAAGCTTACCAACAACCGTACCGACAATCATTCCAATCAGGTACAGTTCATGTATGCCGATATGCCTACGACGCGTACCGGCAGCTATACCAAGACGCACTGCGCACTGCGCACCGCCCTGCGCACATCGCGTGCCGAGGACGGCTACAACAGTGCTGCGTTCAATAAGTTCCTTGAGAACATACCTGTCATAGCGAGCCGTATCGAGGCCCGGTATGCTGGCACGACATACCCCACCGGCGGCTTTATGGCCGACAACCCCAATGCGGGGCGCCCCTTCTCCACATCGGTAGGGCAGGCCAACCGTGCGTCGTCCGACGTGCTCATTCCGGCGTTCATCGCGGCTTATACCGGGGTCGACGCCAGGAAGATCTATCTCACCCCATTCCCCAAGCTTGCCGACATGCTCCCCAACTGGCGCGTGACCTACGACGGGCTTATCCGCATCGGGCGTCTGAACAATATCTTCAAGACAATCACCCTGAGCCATGCATACCAGTGTACCTATACGGTGGGTTCATATGGCTCGTATCTCAACTGGATGCAGGTGGGCAACGGCGACATGGGCTTTGTGCCTAATGCCGATGGCGCCCCCATACCGTCGTCGCCCTACAATATCTCCACAGTGTCGATCACCGAGAAGTTCGCTCCGCTGATCGGTCTGGCCGTTACGCTCAAAAACGAACTCAAACTCAACGCCGAGTATCGCGACGGCCGCACCCTCACGCTCAACTCCGATGCGGGGCAGCTCGTCGAGGCCAACACGCGCAACATCACTGCCGGCGTGGGCTATAAGATCGTGGGCTTCAATACCGTGCTGAAGATGCGCGGTTCGGGTAAGGGCATATCCAACGACCTTACTATCAACGCCGATTTCTCCTATCAGCAGACGCAGGCCCTCATACGCCGTATCGAGACCAATTACACGCAGGCCACATCCGGTACGCGCACCATCGGGTTCAACCTCTCCGCCTCCTACGTGATGAGCCGCCGCATGACCATCTCGGCCTACATCGACCATCAGATCAATACCCCCCTCATCTCCTCCTCGGCCTATCCTACCACCAACTCTACCTACG
>JAHZGZ010000081.1:0-9887 GCA_019420545.1 Bacteroidales bacterium | reverse complement strand
CATCACCTTCAACCTCAACCTCGCCCGCTGATCGTGACTTTAACGGAGGACGACAACGGGACTTCGACACTATCCATTGCACGAAAAATAACCCTGGTATGGTTATTTTTGTCTATGAAGGTTATTTTTCGTGTAGATTTACCTGGCCATTTTCAATTTATCCGCATGGATTTTAGCTTATTTCTTCACTTTTTCTTGGTGATTTTCATATATAAAGTGATGGAACTGCCTATGTGGTTTTTGTCGCAGGCGATATTTTGATTTTCAACTTCTTCAACTTCAAGGCATGTTCTTTGCTTTCCAGAACTGTTCCCTGAACAGTCTTGCGTAATCTGTTGCATTTTGTTTGCATTTTGTCGTGTGAAAAAAAGTGCTGAATTTGGGATTAATAAAAATAGATAGTATATTTGCAGACGTAACCCGCATTGCAGATGCTCACTCGTGGGGCAATGTGAGGTGGGAGACAAATGTTGTCGCAAAAGAGTTTGGGCAACAAAATACATAATTATAAAAGAGCGTTTATCAGACGTTTGATTCTTGTCGATTCGGAACTTCGCAACTTCTTATATCTCAATCAAGAATGAAAACAACGATAGATGCCCGTGGATATGAATATATTCATGTCCCTTAGGCTTGCGCGTGTGCGTATGGCTTGAGGTGCATTGTATTCATATAGCGTGTGGGCTTCTGCGTTGTTCGTTCCATTGAGATGGGCAATGCGAAGGCCTCGAATCGTGGGAGCGGACAACAGATACAGACTCTCACGCTTTTTTTGTGCAAAATTTTTCGCCAATGAGGTGAGTCCGGCGGCACACATTTCAACAATGAAAAATGCAATTCATGTTTTTCAGTCATTAATCCTTCTTTTGATCTGCGGATGTATGTTCGCCGCATGTGGAGATGACAAAGACGATTCATCGAGCAACAACGGCCCATCCCGCAAACTCCTGTCAATCACTCGAACTGATGAAGAAGGCACCTTTATACAGTATGGAAATCCTAAGTGGGAAAACGGACGTCTTATCTCATTTCAAGAGGGTAGTGATGCCGCAGATGCATATTGGATTAATTACAGTGGAACAACTGCTGAGATAAAGTGTGGACAAGATGATTATGACCCAGGTTTAGTTGTGTTGAATGAAAATGGTTGTGCCATTTTAGCAGATTATGGAGAAGAATATAAATACTCTTATAATTCAAATGGTCAACTGATTCGTTGGGAAAATTCATATATGGGAAATATCTCTTATTGCAATATTTCATATAATTTAAAGGGCGATGTATCATATGTGGAGTATAAATATAGTGATTCATATTATGGTACCGAAGATTTTGAATATACGGATTTGACAGTTTTTGCACCTATTCCAAATATTGGTAATATAATGCTAATGAATGATTGGCGCATTATGACAGATTGGGAGTATTATTATTGGTTTGGGATATATGGAAAAGCAATGCCACATCTTCCTGTAAGAGTTGGTAGATCGACTTTTTCCTGGACAATTGACGATCAAGGTTATCCAATTAAATGTGTCGTAAATAGAAATGTCTATCATATAGGTTCTCAATTTGATAGTGAGACTTATACCTATAATTTTACTTGGGAATAATTAGACCGTTATAGGATGATTAATGCAAAGTTCGTGCGTGAACAATGCATTAATCATTCTATAGCCAAACTTTGGTTAGCAGATGGATAATACACTTATAAATCCCGATATTTCCATTATTGTACCTGTATATAATGTCGAAAAATATTTATGTCAATGTCTTGACTCATTGCTTGCACAAGATTTTGACAACTGGGAGGCAATTATTGTAGATGACGGATCGACTGATTCATCCGGAGCGATATGTGACAGATATGCTGTTAAAGATAATCGGTTTCATGTATTGCATACTCCTAATCGAGGTGTTGGTGATGCGCGAAATGAGGCATTGAAACATGCAAAAGGGAATTATATCGGATTTCTCGATCCTGATGATTGGATTGAACCGGATTACTTTTCTTCCTTGATTAATATTGCCGGAGCGACAAAATGCGACATTGCAATCGGAGGATTGCTTTATGAGCATGTGGGACATACATTTCCGATGAAAACTAAGTTTCGGAGAATATATAATTCTGTAGAGATGGCATCTTTACTATGTGAGGATCGGATGTTTCACTCCTATATGTGGAATAAAGTATTCAGTCACAAACTGATATCGTTTAATCCGGAAGGAATAAGAGCCTTTGAGGACATGTCGAATATATTATGTTGGATACTGAAATCTAATTGGATAGTATGCTGCTATGATATAGACGGCTATCATTATCGACAGCGCCAATCAAGTATCGTCGGAAATAAAGGACTGGAAAAATTGAAAGGATATTATGATGCCGTCCGAACCAGGAATCGGCAATTCAGAGAAATGGTTCCGATGTCAGATATTACCCCATCTATTGCGTCAAATATTATAAAAGGCAATATGCGTGTAGCTAAATCCATTGCTCGCGGTAATTTGGTAGCTGATATTGACATTGTACCAAAACGTACAATGGAAGATATGATAAAATCTCTTCTGGCGGATTCAAGAATTTATCTGCGGTGGGCGATGAAACATTCCGGATTTAGCCTGAGTAAGGAATGTCTCTATTATTGTCTTGGCCGGATTGCCCCTAATTTGCTGATATCATGTGCAAATCTCACTAAAATGTTTCATACCTCCCGTAAAAGCGAAGTCCCTAAAGAGTTATCTAAAAGTTATTTTACTCCCAAATTTTTACACTCCTCGTCCAAAAAGTTTCCGGATTCTGCACCATTAGCACCATACAATAAAACAGTCCGTCCAGACCAGCATAAAAGCCCAATGGATATAGTATGTAATATAGATGAACACTACGTGCCTTACTGCGGTATAATGCTCACGTCGTTACTCGACAATAACCGAGACTCACGAGTAGCCATACATATCATAGCAGCCACCCTTTCCGACGATGGCGTTAAACTACTGCGTCACATAGTGGAAGATACCTATGGACAGCAATTACGGCTGTATTTAGTAGGAGACGAACTCATTAGAAAACTTCCACACTCCGATAACGGAGATATTCCTATGTGTGACAATTCCTATATAAGTCTGTCTACATATTTCCGCTGTTTCCTTTCGCAAATCTTACCTGACGATATCCACAAGGTAATATATCTCGACTGCGACTTGTTGATACTAGGGTCTTTAAAGCCTCTTTGGAATACGGATATTTCCAATTATGCTCTTGCCGCAGTAGAAGATATGAACAGCGCTTTTACCGCCACGCTCGAGCGCCTATGTCTTCCGCTATCATATATCATCTTCAATGCCGGAGTACTTCTGATTAATCTCGATTACTGGCGCGAGTATCATGTGACTCAGCGGCTGATGAAATGGATAAATGCCAACCGTAGCCGTATCGTAGCCCACGATCAGGATCTACTCAATGCCGTCCTCTATAAGGAGATGATACATCTGTCTCATCGCTGGAACATGCAGGAGGGGATGCTGCGGCGCCGACGTCACACCAGCCCTTCATCCGACTCCGCCATCGACAGCGAGATACCTAATACGGTAATAGTGCATTTTGCAGGGCGCCATAAGCCATGGCACGAGAATTGTCTTAATCCCTATAAGTCGCTTTGGGAATATTATACCGACCTTTCTCCATGGAAAGGAATGCGGCCCAAGCGGCATATCGGATTTATGCTCAACTCCATTACATTCCCTTTTCAGGATATGCTTGGACTCCGCAACGGATATCGCCATATTCAAATCCCCAAAAGATGTGGCTCACATGTATGTACTTTATTATGATGAGGAATTATCATTATCGATGATGGATCGAGATTGGAGATATGATTTATAATGAGAATAAAATTATCGTAATATTTATATAGTTGAAACGTTAGTATGAATTCACAAGAAATGAAATCGACAAAGGTATCTATTGTCGTTTCTACGTATAATCGTCCTGATGCTTTAAAAGTCTGTATTATAAGTATTTTTAAACAGACTCGTCTGCCCGATGAGATTATTGTTGGGGATGATGGTTCCGGACAAACAACTTTTGAGGCGGTACAAGAACTCCAAAAGGAATCTATTGTGCCAATTGTTCATATTTGGCATGAAGATAACGGATTTAGGTTAGCAATGATGAGGAATAAGTCCATTGCGGCAGCTACAGGTGACTATATAATTGAAGTAGACGGAGATGTGTATCTTCATCCGAAATTTGTAGAAGATCATTTGTCAATGGCTTCGCCTGGATATTATCTGAAGGGTGGACGCACTAACCTTGGACAAAAACTAACGGAAAGCATATGTGCGAATGGGCATCCTAAAGCAATTAATTGTTTCATGAGAGGAATTGAAAGTAAATCTGAGAATTCCATACGTATGATGCCTCTTGCAAAATGTTTGGCATTACGTTATCGCCGCCATAAATCGAATGCATTGGGGTGCAATATGTCTTTCTATCGGAAGGATTTTATGCGTATAAATGGATATGATGAGTTTTTTGAGGGCTGGGGCGGCGAAGACCTTGATTTGGGAAATAGAATGCTACGGAGCGGTATAAAGAAAAAGTATCTGAAGTTTTGTGGAATAGTTTACCATTTATGGCATGAAGATAAATTCATGTATAATAAAGCAAAAAATTTTGCACATATGCTGCGTGCTGAATCAGAGGCTCCTGTTTATTGTGATAATGGGGTCGATAAATATATGTAGGCTTGGCTATATGCTGAATATAGATAGCTGACTGGAGCCTTTTGAAACGGATAGTATTGTGTGTAATCTTTTTTGCCATAATTTCCTTATTTCAAAGGAAAACTGTAAATTCGCAGCAACATACTTACCCCGCTTCCCGTAAGAACAGCGCGCTCAGGGTAAGTTTTTATTTTTTTATGGCTGTTTTTGGTTGGTTATAATATTGCATTTTGTTCGCGTTGCCTATGCGAACAAAATACTCGCCGCATTGGGAGTAACGCAGCTTGCCATAATATTATTCGTACAGAATTCAAGCGACTGTAATAATCGGCTGTCCGAAGAAGGATGAGAGCATTGCGAGTGTGGCGATGGTGAAGTTGTGCTGACCGCTTAGCCATTTGGTGATTTCGCTCGGGCGGCGCGTCCGAGGGCGTCGGCAAACTGTTTCTTCGATAAGCCCCGTTGGCGCATAAGGGCATCAATGCGATCGGATATTTCAAAAGAGATTTTGGATTGACAGTCGATTATAGGAATATATTATGCCCTCAGTATCAGATTATTTTTGTATTTTTGTAATTGGATCAACTACAAGAAGATAAAAATCATGAGCAAACTGATTAAAACCGATGCCGAATACTCCCGGTGGATTCAGGAGTTAAAAGAACGATACCGCCGCAGTCAGATTAAGGCTGCTGCCCAAGTGAACTGCGAGATGCTACGCTTCTACTGGTCGCTCGGTCGAGACATCGTGGCTCGTGATGCTGAGAATGTTTATGGCAGTGGATTCTTCAAATTCTTCAGTCAGGATTTACGTCAGGAGATACCGGAGGGCAAAGGATTTTCTCCGCAAAATCTATACTACATGAAGAAGATGTATCTTCTTTATAGCAAGGGATTTACAAATTGCCCGCAACTTGTTGGCAATTCTCAAAATGTAAATTTCCAACAAGTTGTTGGAAATTCTGCGGATACTACCGATAATGTTATTTTTTCAATTCCATGGGGGCATCATTGCATTATCATTGACAAATTTTCGGATAATCCGGCAACCGCACTATTCTACGTTCATAAAGTTGTCGAAGAAGGATGGTCGAGAAACGTGCTGAAATCGTTTATTGACACTAATCTGCATCTGCGTCAAGGCAAAGCGTTGACAAGTTTTTCTCGCCTACTACCGGCTCCCGATAGCGATCTGGCCCAAGAATTGACCAAAGACCCGTATATATTCGATTTTACCGAAATGACCGAGCCTTATAAGGAACGAGAACTGAAAAAGGCTCTAATGGCAAATATATCTCGATTCCTACTTGAACTTGGATCCGGCTTTGCTTACGTCGGTGAAGAATACCGTCTTAAAGTAGGACACACGGAGCAATTTATTGATTTACTGTTTTATAACATAAAATTGCACGCCTATTGTGTTATCGAAGTCAAGACGGCTACCTTCGGAGCCGGGGATATAGGGCAACTCGGCACCTACATGACGGCAGTAAATCATATATTGAAACCCGAACATGACAATCCGACCATAGGGCTTCTGATATGCAAGGATAAAGACAATGTACTTGCTCAATATGCGCTCGAATCCTCATCGCAGCCCATCGGGGTGGCGGAATTTCAGTTAACAAAATTCATTCCTGACGAATTCAAGAGTTCCCTGCCATCAATAGAAGATATTGAGTCGGAGCTGAAATAACCTGCATTCTCTGCATTGCCCGCAATTTCGAAATATTGGATTCTCACCGGGCGAGCACAGAAAATAATAATATTATTATCCCTTTGGAAGTTTCGGGGTGGAGGGGAGGACGGTTACGTAAATAATTGCTAAATTTGCAAATTAAGAAACTGGTTAAATTCAGATAATGCAGTTTCTGAGAAAGATTTACGTAGCTACTCAAAGATTAAACAAACTCTTAGAGAATGAAACTGATTGCCGATAGCGGCAGCACCAAGGTCGAGTGGGCTTTGGTCGACGCCGGAACGGTAGTGAAGCAGATATTCACTTCCGGCATTAATGCGCTGATACTTACCGAAGAAGAAATTTCACAATATATCGACGACGAACTGATGCTCCAGCTCGGCGATCTCGCCGGCAAAGTCACTGAAGTGTATTTTTATGGTGCGGGATGCCTCGACGAGGATGTGTGCCGCACGGTGCGCCGTGCCATCCGTGCCAATATCCCCGCCGACATCGTTGAGGCGCATTCCGATCTGCTCGGTGCCGCACGTGCCATATTCGGCAGAGAGAGCGGCATAGCATGCATACTCGGTACCGGGGCCAACTCGGGCTATTACAACGGCACTCTGATAAAAGACCATATCAGCCCCCTTGGCTATATTCTCGGCGACGAAGGGAGCGGTGCCGTGCTCGGACGCCATCTTATCGGCGACGTGCTCAAGAATCAGCTTCCGCGCGAGCTGTGCGACCGTTTCCTTGATAAATACAATCTTGACTCGTCGTCGATTCTGCGCCGCGTCTACAAGGAACCGATGCCCAACCGCTTCCTGGCGAGCGTCACCCCCTTCCTGCTGAAAAATATCGAGGAACCGGCCATACACCGCCTCGTGCTGAACGAATTCAAATCATTCTTCGTGCGCAACGTGGCACAGTACGACAACTACCGCAGTCTGCCGGTGGGCTTCGTAGGCTCAATCGCTTTCCACTACCGCAATGTGCTCGAGGAGGCTGCCGCCGCGCTCGACACCACCATCTCGATCGTGCTCCGCACCCCCATGGAAGGGCTTGTACGCTATCACTGCGACTGCTGACGGCGGCGAGAATCTAAATATTTATATCACACGCGTTTATCTATACTTCCCTCCACATGAACACCGAACTGATTCTCGTCAATATATCAGGCTACGACCGTCCAGGCGTGACTGCCGCGCTTACCGATATCCTCGCACATTATGATGCCTCGATTCTCGATATTGGCCAAGCCGATATCCACCATACCCTTTCGCTCGGTATTCTTTTTAAGACTTCCGGCGATCTGTCGGGAAACATCATGAAGGATCTGCTGTTTAAGGCATCGGAGCTCAACGTGCAGATACGATTCACCCCTGTTCCCGTTGCCGAATACGAGGAGTGGGTGACGATGCAGGGCAAGAACCGCTGGATAGTCACTATCCTGGGGCGTCAGCTGACCGCGCGCCAGATCGCGGCCGTCACATCGATCATCGCCGAGCAGCAGCTCAATATCGACGGCATACAGCGCCTTACGGGTCGTGTGCCCCTCGAGGAGTCGAAGCCTGCCGGAGCAAAGGCATGCGTGGAGTTTTCGGTGCGAGGTAATCCGCGCGATATCAGCAGCATGCAGAGCGAGTTCATGCGCCTGTCGGCTACCGAGAATTTTGACATCTCGCTCCAGGAGGATACCATGTATCGCCGCTGCCGCCGTCTGGTATGCTTCGATATGGACTCCACCCTTATCGAGACCGAGGTGATCGACGAGCTGGCCATGCGCGCCGGCGTAGGCGATAAGGTGAAAGGCATCACCGAGCGCGCCATGCGCGGTGAAATCGATTTCGATGAAAGTTTCCGCGAACGTATCGGGCTGCTCAAGGGGCTTGACGAGAGCGTGATGCGCGAGATAGCTGAAAACCTGCCTGTGACAGAAGGTGTGGGGCGCATGATGCAGGTGCTCAAGCGCGCCGGATTCAAGACGGCCATACTTTCGGGCGGATTTACATATTTCGGCAACTATCTGAAGCAGAAATTCGGATTCGACTACATGTATGCCAACGAACTCGAGATTGTCGACGGAAAGCTTACCGGACGACATATCGGCCCTATCGTCAACGGAGCGCGAAAGGCCGAACTGCTGCGCCTGCTGGCTCAGGTAGAGAATATCAATATCGCACAGACGATAGCGGTTGGCGACGGAGCCAACGACCTCCCCATGCTCACCACCGCGGGCCTCGGTATCGCTTATCATGCAAAGCCCAAGGTGAAGGCCACCGCCGGACAGAGCCTGTCGACGATCGGGCTTGACGGCGTGCTCTATTTCATAGGATTCAAGGATTCGTTTATCTCCGATGGTACTGTCTGATTTATTGCCCGGGTGGTTCCGGCGAGGTGTAGTCCATATCGTTGCTGCAGTTACGATTCTCTGGGGCAGCACACTGCCGTGCCATGGCGAAAACCGTGCCGTGCAAGGTGCCACTGATATGTCGCGACAGCAGTCGGTAGGGCTTGTGCTCAGCGGAGGCGGTGCCAAGGGCATCGCCCATATCGGTGTAATCAAGGCGCTGGAGGACAACGATATACCTATCGACTATATTGCCGGTACATCCATGGGTGCCATAATCGGCGGATTGTATGCCGCCGGATTCACTACCGACGAGATGCTTGCGATGCTCCAGTCGAAGGAGTTCTCCTACTGGTCGACAGGCACAATCGATCCGGCATATATCTACTATTACGCCAAAGAGGATCCTACGCCCCATATGGTCAGACTCAATCTCAGTCTGCGTGACTCTGTAGGCACAGCGGGTATCCTCCCCACCTCGCTTATCAATCCGCTCCCCATGAACTTTGCCTTCATGGAGCTTTTCGCACGGTATTCGGCACAGTGCGGCGGAGATTTCAACCGGCTGTTCGTGCCGTTCCGGTGTGTGGCTTCCGACGTGTACCACAAGCATAAGGTGGTGATGCGCTCCGGTTCGCTCGGCGATGCGATACGTGCCTCGATGTCGTTTCCGATGGTGTTCGAGCCGATCGAGATAGACAGCGTGCTTATGTATGACGGCGGCATTTACGACAATTTCCCTGTCGATGTGATGCGCACAGACTTCGCGCCCGACATAATGATCGGCGTCGACGTGAGCGCACCCGACACAAAGCCCGATCGCAACAACATGTTCCAGCAGCTGGAGGACATGATAATCCAGAACAATGACTACTCGCTCCCTGCCGACGAGGGGATAAAGATACGTGTGCCCGTGCAGCAGTTCGGGCTTCTTGACTTCCCTCTCGCCAAGGAGATATATACTATCGGGTACAACAAGGCGATGTCGATGATGGACTCGATAACGCAACGCATCACCGCACGTATTCCTGCCGAAGCCCGTCATCTGCGCCGCGAGGTGTTCAAGTCATCTACTCCATACGTGCGTTTCGATTCGGTAAGTGTGTCGGGCGGCACTCCGGCGCAGAA
>JAHZGZ010000080.1:8411-10314 GCA_019420545.1 Bacteroidales bacterium | reverse complement strand
GGTCCGGAGCAGGGAATACCCCGGTTCCGGGCCCGCTTTACAAAAAAATAATGAAACTCAGAATCATAACCGCGCTGCTCTCTGTAGCTATATGCGCCAACGCATGGGCTTTCGGTAAAATCGGCCACGACGCTGTGGCTGCGATAGCCGAAGCCAATCTTACACCCACCGCCAAGGCCACGATAGAGAAATATCTTGGCGGACGCTCAATAATATATTATGCATCGTGGATGGACAACATCCGTCTCACTCCCGAGTACAAGCATACCGACGGCTGGCACAGTTCGTCGTTCGACGCCAACGGGAAGCAGAAGCTCTGGAAAGAGCGTTATATGGCCCATGTAGGCATCAATAACGAGATGGAGAAGGTTGAGGACGGCAAATACAAGCAGATGACCGACTCGGCTGTCGCCGTTGCGATAAAACTCCTTGTGCATATGGTGGGCGACATGCATTGCCCCGGCCACAATTTCTTCGAAGGCCAGTCGCAGAACATCTACTTCTATCTCAACGGCGAGAAATACAAGTTCCATAAATTTTTCGACTTCGGCATATTCGATCTCGGCCACAAATGGTACTATGCCGACTATCAGTATCAGCTCGACCGCTGCTCGAAAGAGGAGAAAGAAGCTATGGTGAAAGGCACCCTTACCGAATGGGAGGAAGACAATGCGCGCACCGTGCGTCCTGTTTATGACATCCTCACCCCCGAACGCCAGTTCGACCAGGCAGAATCGTCGGAGCTCGTGCGTAAAATGTCGGAACTCAGCGATTCCCAGGTACTGAAGGCAGGCTACCGTCTGGCTCATGTACTCAACTCCGTCTTTGATCCCTCTTATCCCAAATGGGAAAGATAACCGACATATTGCGTGCTTCTGTGCCGACTGTCCCTTTATGTATGTCAGGCATAGCGGCTATGTTGGGTGTGCTGACGGCTCCGGCGCAGAAGCAACCCAATATACTGCTGCTGGTGAGCGATGATCATAGCGCGTTTGCTATGGGGTGCGATGGAAATCCTGATGTAAAGACGCCTAATATCGACCGCCTTGCTTCGCAGGGGGTTAGATTCAGCCGCTGTTATGCGGCTTCGCCGCAGAGTGTGCTGTCGCGTGCCTCGATCATGACGGGGCGTACCCCCGTGGCTGTAAATATGAGCCGCTTCAGTGTGCCGCTTGCACGGCGCTACCGTACTTTCCCCGAGGATCTGCGTGAGGCCGGATACTATACCGGACTTGCCGGGCGCGGCTACCATCTTGACGGCCCCGTGTCGGGCATTACCGGTCGTCCCGGCAGAATCCGCATCGTGGCCGACTACTACAAGGAGCACGATATGGTCACTTTCCCCGACCGCGTCGACACATGCATGGTGGTGATTGATGCCATAAAGGGGGAGACGCATGGCCAGTCCAACCGGCAGTTCCATGCATTCATGGAGAGCCGCGACAAGGACAAGCCGTTCTTCCTCCAGCTCTGCTATGCCGATCCGCACACTCCTTACGATGCCCCGTCTGTGCATGATCCCGCAAGCCTTACTCTGCCGCCATACTATCCTGATACCGACGGAGTGCGCCGCCATCTTGCCGCATATTACGATGAGGTAAATCGTCTCGACTCGGATATAGGTGAGATTCTCGACTATCTCGACACGTCGGGGCTTGCGGAGAACACGATCGTGATGTTTACCGGCGACAACGGCGGAGCGCAGTTCATGGGCAAGGGCACTCTGTACGATCCCGGAATCCGTGTGCCGATGATTATTCGCTGGCCTGGACATATCGCTCCCGGAGTATGCGATGCAGTAGTGTCGAATATGGACATATCGGCGACGTGTCTTGACGTGAGCGGTGTGAAGCCTTCTTCGGAGATGGAGGGTGTGAGCTTCCTGCGTACTATAGCAGGTGAG
>JAHZGZ010000080.1:0-8401 GCA_019420545.1 Bacteroidales bacterium | reverse complement strand
TCCGGCCGACAGATATGTGTTTTCGCAGCGTGCCAACCATGGCACTAACGCGTTGCCTCACGATACGTCGTGCTTCGACCAGCAGCGCTGTATCGTAGGCGAACGCTATAAGCTGATATACAATATCCTGCCTCAGGAAGCGTGTGTGCCTGTCGACGTCGCGGCATATCCCCATTTCGTGGAACTGAAGCAGATGAACGACAGCGGGCTACTTGCGCCTGAGTTCAGCAAACTGTACTTCTCGCCGACACGGCCTATGTTTGAGCTGTACGACATCGAGGCCGATCCGTATGAGACCGTCAACCTCTTTGACAACCCCGACATGCGCGACGTGCGCGACAACCTTGTGCGTCGCCTTACATACAAGATGATCGACGACGAGGACTTCTGTGCGCTTCCACATCCTGTAATCTACGAAAAAAGATAGGTGATGAAACACTCTTTATGCTGTAAATTCCTGCTCCTTGGAGTATTGCTGCTGACATGCAGTCAGGCCATGGCCTTCGGAAAGATAGGCCACGACGCCGTTGCCGCCATAGCCGAGGCCAATCTTACTCCCGCAGCCAGGGCGAAAATAGAGAAATATCTTGGCGGACGCTCGATCGTGTACTATGCTTCGTGGCTCGACAATGTGCGCCGCACTCCCGAATACGGCCATACCAACGGCCTCCACAGTGCTGCGGTCGACGCCTCCGGCAAGCACAAGATGTGGAAGAAGAAGCAGTACCGTGTATACGACGGCATAAATGTTGAAATGGACAAGGTGGGCAACGGCGGTTATCGCCAGATGACCGATTCGGCTGTCGCGGTATCGATAAAGATACTTGTGCATCTCGTGGGAGACATGCACTGTCCGAGCCACACTTTTTTCGAGGGTATATCCCAGAACCGGTATTTCTATCTCGACAGTGTAAAGTATAAGTTTCATCCCTTCTGGGACAGCGCGATATTCGATCTTGCCCACAAGTGGTATTATGCCGACTATCAGTATCAGCTCGACCGCTGCCCGAAAGAAGAGAAAGAGGCTGTCGCTTCCGGTACGCTCGTCGACTGGATCGAGGAGAATGCCGCCATTATGGGGTCGCTGTATGACATACTTACTCCCGAACGTAATTTCAATCAGGCCGAGAGTGCCGATCTGATACGGAATATGAGCGCGATTGCCGAAAATCAGGTGCTGAAAGCGGGCTACCGTCTGGCTCATGTGCTCAATTCTGTGTTCGATCCGGCATATCCCGAATGGAAACGGTAAACAGTTTGAAAACAAGATGTAATACCATATAAATATGAAAGCAATCTACTTACTCGCATTGCCGTTGCTCATGTCGCCGGTAATGTTGGCGTGTGGCGGCGATGATGACGAGCCGACTCCCGCACCGGTTGAAAAGCCCGATCCCACTCCTGATCCTGGTGGTGATGATGGTGCAGATGAACCGCAAATGATGGTGATGTCATTCAATATAAGGTGTATTACCGGTGCTGATGTCGGCGAGAATGCCTGGGATGCGCGCCAGCGCCCGTGTATCAATATGTTCCGCGATGTCATGCCCGATATTGCCGGACTTCAGGAGGTGCGCCCCGCGCAGCATGATTTCCTGGTGAGTGAGCTTGGCGATACATACGGCTCGTTTTGTGCGTCGGACAACGGCGTTACTTCGGTCACTTCCGTTGCTACGATGATTTTATATCGCAAATCGCGTTTCGACCTTGTAGAAAAGGGGCACTTCTGGCTCAGCACTACCCCCGACGTGGAGTCGGCTCCCGGATGGGGCGCAACCGATACCGAGGTGCGCACAGCCGTGTGGGTGCGTCTGCATGACAAGACTTACAATAAGGACATATATCTGTGTGACGCACACCTTCCTTATAAAGCTGCCGACAATGATGCCCGATCGGGATGTACACAGCTTATCGTCAATCGCATGAAGGAGAAAGCCGGCGAAGATATGCCTGTGATTGTTACCGGCGACATGAATGCGTCATGGAATCCTGATGACGCACGCCGTCCATCCATCAAGAATCTCTATGACTGGATGTCGGGAGCCCGTCAGACCGCTGACGTGGTAAATCCCGGTGTATATAGTCTCAACCGTTACGGCGCGACCAACAAGGTTACGGAAAACGACAACATCGACCACATATTCTACCGCAATGTGCAGCCGTTTGAGTTTGAGGTCATTGATTCGCCCGATTATGGCGTGAAATATATTTCCGACCATTATCCCGTCACCCTTACCCTGGCATATTGAACATGATTGCAAGAGTATTATCGTGTGGCGCGTTGGCTGCCGCCTGCCTGTCCTTGGCTGTCATGTCGGGATGCCGTCAGAGCAGCCCGGCGGAAAAAGTCGCATGGAACGGCTCTCTGTCGCTGCCCGATGTCGACAGCGTGGCCAATATCGGCGTGGCAGGTGCGTTCGGCGGCATTGTCAACGGCAACCTGCTGATAGCCGGTGGCGCCAATTTTCCCGGTGGATTCCCGTGGACCGGTGCGGAAAAGGTGTGGCACACTACGCTTTACGCCTACAACTTCGCCTCAGGAGAGTGGTCGGTTTTCCCTGACTTCCTCCCTGAACCTCTTGGCTATGGCGTGTCGCTGACGCTTCCCGAAGGCGTGATGCTTATCGGCGGAAACAACGCTTCCGGCGGCTCGACTGCGGTAAAGCTGCTGACCGAGGAAGACGGTGTACCCGTATTGCGCTCCGACAGTCTCCCTCAGCTGCCGTTCCCGCTGTCGAACTCGGCAGGTGCCATGGTCGGAAACAGGATCTATCTTGCCGGAGGCATACGGAGCGATCGCGGCGAGCGCTCGTCGCATACATTCCTGACGCTCGATCTCGACCGGATGGATGAGGGCTGGCGCGAACTGCCTGCATGGCCGGGGCCGGAGCTTGGATTCAGTGTAGCCGCAGGCGCCGGTGGGAAATTCTATCTCTTCGGTGGACGCGATTTCGCCCCTGACAAAGATACCGTTGTGAGCACGGCGGGATATGTCTATGATCCCGAATCAGGCGAATGGACGCTGCTCGACTGCGAGTTTCCGGTGATGGCGGCCACGGCTGTCACGATTGATGATGACATATGGTTTTTCGGCGGTGTGGAAAAGATACTTCCCACCGATCCCAACCATCCCGGATTTACCCGCACGCTTCGCCGCTATACCCCCTCGACCGGTGAACTTGTCGAGGTGTGCGAATCACCGTTCCCGCTTGCAGTCACCACTACCGCCGTGCCCGTGCAGGATGACAATTCGGTGATAATAACCAGTGGTGAGGTTCGTCCGGGCGTACGCACTCCCCTTGTGCTCCGTTGCACTATCGGCGCTGCTGACTGAAATAGAAAAGGTAAAAGATTTTTTAGGTTCGGTACTAAATTAGGTACTTCAATTGGAGATGGCTGTGCTGATGCGCTTTCGCAACGGCACAGCCATTCTGCATGCTATATGCTATCAGCCGCAATGTCCGGTCAAAGATTATCATAGTACGTGGGGTGGAGCGTCAGGTACGTGGCCCGAGAGGATGCGCCATTCGGCGGGGTAGAGGTTGTTGGCGCGGTTGCCGATGTTTTTCACGAAGCCGAGCGGGCGTCCGCCGTAGGTGAGCAGGACGAATCCGCGCGGTGTGCCGTCGGGTAGGGCGATTGCCTCGCGCCGTAAGTAGGCGACGGCATCTGCGTAGCCGATTTCGACTTCGGGGAATGCGCCGCGCCGCATGGCTGTCGACATGGCGAGACCCTGCGAGGGGATGGCGTCGCGACCTTTTACGGTTGCTATTTCGATGCCGCACGACACTACATCAAGTTTGTCGGCCATGTCGCGCACACGGGCGCTCCATTCTGCCGGGATTGCGGTAATACAGCCCTTATCACACTGTAGGTTGAAGTCAGCTGGATGCCCGAGCCATTCGGGGCATTGCGTAGGGATGGCCGTCGCCGGGCTTTTGCCGGGCTTGCTCCCTTTGCGCTCTTTTGATGACGGACGTTGCTGACGTGCTGACGTTGTTGCCGGAGCCGTAGGTTCACCCTTGGATACCATGAAAATCGTAAGACCCTCGCCGCGCACCCGGCCCGGCACGAAATGCGTGCACCCGTCGGTAGTGATCGTGCCCCATTCATCGGGGAGCTCGAGAGGTATATGGCGCACCTCGGGATATTCTGTGAGGAGCCATGCGAGCATATCTTCGTTTTCGGCGCGGTTGAACGTGCATGTCGAGTAGATCAGCACGCCTCCGGGTCGCAGCGCCTCCCAGAGGTTGGCCACGATGACGCGTTGCCGCGCGGCGCACTCGCCGACAAGCGCGGGAGTCCACTGCCTCACAGCTTCAGGGTCCTTGCGGAACATCCCCTCGCCGGAGCATGGCACGTCGGCCACGATGATGTCAAACCATCCGCGGAGCTTGCGATACCGGGCGGTATCGCCGCGCGTCACCATGATGCCCGGCGCGCCCCATTTTGTCAGATTCTCGGCAAGCACACCGGCGCGTGCGGGCACATACTCGTTGGCCACGACAAACGAGCCTGCTGGGAGTGCGTCGACCGCGGCTATGCTCTTGCCGCCGGGAGCGGCGCATGCGTCGAGCAGGAGCACTCCGCCGCCGGCTCCCATTGCGTCGACAGCACGTCGTACCGTGAGCGAGGCGATCATCGACGATGCGTCCTGCACGTAATAAAGTCCCTGATGCAGTGCCGGATCCCATGTAAACTGCGGGCGCTCGTCGAGCCAGAAACCTGTCGGGCACCATGGTACTGCTGTTGCACCGTCGGGTACTGCTGCACCTTTCGCCGGGTTTACGCGCACACTTACCGAAGGGGCTTCCTCCATGGCCTGCTCAAGGCCTGAAAACGGGCTGATAAAATCTTTTGGGAGCATATGCTGTGGATGAGAATACTTATGATGGAATGAAAAATGAACGGAAATGTGTAACTTTGAGGCTATGTTGACCCCGATTCACGCCATATGTCTGCGCACCGTGCGCTACAGCGACCGCAACAACATACTCACCCTCTACACACGCGAGCGCGGTCGCCTGTCGGTACTTCTGCCTGCCGGTTCGGGCCGTGAGGCCGCACGCCGGCGTGCGCTTACCATGCCTTTGAGCATGGTGGAGGGTGTGGCCGATATACGCTCGGGCCAGGAACTTGCTTCCGTGCGCGATCTGCGGGCTATGGTGGCGCTTCCGATGGTGCATGCCGATCCGGTAAAGATGTCGATGGCCATGTTTCTGACCGAATTGCTCGGGGTGGTGCTGCCCGAGGGGGAGGCCGATGTAATGCTTTTCGACTTTCTTGCCGACGCCGTGGCTGCGCTTGATTCCGTGGCCGACGGCAACGCCAACTTTCACCTGGCCTTCCTGTACCGGCTCGGCCGATTTATCGGCATCGAGCCTGACACAGGCACATACCGCCCCGGAACAGTATTTGATATGCTTGTTCCGGACGACCCCGCCGCTTCACCGGCATTTCCTTACGGGTGCCGACGCCGACGCTGTGGTGATGCTGAGCCGTATGCGCTGGGATAATCTGCGCGCCTTCCGCCTTAACCGTCATGACCGGCGCCGCATCCTCTTGGTGATGCTCGACTATTACGGGCTTCACTATACACGCCTTACCGGCATGCGGTCGGTGGAGATTCTCGGCGAACTGTTTGATTGATAATGCAATGCTGTGGCATTACGCGGCGTAACGCGGCACGCCGCATCCCTACGGCAGACGCTTTCTATATAGGTCTGAATACGCCGGTCAGAATTGCAGTTCACGCCCTTCGGGGGCATTCTCGCCATACCATTTTGAGTAGGCAAGATAATTGCGCGCGATCTTCTGGTTGATTTCGCGCGACTTTTCCGGGTCGACCATCTTCATGAATTTTGCCGGGACACCGGCCCACAGTTCGCCGTCGCCGATCTTTGTATTCGACAGCACGACGGCACCGGCGGCTACCTGTGCGCCGCGCCCTACTTCTACATTGTCCATCACCACTGATCCCATGCCTATGAGGGCGTAATCGTTGATTTTGGCTCCGTGTATGGTGACGTTATGGCCTATCGACACGTCGTTGCCGATTTCGATTGTCGATTTCTGGTAGAGAGTATGGAGTACGGAACCATCCTGTATGTTGACGCGGTCGCCGATGCGTATGGCATTGACGTCGCCGCGGATTACCGCGTTGAACCATACGCTGCAGTCGCGTCCCATCGTCACGTCGCCAACCACGGCGGCGTTGTCGGCGAGAAAAGTGCCTTCGCCTATCTGCGGAGTGAAGCCGCATACTGATTTGATAAGTGCCATTTTATATAATGTGGGAGAGGAGGATATTTTAATTGATGAATGTTATCGCGAAATCGGTGCGCAGGCATCTTCGAGCCATTGGCGTGCCGCGCCCTGGACATAATCGGCAAGTTCAGCCCACACTTTGCGGTGGTAGGTGTTGAGCCAGCTGATCTCGCCGTCGGTTAGTATCGAGAAGTCGAGCAGCGTGCGGTCGAAGGGGAACAGCGACAGTACGGAGAACTTCAGGAAGCGTCCGAACTCGCTGGTGCCCGCATCGATGGTGAGCACAAGGTTCTCGCAACGTATGCCGTAGCGGTCCGACAGATAAAGTCCCGGCTCGTCGGATGTCACCATCCCGGGACGCAACGCCACGGGATTTTCCTGCAGGCGTATGCTCTGCGGCCCTTCGTGGACATTGAGGAAATAACCTACGCCGTGGCCCGTGCCGTGGAGATATGTCTTGCCTTCCTGCCAGAGGAACTGGCGGGCGAGCACGTCGAGCTGTGCGCCGCGTGTCCCTTCGGGAAAAAGTGCGCATGCCAGGGCGATGTGCCCCTTGAGCACGAGGGTGAAATCGTGGCGTTCCTCGGCGGTAGGATTTCCGAGCGAAATGGTGCGCGTTATGTCGGTGGTGCCGTGCAGATACTGGCCGCCGGTGTCGATGAGCAGGAGTCCTTCAGGGCGCAGTGTGGCGTTGGTCTCCGGGGTAGGCTCATAGTGTACGATCGCGCCGTGAGCGCCATATCCGGCGATTGTGCCGAAGCTGTCGCCCCGGTAGCTGGAGTGTTCCGCGCGGAATCGGCTCAGCGCTTCAACTACATCAAGCTCCGTTACGGTATCTCCTGCAGCTACGCGTGATGTGATTTCGGCAACGGCGTTGACCATCGCAGCCCCTTCGATCACCATCGCGTGGCGCAGATTGCGCAGCTCCACATCGTTTTTCTCGGCTTTCATGGCCGGTATGGGCGATGGGGCGTATATCCACCTTATTCCGTCGATGCGGGCGAAGGCGGCGGCTAGGGTGGCCGGATTGGCCAGGATTGCCGTTGCTGTCGATGTCAGGAAATCGGCTGCGTCGTCGTAGGGGCGTACCTCGATACGGTAGCCACGGAGATATTCGCGGACGTCGGACGTTATCTTGGCCTCGTCGACAAACAGAGTCCCGCCCTCTTTACCTATATATAATGTAGAGGTGAACACTGGATTGAAGTCAACGTCGTTGCCGCGCAGGTTGAGCAACCACGCTATGGCGTCGAGTTCGGTAATGTACATCGCCTCGGCTCCGGCTTTTGCGATGGCTTCGCGCAGACGGTGCAGCTTGCTGCCTGCCATCTCGCCGACATACTGTTCGCCAAGTATGTATACGGGTGCGGAGGGGAGCGGCGGACGATCGGTCCACAGTGTGTCGGCCGGGCGGAAATCGGTCACTACCGATATACCCCCCTGGACCAGCTCTTTTTCAAGGGTATCAAGCGACTTTTTTGTGAAAAGCATGCCGTCGACTCCAACCTTGTCGCCGGGCTTCAGTTCATTCTTGATATAGGCGGCGATGGTGGGTGTGGAGGGGAGGCCGTCTTTCATAAGCTCTATCGAAGTGCCTTCGAGCTGCGACGATGCCTGTAGAAAGTAGCGTGAGTCGGTCCACAAGGCAGCATATTCGTGGGTGACGACGAGTGTGCCTGCCGAGCCGTTGAACCCGGAAAAAAATTCGCGCACATGCCAGTGATCCGTCAAATATTCGCTCTGATGTGGATCGACGTGTGGGATTATGGCGGCTGATATGCCGCTGGTGCGCATGAGGCCGCGCAGGGCCTCGATACGATGTCTTATTATCTGTGAATCCATTACTTAAAAGTATGGGAAGGAGGAATTGCTGATATGAATATTTGCAAACTTACGAAAAATATTGCTTGGATTGATGGGAAATTAAAAAATAAGTAGTAAATTTGCGCTGCAATACCGGGAGGAAAGCCGCCGGAATTGCCTCAACGGACTGCATTACAGAATGTTGAAGAACCCAAACGGACAGCGCATTGAAATTTTTCCTCAAAAATTTGCATATATCGAAAAAGGTGCTTAACTTTGCACCCGCTTGACCGCCACAGGGCAGTCAAAGTCGATAGGATAAGAAAAGAGA
>JAHZGZ010000008.1 GCA_019420545.1 Bacteroidales bacterium | reverse complement strand
GATTGGTTTAGGGTTGCCGCATGGATTCATGCGGCCGCACATTGAGGGGAGAGGTGGAGTGGTAAGATGTGGCTGGGTGGGAACGGGCGCGCGGCGACGTTCAGCTGCGGCTGCGTGCGGGGCGCACGGTAACATTGTTGCCGTTGCTCCGGATCTCGATGGAGAGAAGCATTTCAAGCAACGAGGCTGTCTCCTGAAATGTCTCGTCGCCGATTGTCAGCGACAGACGTTTCTCAAGGTTTACGTCGGGAGCCACATCGATGCTTACGGCGTAGCGTCGCTCGATATTGGTAAGAATATCGGCGAAGCGTCGGTTGTCGAATGTGAGCTTGCGCGCCATCCATCCGCAGTAGTTCTCGCTTTTGGCCTGGGCTACCGATATGTCAGACAGGCCGCGCATGCGTGTCACTATCTGGTCGGGGGTCATGGCTACAGCCATATCGTGGCCGATTCCGGTGATGTTTACACTGCCTCGCTGCAATGCCACCTGTACTGGAGCAAACGGATAGTTTATGGCATCGAATGCCGTGCCGCTAACCTCGACGCGCAGGCTGTCGAGATTCACTATGAACGGGCGTGAGGTATCGTGCGTGACATTGAAGTAGGCTTCGCCCGACAGATTGACCGTGCGGTCGATGCTGTTGAAGTCGTTGCTGTAGCTAAGACGGCTGTCGGAATTCAGCCATACCTCAGTGCCGTCGGGAAGTACATAGCGGCCTTTCGATTCAGGCGAGGAAACGAGAATTGTGGTGGACAATACGTCGCGGTCGCTGCCGGAGGATAAAAGGCGCGGTGCCATCCATCCTGCAGTGAATATCATGGCGATCATTGCCGCTGCAGCCAGAGGGCGGCGTATGCGGCTGAAGAAACTTTTTTTGCATGCCGTAGCCTGACTGTCGCTGATCGGGTCGACCTCGTGGAGGAGGCGACGTAGGCCGTCGACCGGGATCTCGCTCTGGTTCTGGGGTATGGCCGACCATATCTCGAGCATGACCTGTTGGAGAGCGGGATCGTTTTCGTGGCCAAGCATCCATTTCGTGAATTTTGCGCGCAGATCATCGGGAAGATCCTCGCGGCAGAACACACCTTCGATGATGCGGCGGCAATCTGACAGTGGTAGTGGCATGGCTGCGTGGTTAACGTGCTTTCTGTGTGAGTGTATATGTTACCGTGTAGGATCCTCCGGCAAAGAGAATTTTGCATTCACGCGGAGTGTTGTCGGGATTGGCCTCGTAGGAGAGGGTGACTTCATGTATCCCTTTTTCGGCTCCTGCCGCCGGAGTGGCTTTTACCCACTCGCTCTGTGGGGTGGCTGTGCAGCTGCGGTTGGTGATGATGGTGACGCCAAGTTCTCCCGCAGTTGCGTCGACAGTACTCGCGGTGGTGTAGAGGTGCATACTGTCGGGGCCGGGTGTGGGATCGTCGTCGCTGCATGCCGTAAGCGCGGCAATACACAGCAGGGAGAGCAGCCCTTTTGTCAGCGTTTTCATTGTGATAGGGTTATAGATTTAATTAAATGGTTAAAAATGGTTTGTCAAATTGTTGCAGACCGGTTGCGTATTGATTTTGCGCATTCCGCCGGTGATGCTATATCATATTTATGACGCATGGGCGCGGAACATACCCTAACGCTTATTATGAAATTTTTGCAAAAAAATATGTAGGGGCCACGTTGCATTACAGGAACATGAGCAGAAAGCGCGATACTTTGCGCAGTTGGGCGAGAGCCTGGCTCATATGGTACTCGACAGTCTTGCGGCTGATGCCGAGGGCACCGGCGATCTCCTCGTAGGTGAGATGGTCGAAACGGTTCATGGTAAAGATGCGGCGCCGCTGTTCAGGCATCGAGTCGATGGTGAGCTGCACGAGTTCAAGCAGATCGTTGGTGGTGATTTTCTCTTCGGTTTCAGAGGAGGCCTCCTCTGTCTGATATATGGCTCCGGCCATATATGCCTCG
The DNA here is from genome assembly GCA_019420545.1 of Bacteroidales bacterium. Classification (GTDB taxonomy): domain Bacteria; phylum Bacteroidota; class Bacteroidia; order Bacteroidales; family Muribaculaceae; genus Muribaculum. The sequence goes on along the minus strand of JAHZGZ010000008.1, from coordinate 3,380 downwards.
GCTATACGTCGATGTCGGAATATGGAGAATATTGCGTTGCGCGTCATACGGAAAAGGTAGGCCTTGAGCGATTCCACGTCGGAAATCTCTGCGCGCTGTTGCCAGAGGCTTACGAAAATATCGTGGGTGACGTCGGCGGCGTCGCCCTCGTTCTGAAGAAATCCCATGGCGAAGTGACGCACGCGTCCTGAATAGCGCACGTACAGTACTCCCAGCGCGCCGGAATCGCCGCGTTGCATGAGCCGAAGTAGTTCAGAATCGCTGATATCCATGGGATGAGACTGAAAGGTATGTCGTAGATATGCAGGTGTGGAGAGCTGTTTATGAGATAAGACGCGCGAGCAGGATGCCGACCCTAATCTTTGGTTAAATATTCTTTATCGAAATGGCTGTTCCTGTTTGGTTTCGGCTGTAAATATACGAAAAATCCCGATACACGGGACTTCCGGTACCGGGACTGTTGAATTTGAAAGGATATGTGCGTCGGGTGAGCCGTGTGGCTCGTTCCCTGCCTTTATTTCTGACCGATATTGTTTACGATCTTTCCGTCGGTCTGTGCGGCGAGGCGCTGCTTGAGGTCTTCGAGCACCTCGGGATATTTGTCGGCTACGTTGTTGACCTGGGCGGAATCCTCAACGAGGTTGAAGAGTGCGTATTCCTTCAGGTTGCCAAGTTCATTGCCTGTGACATTGCGGGCTTTTCCCTTGTGAGGAGGTATCATGACCCAGGGGCCTGTGCGGAAGGCCACTTTGCTCTTGGCCTCGATCACGAGATCCTTGCGGTTGGATGTGCCTTTTCCCATGAAAGCGTCGAGGTTTTCGATTCCGTCGAGGTTTTCGGGCACCTTCCCGCCGACGAGCCGGGCAAGCGAGGGGAGAAGATCCATCTGGCATACGAATTCACCGGAGTTAAGCGGTGAGATATGGCCGTTCCAGTATACGAACAGAGGAATGTGTGTGCCTCCGTCGAAAAGACTGTATTTACCGCCACGTCGACCGCCTGTGGGACTGTGCTGGCCTACTTTCTCTACGGCGTCGTCATAGTAGCCGTCCTGGAGCACAGGACCGTTGTCGCTTGAGAAAACAATTACGGTGTTGTCGAGGATACCTTCTTTTTCAAGATGGTCAATGAGCTGTCCCACACACCAGTCGGCCTCTACGATAGCATCACCGCGCGGGCCCATGGTGGTGGCGCCGGCAAAACGTTCGTGGGGAGCGCGCGGCACATGCGGCTCATGCAGCCCGTAGTAGAGGAAGAATGTGGTGTCGGCATTGGCTGTGATATAATCCTTCACTTTGCCTACGAAATAGTCGGCCATATCCTCATCGCGCCAGCGTGCGGCCTTGCCTCCCTTCATGAATCCGATACGCGGTATGCCGTTGACGATTGAATTGTTGTGTCCGTGATGCCATTTCATGCGCACCATTTCAGGGTTGTCGATGGCATTGGGTTCGCCGGGGAAGTTGGTCTCGTAGTTTACTTCTATCGGGTCGTTCTTGTCAAGGCCCACTACATTGCCGTTCTCTATATACACGGTAGGTACGCGGTCGTTGGTGGCTGCGATGAGGCACGAGTAGTCAAATCCGATCTGGTTGGCTCCCGGCTTTACCGTCTCGTTCCAGTTGATGTTGCCTTTTCCCATGCCGAGATGCCATTTCCCTATGGCACCGGTGGTGTATCCGGCCTCGCGCATCATTTTGGGGAGTGTGAATTCATCTTCGCGGATAATCAGAGGTGCGTCGCCGGGAAGAATCTTTGCGGCAGGGTTTTTCCAGGGATACATGCCGGTCATCAGGGCGTAGCGGCTCGGAGTTGAGGTCGCTGAAGTGGCATATGCGTTGTTGAAGCATACGCCCCCGCGTGCCAGACGGTCGATGTTGGGAGTGCTGAACTTTTCCTGTCCGTAACAACTCAAATCGCCGTATCCTAGGTCATCTGCCAGGATGAATACGACATTCGGTTTTTTGTCTTTGTTTTTCTGTGCATGCACAAAAGGGATGGCCGCAATCAGGCCGGAAGCGAGTAAAATAGTTCTTTTCATAAATCCTAGATGTTTCTTATCAGATATATCGACAAAGTTATGTTTTTTTTTATTGTACCTTTGCATGGTTTAATAAAAATGATAAAAGAATATATCCCGTGGCAAAAATAGTTGAAACCCCCTTAATGAAGCAGTATTTCGATATTAAAGCGAAACATCCTGATGCTGTCCTTCTGTTCCGTGTAGGAGACTTTTACGAAATGTATGGCGAGGATGCCGTGGTAGGAGCCGAAATACTGGGTATCGTGCAAACTAAGAAAGCCAACGGACCGGGACAGTTTATCGAAATGGCAGGTTTCCCGCATCATGCACTCGATACTTACTTGCCGAAACTGGTCCGTGCCGGTAAGCGTGTTGCCATCTGTGATCAGCTGGAAGATCCGAAAATGACCAAGAAACTGGTGAAACGCGGGGTTACGGAGTTGGTCACACCGGGAGTTTCCATCAATGACAATATTCTGAATCATAAGGAAAATAACTTCCTCGCTTCCGTTCATTTCGGGAAGGAAGTTTGCGGTGTCGCTTTCCTGGATATTTCGACCGGTGAGTTTCTGACTGCTGAGGGAACGATCGACTATATCGACAAGCTGCTCAATAATTTCTCTCCGAAAGAGGTACTTATCGAACGTAATAACCGTAAGAAGTTTGAGGAAGTGTTCGGTCCCCGTTTCTTTACTTTCGAGATGGAAGACTGGGTTTTTTCGGCTGATGCCGCCAACGACCGCTTGCTGAAACATTTTGAGACAAAGAACCTGAAAGGTTTCGGTGTGGAACATCTGAAACTGGGAGTGGTTGCTTCGGGTGCTATCCTGTATTATCTGGATCAGACACAACATACACATATTTCACATATCACGACACTGTCACGTATCGAGGAAGACCGTTATGTACGACTCGATAAATTTACAGTACGCAGCCTGGAGCTGGTCGGTACGATGAACGATGAGGGCACCAGCCTGCTGGACGTAATCGACAAAACCGTTTCTCCTATGGGATCGCGTATGTTGCGCCGCTGGGTTCTGTTCCCCTTGAAAGATGTCAAACCGATTCAGGAACGCCAGAATGTGGTGGATTATTTCTTCCGCCATCCGGAAGTAAAAGAGATACTGGACGAACAGATCGAACAGATCGGTGACCTGGAACGTATTATTTCCAAAGTGGCTGTGGGACGTGTTTCCCCTCGTGAGGTGGTACAGTTGAAAGTCGCTCTCCGGGCGATCGAGCCTATTAAAGAGGCTTGTATGGCAAGTGACGAGCCGAGCCTTTCCCGCATCGGTGAACAGCTGAATGCCTGTACGGAGATACGCGACCGGATCGAGAAAGAGATCAATAACGATCC
>JAHZGZ010000079.1:365-6885 GCA_019420545.1 Bacteroidales bacterium | reverse complement strand
TGGATGCGCGATCCCTTCACACCTACGCATGCACCGACGGGATCGATATGGTCGTCGTAGCTCTCCACGGCGATCTTTGCACGCTCACCCGGGATACGTGCCACGGCGCGGATATTGATGAGCCCGTCGTGGATCTCAGGCACCTCAAGCTCGAAGAGGCGACGCAGGAAATCCTCGGATGTGCGCGACACGATGATTCGTATGTTGTTATTCTTGTTCTCGACGGTTTTGATTACGGCGCGCACATTCTCGCCCTTGCGGAAGAAGTCGCCGGGGATAGCCTCGGGACGCGGCAGAAGCAGTTCGTTGTCCTCCGAGTCGAGCAGGAGGGTCTCTTTGCTCCATGTCTGGTACACCTCGCCATTAACAAGTTCTCCCTCGCGATCCTTGAATTGATTGTAGATGGCCTCTTTCTGGAGATCAAGAATCTTTGACTGGAGAGTCTGACGCAGATTGAGGATTGCGCGGCGCCCGAATTTTTCGAAAATGATCTCGCGGGTATGCTCGTCGCCGATCTCGACATCGGGGTTGTTGTCGGCGCGTGCGTCGGATATGGAGATCTGTGTATAGGGGTTCTCCACCTCTCCGTCGGGCACGACCTCAAGATTCTGGAATATCTGTACGTCGCCCTTGTCGGGGTTCATGATAACATCGAGATTCTCGTCGGTGCCGAACATCTTTGCGAGCACGTTGCGGAACGACTCCTCAAGCACTGAAATCATTGTAGTCTTGTCGATGTGCTTGAGCTCTTTGAACTCGGCGAAACGTTCCACCATGTTGGTGGATTCCTCTTTCTTAGCCATATGGGGATATGTGGTGTTGGGTTGTTACTTGAATTCTATAAGATATTTTACGTATTTGCACTCTTCGGGAGTGAGTGCAAGCGGCTGCTCGACCTCTACGGGTTTTTTCTTGCCCGGCTCTTTCACCTTGGTCTTTAACGTTACTACAAACGACTGATCGGTGTCGCTTACGGAGGTAAGAGTGCCTTTTATCTTGCGTCCGTCCTTTGTCAGGATTTCCACGGGATTGCCTATGTTTTTAAGATACTGGCCGCGCACTTTGAATGGAGAGGTTAGGCCTGCGGAGCCAACCTCCAGCTCATAGTCCTCGACATCGCGGTCAAAGCGTTCTTCGATTTTGCGTGTAATGCCGACACACTGGTCGATATCCACTCCGTCGGGGCTGTCGACCTCGACTATTATGGTGTTGCCGGGACGCACTTCCACATCGACCAGAAAGAGCGGGGTGCCCTCTATGGCTTCGTTGACAGTGGCGGTAAGCAGTTCCTTATCAATCATATTAACAGGTTTATAAACAACGGAGGGGACTTGCGGTCCCCTCCGAGCTCGATTATGCTGCAAATTTACTATAATTATCGAGAAAATGCAAACGGGAATGCTGTGAACAGGGCCCGGTATATGGAATCGGCTGCGATTTTTAGTAAAATTTAACTATTGCACTTCCTTTACAAGGAATATCTCGGTAGGGAAGTGGTCGGAGTAGCCGTTGAGGAATTCTCCCCGGGCATATGTGCGCAGCGGATAATTCCTGTATATGCCCGACTTTGTGCGGAGGAAGGGGAAATTGTGGACAGTGGCTTTCCAGTACTGCATTCCGTCGGGCGTGCCCGGCACAAGGTTCCCTGATACGATAATCTGGTCGAACAGATTCCATTGTCCCTTGTAGCATAGTGTTCCTACGCCATTGTCGAGAATCCACCAGAAAGGATTGTAGAATCCGTGAGCCGTTGCCTGCTCGCGTTCGCGTACGGCTCCGAGGGCTACGGCACACGATTTGTCAGCGGGATCGTCGTTGAGGTCGCCCATCACGATCACACCCTGACCGGGATTGACCGTCCATAGCGAATCGGCGATAGCTTTGGAAAGTCTGGCGGCGGCTTCACGCAGAGGACTCGACTGTTCCTGTCCGCCCAGGCGCGACGGCCAGTGGTTGACGATAAAGCTCATCGGAGCGTCGAATATTCTGCCTGACACCACGAGCTGGTCGCGTGTGCGGAAATCGGGTTCATCGGGTATGACGAGGCGATGGTTGTTTACGCTTTCAAGGGTGAAATACAGAGGATTGTATAGCAGCCCTACGTCGACTCCGCGCCGGTCGGGCGAATCGTGGTGTACGATCTGCAAGTTCCACGGCTGCTGGCCGCGTGCCGTAAGAGTATCGTCGACGGTACGTACGAGATCCTCCACCACATTGCGGTTTTCTATCTCGCTGATACCGATTATCGCCGGCCCGTAGGGAGTCTCGGGCGTGCTGAACGAGGCGATGGCGCGTGCGAGATTCCCTATTTTTTTCCAATATTTCTCGGAATCCCACAGGCGGGCGCCTTCGGGCGAGAATTCAAGGTCGTATGTGCCGTTGGAGTTGATAGTGTCGAAAAGATTTTCGAGGTTGTAGAATGCTACTCCGGCCACGAGATATTGTTTGGCCGAAGATGCCGATGTAGTGTCGTTGCCTGACGATGTGAGCGGCGATGCTGCTCCGGAGAGCGCGACGGCTATAATTCCGAGCAGAGGGATCAGAAGAAATCTGCGCATGATGAAAGTTGGGTTGTTGTGGATGATTGGCTTTTCCCCGCTAAATTACATATTTTTTTGTAAATTTGCGGAAATTTTCCACGATGGATATATTGATATTAAATGGTCCCAACCTCAACCTTTTGGGCGTGAGGGAGCCGGGGATTTACGGAAACCGTGATTTTGACAGTTTCCTGGATGAATTGCGCAGACGGTATCCCGAGCATAAACTGCACTATTACCAGAGTAATCATGAGGGCGACATAATCGACCGGCTTCAGGAGTACGGTTTCGGTATGGCTTCCGGAATAGTGCTCAATGCCGGAGCCTATACCCATACTTCGCTTGCCATTGCCGATTGCATATCGGCGATACAGACTCCGGTAATAGAGGTACACATCAGTAATGTCCACGCTCGCGAGGCTGTACGGCATCAGTCGATGATATCCGGAGTGTGCCGTGGTGTCATTGCCGGTTTCGGCCTTGACAGCTATCGTCTGGCCATAGAGGCCTTTGCCACACCGGCCGGAAAGTAAACCGATTCGGGCGCAGACTGTTGTTAAACATATAGCCGGTAGGTACACAAGGAGATAATAATGAACAAATTTACAAAGATAGTAGCCACTATATCCGACCGTCGGTGTGACGTTGGATTCATTCGTGATCTTTATGCCAACGGTATGAATGTAGTGAGAATGAATTCCGCACATCTGCAGCTTGAAGGGTTCCGTAAGATTGTGGATAATGTAAGGGCCGTTTCCTCGTCGATAGGTATACTGATGGATACGAAAGGGCCTGAGATACGCACCACTACCAATGCGGGGGATGAGGAGATTGAATTCCGCTTGGGGGACAGCGTGGTGTTTACGGGCAATCCGGATGGTGTCACCACACGTGACCATATCTGCCTGTCGTATGCCGATATCGCGCAGGATCTCATCCCGGGCGCACGTATCCTTATAGATGATGGAGAGCTGTCGTTTATCGTCAATGACATACGCGGAGGCGAACTGTTTGCCACCGCTGAAAACGGCGGTGTTCTCGGCTCGCGCAAAAGCGTCAACATTCCTGGCTTCAAGATTGCCCTCCCTTCGCTTACCGAGCGCGACCGCCGCAATATCGGTTACGCTATCGATATGGATGTCGACTTCATAGCCCATTCGTTCGTGCGCAGCGCGGAGGATGTGCGCGACATACAGCGTATACTTGATGCCCGGAATTCGCATATAAAAATTATCTCGAAGATTGAGAACCAGGAGGGTATCGACAATTTCGACGAGATACTCGATGCGTCGTACGGCATTATGATCGCCCGCGGCGATCTCGGCATAGAGGTTGCCGCCGAACTCATACCGGTAATTCAGAATGAACTGATACAGAAATGTGTCGGCGCACACAAGCCTGTGATCGTGGCCACTCAGATGCTCCACTCGATGATAAGCAACCCCCGGCCCACGCGCGCCGAGGTGAGCGACATAGCCAATGCCGTGACTCAGCATACCGACGCACTGATGCTCAGCGGGGAGACCGCCTACGGCAAGTATCCCGTAGAGGCGATCGCAACGATGTCGAGAGTGGCGATGGAGATGGAGCGGGCATTGTCGGGAAAGCGCCCTACACCTGCTGTTGAGGCCGACCTGACATCATTTCTGGCGCGCCAGGCTGTGGCGTCGACCGAGGTGCTGGGTACACGTGCCATTCTTACCGACAGCTATACCGGACGTACGGCCCGCTATATCTCGTCGTACCGTGCAAGCTATCCTACACTTGCCATATGCTATTATCCCTATGTGGTGCGGCTCCTTGCGCTGAGCTACGGTGTCGACGCCCTGTACCAGCCGCGTATGGAGACAACCCGCGTATACCTTCAGAATGCGCTTACCCACCTTATCGAGGGCGAACGTCTTACGCTTGCCGACAGAATCGCATATCTCGGCGGCTCGTTCGGCGAAGGGCATGGCACCTCGTTCCTCGAAATCAACAGCGTGAAGGCGATTATGGAGAATTTCCAATCGTATACACTACCGAATCTGGAAGATGCTACAAATTGACTGCGACACCGAACGCTACATCCTTGAGCATATCGATGCGGAACCTCCTGTGCTCGCCGATCTTAACCGTACCACACATGTGAGATGCCTGTATTCCAACATGTGCTCGGGGCACCTTCAGGGACGGATACTGAAAATGCTCGTGCGCATGATACGTCCGCGTCGAGTGCTTGAACTGGGCACGTTTACCGGCTATTCGGCCATATGTCTGGCCGAGGGGCTCGACAGCTGCGGGGAGGTGCATACGGTCGAGATCAACGATGAGCTGACCGACATGATCGAGAGCTATTTCGACCGTGCCGGATTGCGTGAAAAGCTCCATCTCCATGTGGGCGACGCATCTGAAATAGTGCCTGCGATCAGCAGCGAGCCATGGGACATGGTGTTTATCGACGCCAACAAACGCAGCTATTGCGACTATTACCGCATGGTGCTTCCGCTTGTGCGTCCGGGCGGGTTTATCCTTGCCGACAATACGTTGTGGTACGGCAAGATGACCGACGCCACGCAGCACGACGCCCAGACGCTCGGCATAATGGAATTCAACCGCATGGTGGCTGAGGACAGCTCGGTAGAGAAAGTGATGCTTCCCCTGCGCGACGGCCTTACCATAATATGGAAGAAGAAATGAGCCAACCGCCGGTGTCGCGCGTTATATTTATGACAATTCAAAATTCAATTATATATGGAAACTACCCGTCAAGCCAAGATATCCCGTCTCCTCCAGAAAGAACTTAGTGAGATATTCCGCCAGCAGACTGCCAAATTACGCGGTGTGCTTGTGTCGGTGAGCGCTGTGCGCGTATCGCCCGATCTCAGTGTGGCCAAGGCATATCTTTCAGTGTTCCCTTCGGATAAAGCGGCCGAGATACTTGACAATATCAACCACAATGCCAAGACAATCCGCTATGAGCTCGCGCAGAAAGTACGCTATCAGCTGCGCAAGACTCCGGAGCTGGCGTTCTATCTCGACGATTCCCTTGATTATCTGGAGAATATCGACAATCTGCTGACCCGCGACAAGGAAGCTCATCCCGGACATCCGGTTGATGAAAATGCTGATGGCCGTGATGCCTGAAATCATTAATCCGGTAGGATAAGGGCAATGGTTGCGCTGCGGATTGCGTTACGCTATTTATTTTCTAAAAAATCACATAGCGCGGTCAATGTGATCTCTGTCATTTCGGTGGCGGGGGTGGCATTGGCCTCTATGGCTATTGTGTGTATCCTGTCGGTGTTCAATGGCTTTAGTGATCTTGCCATGAAGCAGTCGTCGGCTCTGTCGCCCGACCTGAGGGTTGAACCTGTGTCGGGCAAAGTGATTACCGGCAGCGACTCGCTTGTGGAGATGCTGGGCGCTGTTGACGGTGTGGCCCTCGCGGCTCCTGTAGTTGAAGAGCGCGCTCTGGGCATATGCGGAGATAAGCAGATGCCTGTAAGGATAAAGGGTGTGGCCGACGGCTACGAAAGGATGTCGGATATCGACAGGGTCGTGAAGGAAGACGGCGTATTCATGCTGCACGACAGCATTGTAGGCGATATTGCCACGCTTGGCGTTGGGGTGGCGCTGACGCTTGAGGCGCGCCCGACGTCCCTGAGCCGTGTGCAGCTGTATGTGCCTCGCAGGGTCGGGCGGATCAATCCGGCTAATCCTGCGGCGTCGTTCCGCAGCGACACGCTTATGGTAGGAGGCGTGTTCCAGACTGATCAGGCTGAGACGGATGCCGACGGCATTATCGTGCCGATATCGGTTGCACGGCGTCTCCTTGATTATTCCGATGAGGCTACCGCCGTGGAGATAAAACTTCAGCATGGCATATCGGAGACCGATGTGGCATCGGATATCCGGCAGGCGCTGGGGGCGGCCTTCGTGGTAAAAGACCGTCTTGCGCAGCAGGAGGAGGCCTTTCGCATGATCGCAATAGAGAAGTG
>JAHZGZ010000079.1:0-355 GCA_019420545.1 Bacteroidales bacterium | reverse complement strand
GCTTGCATTCATATTGGTTATCGCATCGTTCAATGTGGTGTCGACACTCTGTATGCTTGTAATCGAGAAGGATGCGAATATCCGTACATTGTTTGCCTTAGGCGCGTCGCGAGGCATGGTGGCGCGCATATTCATGACGGAAGGCTGGCTGATCTCGCTTATCGGAGGCGTGTCGGGGGTGATTGCCGGAGCGGTGCTGAGTCTTGCCCAGCAGTGGTTCGGTCTCATACGCCTCGGTGGTAACCATGATGTCATGACTACCGATGTGTATCCTGTGCGCCTCGACGGCATGGATATGCTGGTGGTGCTTGCGCTTGTGGCCGTTGTGGGATTTGTCACATCTGCGCTCACCGCA
>JAHZGZ010000078.1 GCA_019420545.1 Bacteroidales bacterium | reverse complement strand
TAGCGCAGAGTCTCGGAAATATTGACTGCTGATACTTTAAGTTTATTGTCACCGCCGAGTTCGGCAAACCAGTTGGGCGCTCCCCATTTCGAAGAGCCCCATCCATAAGGCTTGCCGTCCTTTGTCGACGACGGGAAACCGGGTTGTTGCGAAGCGGAAGTAAGGCATTGGCCAATCTGGGTAGGTGCTACCTGATCCTGACGGTTATAAGCGATTACGCTCTCGATACTGAAATATTCGTTCAACTTCATTGAATTGGAGAGGCGCAGGTTGAAGCGGTTGTTGTTGTTGTTTCCCCACTTCAGATTGGAGGCATCGTGCATGTAGCCGAGCGACAGACGGAATGTATTGCCCTCCTTGCCGCCCGAGATAGCCAACTCATGCTGTGTCGACCAGCTGTCGCCCCAAAGTATGTCCTGCCAGTCGGTATCAAAGAAAGTATAGTCGGCGATATCGCCAAGACCGATGATATCGGGGGAATAGCGCAGATCGATATACTGGTTGCGATAGGTACGAGCCGCCTTTGCATATCTGAGCCACTTGTCATCAGATCCCATACCGTCGTTGGTACGGGCCTGTATCACAGCGTCGGCCCATTGGTCAAGGCTCATCAACTCGGCCGACAGACCGATATGTTTATATGTATACGAACCGTTGTAATCTACACGTACTTTTCCTTCTTTGGCCTTCTTGGTAGTGACAAGCACAACACCTCCGGCGGCCTTGCTTCCATAGATAGAGGCCGAGGCGTCCTTTAGGAAGTTGATCGACTCGATATCGGAAGGATTGATAAGCCTGAGTTCATTGACGTTTTCATACTCAACTCCGTCGATGATGATGAGGGGATCGCCTCCGTTGGCCGAAACAGCTCCTCGAAGTTTCATCCCCCACGACTCGTCGCCGGGAGCGGAGGAACCGCGGGTAATGATTACGCCCGGCACCTGTCCCTGAAGGGCCTGTACGGGACTGGAAAGGGTACCTTTGTTAGAGAGCTGTTCGGCCCCGACTACGGCGACTGAACCGGTCATGGTCGCTTTTTTCTGAGTACCGTAACCCACTACCACCACTTCCTCAAGCATGGCATTGTCTTCCTGAAGAGTGAAGTCATAGCTGGCTCTTCCGTCGAGTTTGATTGTCTGTGGCTTATATCCAATGTAGGATACCGTAAGCTCACCGTCGGCAGGAGCATTAGTAATAGTGAAGTTTCCGTCAAGATCGGTTGCAGCACCCTTTGAAGTGCCTTTGAGCATGACACTGGCACCGATAATCGGCTCGCCTGTAGCATCGACAACGGTACCTTTCACAGGGGTACCGGCCGCCTGCACGGCGGGTGCAGGAGCAGCATTTGCCTCAGCCACAAATGGTGTGACGCCGAGTAAGGCCACTGTGGTCATGGTTAGCACTACTGTGCGCGATGACCATCGTTTTCCTTTGTCAATCATGTGAATAATTATTGGATTTAGGTGAATATGATTCTAAAGATTCAGATTACAGCTTTGATCTGTGTACGCATGGTTTTGAATGCCAGATACAGATGTGTGTCGACTGTACGGCGCGAGAGCGAAAGCATTTCGGCAATTTCGTCGGCAGTTTTTTCCTGATAACGGCGCAATGAGAATACCTTACGTCGTTGCATGGGCAACGACGCGGCAAGTTTCATCTCCAGAGCACTCAGATCGCGGGCATAGATTTCCGGCAAAATATCGACCGTAGGTACTGAACCAGCGGCGATACAGTCATCGGCATACTCCTTGCGCACATAGTAACGGCGCAGATAAGAGTTTATCACATTGTTGGCGATGCGGAATACCAGGAAGCGTAAATCTGACTGATATTGCGCCGGTGCATACTCGAGCACACGCAAAAATACATCCTGTGCGAGATCGCGCGCATCCTCGTCGTTGGAAATGCGCCAGCGGATATACCGGAGCACTTGAGGATGATATTGGACATAGACTTCATGGAGTGTGGAGGTCGGTGTCATGGTGAGGTATTGTTGGTTTAGCAGGTTAAGAATTTTTATCTGATTGCCTGAACGCTGTCGACTCAGCAATTGGAGAAGATGGTGGTCTTGGTAGACGACTCGTTGAAAAGTGTCACACTGCAAAATTATTTCGCCTGCAACTAAATTCATCGAATTATGGTTCCAAATTTATTTCACTGCATTGTAGTGAGACATATTTATGCTAATCTATTGAAATTCAAATATGTCAAACAAAGGAGACTTTTGTCTCATACAATCTATTGAGACTACAACTGCCGTAAACGATAAAAATTCCCGGTATTTTAGAACGGGGATTTTCAATTTTACAGCGTTCCATATGGGGGTGTGCCGACCGCGATTTGAGGATTTTTGTTAACTTTGCAATATCATGTCCAACACAACACGAAATAGTGGAAAACGCCGAGGCAAAAGCGGCAAAAAAAGCGGAATGAGCGTAAACGCCCGTCTGCTGATGATCGGATTTCTAATATTGGCTACCATAGCAGTAATGATGTCGGCAGGCAGTATAAAAGGTTGTTCGAACTCCGACTCTATCGATATACTTGGTGACGACAGTCTGGAATATGTCGTCACCAATCCTGCGTTGCCGGAGCAACTCATTGAATATACCGGCATGATAGTGTCATTCAATACCAGAGCCCATATTCCCAACTGGGTATCATGGGAACTTACAAGGGATGAGACATTGGGAGAGACCCCACGCGCACAGAACTTTACAGCTGATGAGAATATTGACGGTTGTGCAGATCCTTGGGATTACAGTTACTCAGGCTACGACCGCGGGCATATGGCGCCGGCCGGCGATATGAAATGGAGCCCGGAAGCAATGCATGAATCATTCTATATGACCAATGTATGTCCACAGGTAAAAAGTCTGAACACAGGCACATGGAAACGTCTCGAGACAAAGTGCCGCGCATGGGCTCAGGCTGACAGTGCGATATATATAGTATGCGGGCCCGTACTTACCGACAGCCTTTCGGAAACAATAGGCGACAGCCATGTCGTAGTGCCGAAGCGCTTTTTTAAAGTGATCCTTTCACCGCATGCCAACCCTCCGCGCGGAATCGGTTTTATCATGAACAACGGGTACGTAAGAGGGGGAATGCAGGAAGCCGCCGTATCGATCGACGAGGTGGAGGCCGTGACAGGACATGACTTTTTCTCTTCCCTGCCCGACAGTATCGAGGATGCTTTGGAATCCCAATGCAGATTCCATAACTGGTCAATAATCAAATAAGTGTCTGATCGGAAACAGTTTTATAAATGGATTTTTCAAATACATCAACAATATGCGCAATTTCTACCCCGGGAGGCGTGGGCGGCCTTGCAGTGATCAGAATAAGCGGATCCGAGGCCATTACCATAGCCGACCGGATATGGCATGGTAAATCGTTGGCAACATGCGATAGCCATACCGCTCATCTCGGCTGGATCCTGGATAGCCATGGTCAACGCCTTGATCAGGGAGTAGCCACACTGTTTCGTGCGCCAGGATCGTTTACGGGAGATGACGTGGTCGAATTTTCGGTACACGGCTCAGTATTTGTGCAACGAGAACTTCTCAATGCATTGATAGCCAACGGGTGCCGTCTGGCAGAAGCGGGAGAATTCACACGCAGGGCATTCGCATCGGGACGTATTGATCTCGCTGAAGCCGAGGCCGTTGCCGACATTATCGCATCGACATCACGTGCCGCGCACAAACTTGCTGTAAGTCAGATGAAAGGCGACTTCTCACAACGCATAGGCTCGCTTCGCGAAAGTCTGCTCGAACTGGCGTCACTGCTTGAACTTGAACTGGATTTTTCCGACCAGGAAGTGGAATTCGCATCCCGCAAGAGACTAATGGAACTGGCATGTGAGGTAAGAGACGTAGTCGCCAACCTTGCCGGCACATTCCACCGTGGGCAGGCATTCCGCAACGGCATACCTACGGCAATCGTGGGAGCAACCAACGTTGGCAAATCAACACTGCTCAACCGCCTTCTCCACGATGACCGTGCTATCGTCAGCGACATACACGGTACCACCCGCGACACTATCGAAGATACTGCTGATATCGGCGGGGTTACCTTCCGCTTTATAGACACAGCCGGCCTGCGCGATACCACCGACAACATCGAGGCAATGGGCATCGACCGATCGATTGATCGTGTGCGGCATGCATCGATAATTATTCTTGTGGCTGACATCACGCGTCCCGACACACTAGATGAAGCGTGGCATCGCATCGCAACCGCACTCACCAACCATAATTCCGGCAGCCCCGACGATATATCTGAAAATGCTCCCCTCCCCTATCCATCCATTATTCTCCTTTGGAACAAGACTGACCTCTCTCCCAAAACAACAGGAAACAGCAACCTCCCGACACTAACCGACAATACATTAGCGGGCAGTAAAGGGCACACCTTGGAATCCGGCAATAACGCAACTACAGACAACCCGATCCCGGACTCCAGCGATCACGCAGCTA
>JAHZGZ010000077.1 GCA_019420545.1 Bacteroidales bacterium | reverse complement strand
AATATTAATATTCTAATAACAGTGGTAAGATTTTTATCGCACCACTACTAATAAAAGTAAATAAAACGACGCTCTTATGTTTTTTAGTCAGGGCATATCTGTTATTTGTAGTTACAAACTTTCTTGCAATAATAGTTATAACTCTGATATTGGATCGAGGGGATATGGCATGGACTGGGGTCGGAATATATCTTATTCTGACAATACTTATTTCTGCTCCAATAAATATCATCGTATCCATCATTCTATTCTATACAAAATGGAATAAAGAATTGTTATTGTCAAAATATACCATAATAGCAGAATCAATCTTATATTGCGTTATTATGTTTTTGTTTTCATATTACAGTAGTAATGATAAGATGGCTTTTTTCGCACCTTATTCTGTTATTTTGCCTCTACTTATAATTCAGGGACTTATAGTTAAATATCAACAAAGTAAAAGAAGTCATAATTCGAATTGATATCATTAGCGCAGGTAATCTTCGTCCGATATCGACCACGATCCGATCTGGAATCAGATCCAAGCACGCCTGGACTAACCATCTGCCAATATCTGTTACCGGTCAATGAACGCCAAAGCGACATATTATCTACACCTTGTCACAGTAGATTATAGCGATAATTGCATGGTGGCTTTCTGAGGTTTAGAACATTGCATGAGGGGAGAATGGTTTGAGTCTTTGCGGAAAATATATTAACTTTGCAGTTATCAACCGGATGTTGATAAATATGTTAAGTATCTGATACAGTAAGATTAATAGTGTTGATATCCGGTAGAAATCATGTAGAAACAGGTTTTTAAACAGTTTCCAAGACAATACAGTCAGAATCAATCCTCATCACAATCAGCAGATGAATATAGAAAAAGGGTATGTTGACGCACCTGTTGAGCCAGGTACGGATCTTGTGGCCGAGATAAAAAGGCTCAAGAAGGAGAAGAATGCAGTGATTCTCGCCCACTATTATCAGAAAGGCGAAATACAGGATCTTGCCGACTATATAGGCGACTCGCTGGCGCTGGCTCAGATTGCCGCCAGACTCGATGAGCCTATTATAGTATTGTGTGGCGTAAACTTCATGGGTGAGACCGCCAAGATGCTATGTCCCGACAAGAAGGTGCTCATTCCCGACCTTTCGGCCGGATGCTCGCTTGCCGACAGTTGCAAGGCCGAGGAGTTCAAGGCGTTTATCGACGCCAATCCCGGTCATACGGTTATAAGCTATGTCAATACCTCGGCAGCCGTGAAGGGGCTTACCGACATTGTTGTCACATCGTCGAATGCCCGTCAGATTGTAGAGAGCCTACCTGTGGATACACCTATAATATTCGGTCCCGACCGAAATCTGGGCAACTATATCAATTCCATTACCGGCCGACAGATGAAACTGTGGAACGGTGCATGCCATGTGCATGAACAGTTCTCGGTAGAGAAGCTAATAGAGCTCAAGAAGGAGCATCCGGGAGCGAAAGTACTGGCACATCCCGAGTGTCCGCGTCAGCTTATAATCCTTGCCGACAAGGTAGGATCAACGGCAGCCCTGCTGAAGTATGCCGTGGAATCGGATGAGAAGGAGTTTATCGTGGCTACCGAAAGCGGCATACTCCACGAGATGCGCAAGCGCTCTCCCGGCAAGGAATTTATTCCGGCGCTTCCCAATGACTCGACATGCGCATGCAACGATTGTGCATATATGAAGCTCAACACTCTCGAAAAGCTTTACAACTGCCTACGCTACGAGCAGCCCGAGGTGACGGTGGATGCCGAGGTGGCCGAGCGTGGCCGCAAGCCCATAGAAAGAATGCTGGAGATAAGCGCAAAGCTGGGGCTGTAAGGGAAAGCAGCCGCTGCTTTATTCAGAAAAATAAGAAATAACAATAATATAATATGGAATACAACCATAAAGAGATCGAATCGCGCTGGCAACAGTACTGGAAAGATCATAAAACGTACAAGACTGAGATTGACAGCTCACGTCCTAAATACTATGTGCTCGACATGTTCCCCTACCCTTCGGGAGCCGGACTTCATGTGGGGCATCCTCTGGGATATATAGCCAGTGACATTTATTCGCGATACAAGCGTCTGAACGGATTCAACGTGCTCCACCCCATGGGCTACGACTCGTATGGCCTGCCTGCTGAGCAGTATGCCATACAGACGGGTCAGCATCCCGAGAAGACCACCTTCGAGAATATCGACCGCTATCGCCGTCAGCTCGACAAGATAGGTTTCTGCTACGACTGGGATCGCGAGATACGTACATGCGATCCGTCGTACTACAAGTGGACGCAGTGGGCGTTCATGAAGATGTTCGGCCACTACTACGACCGTACCGCCGACAAGGCCATGCCTATCGCCGATCTTATCTCGAACTTCGAGACACGCGGTACCGAGGGTGTGAACGCCGCCTGCGGAAAGGAGATGGAATTCACCGCCGAGGAATGGAAAGGCATGTCGCCTAAGGAGAAGAGCGACACTCTGATGAACTACCGCATAGCTTTCCTTGCCGACACGATGGTAAACTGGTGTCCGAAACTCGGCACCGTGCTTGCCAACGACGAGGTGAGCGAGGGGCTGTCGCTGCGCGGCGGCTATCCCGTGGAGCAGAAACTGATGTACCAGTGGTGTCTGCGTGTGTCGGCGTATGCACAGCGTCTGCTCGACGGTCTTGACACGATCGACTGGACCGATTCGCTGAAAGAGACACAGCGCAACTGGATAGGCCGTTCGGAGGGTGCGGAGATGCGTTTCCCTATCGCCGGATCGGATGTCGAGCTTGAGATATTCACCACGCGTGCCGACACAGTATTCGGTGTAACATTCATGGTACTTGCTCCCGAAAGCATGTATGTGGATATGATCACTACTCCCGAGCAACGTGCTGCCGTGGATGCATATCTCGACGAGGTGAAGCACAAGACCGAGCGTGAGCGCATGATCGACAAGAAGGTTACGGGAGTGTTTACGGGCGCGTATGCCGTGAATCCTCTTACCGGAAAGAATATTCCAGTATGGGTTAGTGACTATGTGCTCGCCGGCTACGGAACAGGTGCAATCATGGCGGTACCGGCTCATGACAGTCGCGACTATGCCTTCGCACGTCGTTTCGACCTTCCCATCATTCCCCTTATCGAGGGTGCCGACGTGTCGGAAGAGAGTTTCGACGCCAAGTCGGGCAAAATGATCAATTCGGCAAGTGCTGAACTAAACCTCAACGGCATGGAGGTGAAGGACGCTATCGCCGCTACCAAGAAATTCATAAAAGAGAAAGGTATAGGCAAGGTGAAGGTGAACTATCGCCTTCGCGACGCCATATTCAGCCGTCAGCGTTACTGGGGCGAACCGTTCCCGGTATATTACAAGGACGGCATCCCTACCCTGCTCTCCGAGGACAAGCTGCCGCTCGAGCTTCCGGAGGTAGACAAATTCCTGCCTACCG
>JAHZGZ010000076.1 GCA_019420545.1 Bacteroidales bacterium | reverse complement strand
TGGTAACCTTTTAAACAGTCTTCTTGAAGCCTGTAGCCGTATCGAAAGTCAGGGCGTTCACCCCGAGGTCGTTGCCACGGTCAATATACAAATTGTCGACGAACACCTCGCCGCGTGCGGTCACACAGTCGAAGGAGAAGTAATATACTCCGGCTTCGGGAATGTCGATAGTGTTTGCTATGGTAAACCAGCCGTCGATCGCAACCTCGCCACCGGCTACGACGGTCATTTCGGCAGGATCCATGCTCTTGCCCATAAGCACGTTGACCTTCGAGCCGAGCGCGCCGCCGATATAGAATGATATCCTCGACTTGCCGGCAGGCATAGAAATGGCAGGTGTGTAGGCATAGTCCTTCGGCGCCGACATAAACATCGGATAACATAGCACACCATTTTCGGTATCACCGGCTATAGTGCCGGGCGTCCAGGTAAATGTATTGGCATCGGCGTCGACGATTGTCCAGCCGTCAAGATTTGAGAAATCGGTGGAATAAGGGAACGTGAACGGCGCATAGAAATTCAGATCCATCGTCCGGGTATCATTGGCGGCATTCGTGTCGCCGACAAGGGAGCACCCAGCCGAAAGTGTGCCTTTCGCGGCCTCGTTGACCGTAAGAGGTGCGGTAAACGTATAGTCTACCGAAGCCCCGGCGGCAATTGTGCCGGTAATCGTTTCCTCGACTTTTGTATCGCCGAATGTGTACCATACTTTCGGGTCGACGATTTCCAGGCCGGTCGGATTGGCGAACTTCGCCTTCACCTGTATGGAACTGCCGATAGCATAGTTGGGACTTACCGGCGAGAGTATGGCCTCGCATGCCATATCGGGCTGATCGGCTGTAACAGATATGCCGGTAAGCGACAGGCCGCCCGCAACACGTGTGTTTTTTGGAGTGGCATGGATTTTAAGCACGGTAAGCCCGTTGCCCTCGAAGGGGATATTTACTTCCGTATATCCGTCGGTTCCGGCGGCAAGTTCCTGCTTCGACAAGGTAACGGTGCCGTCGACACCTATCGCTGACGGGTCGAGGGTAAATCCGTCGCCGGCAGTAACCTTGTATTTCAACTGAAGCTTGGCCTTTTCGCCTTTCGGCACATTGATGGCCCGGGTAAAGATATAGTAATTGCTCCAGTTGCCAGTACCGCTGCATGTAAAGGCACCGTCATCAGCCGAGTATTTATATCCTCCCGTGGCTGACACCGAGGTGAACATTCCGGCGGCTGTCGACGCGCTCCATTCATATGGATATTCGCCAAGCGCCGGAGTATTATATTCCTTTGTCAGCTTATTGTTTGCCTCATTCGTATCCGTCATTCCTTCGGGCGGAAGCAGGGTGAGACTTAGTGTATTCTTTTTGCCGGGCTGGAACTCCACGCCCTGTGAGAGGGTGACTGTAGTAACCTTAAAGCCGGTAGTGATGGGAGTTGTCACTTTCTCTGTAAAAAGTTCGTTGCCATCGATCGACACAACAAGCGACGCGCCTTCGACAACCGTTTTTCCGCCATTTCCAAGCGTCACGGTAAGAGGATATGACAACCGTGGCGTGACAAGATAATTTGTCGAAGCTGTGGCTGTGATTGAAGTAACATTAACCACACGGATATCACATGACGTTTCTGCCGTATCCTGTGCCCGAGCAACCGACGGCACGGCCAGCAATGAGATATTCAACGCCGACTAATGCCCATGCAATTGTGAATATTCGTTAAATTATTCCCGATTACATTATCTCTCGCTTTATTTGCCGCAATTATGCTTGGGATTGGCAGGAAACCAGCCCTTACGCACACGCTGTTCCTGTTCAGCGATCTCCTTTACACTCCATAGTGAGGAAAAACCGACAACCCCGAGCAGACTCGACCAGAATACGTCGCTGACCACAACGGCAAACGCAAGAAAGATGATTCCCGCAACGAGAAACCACCAGCGGCATCCTGTACCGAAATAATAGTGTCCCTTGATAACAAGCGGATGAAACAAGCCGATTATGAGAAATGTAGCGGCCCCTATGGCCACTCCGAGCATGTGGTGTTCTTGCAGAAAGGATGTTATGTCCATGTCGTTGGATGATGTAGCCCGGAGGGGAATCGAACCCCTATCTAAGGTTTAGGAAACCTCTATTCTATCCGTTGAACTACCAGGCCATGCGGTAAACACCCTGCAAAGATACTCAAATAATTGCAAACAGATGCAACAGCGGCATCTGATTCTGACTGTTTTTAGATTTATTATTGTATTATCGTAAAAGCCCTGTATTGATCATACAAATAATCCCGGTGTGGAATATTTGTAGAATTGATGCAAAATGCTTAACTTTGTCAGTGCATTAGCGCTCGTGGCGTAATTGGTAGCCGCGCCAGACTTAGGATCTGGTGACTTCCGTCGTGGGGGTTCGAGTCCCCCCGAGCGCACCATCCGAAGAGGCTGACTCCGCAATTTTGCGCAAGTCAGTCTTTTTTATTTATAAATGAATTATGGCGCCCTCTCTCCGCGTAGCGCATTAAATACGTAAAATAGCGGCTAAGGCGCACAACGGAATGCAAATGCGCGCAACTGCAAAAAAACAGAGAGTCCGCGCCGTAGCAGAAATGCAGGAGACGCGGACTCTTATATGATTAACTTACAGGGATCGAAGATCAGTTGGCGGGATTTACGTCGACAACCTCAACGTCGAATACG
>JAHZGZ010000075.1 GCA_019420545.1 Bacteroidales bacterium | reverse complement strand
GCCACCACGGTAAATCGTATCCAGCGCGTGGTGCGGGTGGCGCGTATCCGTTCCTGAAGTTCGTGGCGCAGAGTTCGCTTTGCGGTTGAGTTGTTGTCGGCCATTGTATGGGTTGGAGATGAGTTTTCTGGATTATTTTACTATGTCGAGCAGGGCCGGACGGGCTATCAGCGAGTGCATCATTTCGCCCATGGTCAGCCATCCGGTGCGGCCTTTCGCCCATTCTGCGGCCACTACGGCTCCGAGGGCAAATCCCTCACGCGATTTGGCGCTGTGCTCGATGGTGATGGTGTCGACCGCGCTGTCCCAGCGTATGATATGGGTGCCGGGCACCTCGCCTTCCCTCTTGTGGGCGATGAGCATCTCGCTCTCTCCGGCTGCAGAGGCGTCCTCGGTCCATCCCTTCACGCGCGAGTCGGCGCCGATAATACCTTCGGCAAGGGTAATTGCCGTGCCGCTCGGGTGGTCGAGCTTGTGGATATGGTGTATCTCTTCCATCGAGGGTGTGTACTGCGGGAAGCCCTCCATGATCGAGGCGAGATACTTGTTTACGGCGAAGAATATGTTGACGCCGAGCGAGAAGTTGGAAGTCCAGAAAAGAGTGCCCTCCCCGTTGTCGCACATACGCTTGATTTCGGGCATCTGCGCGGCCCAGCCTGTGGTACCCGACACTACAGGCACACCGGCGGCAAACGCGCGGCGGTAGTTGGCCACGGCGGTGGAGGGGGTAGTGAACTCGATTGCCACGTCGGCCGAGGCAAACTCCGCCGAGTCGAAATCCTCCTGGTTGTCGGCGTCGATGCGGCACACTATCTCATGCCCCCTGCCGACGGCTATCTTTTCGATGGCGCGGCCCATTTTGCCGTACCCTATAAGCGCTATCTTCATTTATTTTACAAGCTATTAACTGCATCCATGCTTCCGGATGCGAAAATCGTACAAAAATACTCAAATCCACCGTCATATGCAAATCCCCCTCCGACTGCTGCAAAAAGCTGCCGTAAAATTCCTTAGGAAAAAACTGCACCGAAAGTGTCGGTTTATCGGATTTCATGCTTATCTTTGTAAGGAGATTATGACTTTTAGATATATCATGAGATATCATGGAAACGCCTGATTTGCGTTTTGCGTGAGGGATGTAGAGATGGGAATAAAACACGACTGTAACTGTATATGTATAAGGAATTCAATATCAATTTTTTCAGTTATCGATATGAGACATAGACTTATTACTTTGGGGAGCCTGGCGCTGATTGCATCCAGTCTCTTCGTAAAGGCTGCCGAACCGTCTCACGCCGCAGCGGTCAGTATACAGATCGCCGACTTCAGTGACGACAAGGCCGCTGCCGTCAGCTACACGTTCGACGACGGGCTGCGCAACCAGTATCTGCTTGCTGTGCCCGTCATGGAGAAATTCGGGATACCTGGCACGTTCTTTGTGATTCCCGGAGAAGTATGCGCCACCGTGCAGGAAGCTGAGGCAAAAAAGCCGGGTGCATGGGGCGGCGTTACCTGGGACGAGATACGTGCCTTGGGTGCCCGAGGTTTTGAGATCGGCAACCACGGTTACCGTCATAAAAATCTGGTGGACCTTATAAATACTCCCGATGTGCTTGAGTATGAGATAGAACACAGCGCCGACGTGATCCACCGTGAGACCGGCTCTTTCCCCGTCTCGTTTTGCTACCCCTACAACAGTTTCAACGACCGGGTCGAGGGTCTCGTGAATAATCGCCATGGGGTTGCGCGCACCTTCCAGCAGGGATTCGGTGCCCGCGATACTACCGCAGAGAGCCTTAATCAATGGGTTGACGGGCTCATCGCTCAGAAAAAGTGGGGAGTGGCTATGATTCACGGACTTGTCGACGGATTCGACCCCATGCGTCCCGAGGTTTTCGAGTCACATATGGCATATGTGAAAGGACGTGAGAATGACATCTGGATCGACACATTCGGCAATATCGGGAGGTATCTCCGCGAGCGCGAGGCCGCCACTGTAGGCGACGTGAAGACAGGCTCACGCTCGGTATCATTTACCCCTGAGTGTGAATTGGATAAGGCCCGGTTTGACGTCCCGCTGACTTTCATCGTCCTAACAGGAGACAACGTGCGCAGCGCCACGGCCACGCAGGGCAATAAATCTATCCCCGTCACGATAAAGGGTAGCCGCATACTGATTCAGTGCCCTCCCGATGGCCGACGCGTCACCGTTAAATGGAAGAAATAACATTTTTAAATTCAAGTAAGATATGAAACGATTTTTTGTGAGATTTGGTACATTCCTGCTATCCGTAAGCCTTGGGCTGACGCAGGCAAACGCTGATGTGCGTATGCCGGTCATTTTCGGCGACCACATGGTGCTTCAGCAGGACACGAAGATTGCCGTCTATGGATGGGCCGATCCCGGAGAAACTGTGGAAGTGGCATTTGCCGGACAGAATGCGAAGACGTTGGCAGCCCCCGACGGAACATGGCGCGTGAACCTCAAGCCTATGAAGACAATGAAAGAGGGGCAGACGCTGACCATCGCCGGAAATAACAGGCTTGTTTTTAGTGATGTGCTGGTCGGCGACGTGTGGGTGGCGTCCGGACAGTCCAACATGGAGTGGGGTATAAAGCTCAAGAAGGAGTATGCCGAGGATGTGGTTTCTTCGCAGGATGCACTGCTGCGTCTGTTCTTTGTTCCGCAGAACACGTCATTGCAGCCGTTGTCTGACATCGAGGTTCCGCAGGAAACCCACAATCCAGAATGGGCTGCCCGGTGGATACTTTGCACACCCGAGGCGCTGACCAAGATCAACGGACAGGGCTTTTCGGCTACTGCATATTATTTTGCCCGTGATATGCGTGCCGCAAACGGTCGTCCGCTGGGTGTTATCCAGTCGGCATGGGGTGGTACGCGCGCTGAGGCATGGACCAGCGTCGAGGGGTTGAAGCAGGAACCCTCTCTGGCCCACTATGTGGCTGCATATGAGAAGAATGTGAAGGATAATCCTGAAATCCTCGCTACTTATCCTCAGAAGCAGAAAGAATTTGATGAAGCCATAAAGGTATGGAACGAGACCGTAGGAAAAGAGTGGGACAAGGCTCAGAAAGAGTGGGCCGTGGCTGTAAAGGAAGCCCAGGCTGCCGGCAAGCCGGCTCCCGCCAAGCCCGAGCCGAGCGCCCCGCGTCCGCAGAATCCCCGCAAGCCCGATGGTGGCAATAACGGGCCGTCAAATCTCTTTAATGCGATGATCTCCCCCCTTATTCCCTTTAATATAAAAGGAGTTATATGGTATCAGGGCGAATTCAACTCGGGAGGTTCCGGAAAGGAGTACGCCGCTCTCTTCTCCCGTATGATTAAGGATTGGAGAACCCACTGGGGCATAGGTGATTTTCCTTTCGTATATGTGCAGCTCCCCAACTTCGAACCGGTTGATTCCGAGCCCTCTGCCGAAGGAAACGGCTGGCGCTGGGTACGTGAGGGACAGCTCAGGGCCCTCGATCTGCCCAACACGGCAATGGCAGTGACAATCGACGTCGGCGATCCCTTCGAACTGCATCCCGTGGATAAGTACGATGTGGGACACCGCCTGTGTCTCGCTGCCCGGCGTCTGGCCTACGGCGAGAAGATTGTAGGTATGGGCCCGCTATATAAGAAGATGTCGGTGAAAGGCGACAAAATCATTCTGGAATTTACCAATCACGGTAAAAAGCTGATGATGGGCACTTCTCCTTATGTCCCGGCAGGAGCTGAGCCTCATCCTGCTCCCACGAGGCTGACAGGATTCGGCATCGCGGGCGCCGACCGTAAATTTGTCTGGGCCGATGCCGTGATCGAAGGAAACAAGGTGATTGTATCTGCCGATGGAGTAGCCGAGCCTGTGGCCGTACGTTACGGCTTCTCCAACAGTCCCGTCTGCAACCTCTATAATGAGGCCGGACTCCCCGCCTCCCCCTTCCGCACCGACAACTGGGACAACTGATAATAAATCTTCCCGCACATTGAGGAGAATAGTGTTGCAAAACTATATGTTGCTATACCGATCATAAATTGTAGGGACGCGGTGTGCCGCGTTACATCAACATAATCAAATACTTACGCATTTTCAAGATACAACGCGGCACGCCGCGTCCCTACATTATCCCCATTTAGCAGCCCCTCTTGTAGGAGCGCCGATTTCCAATCGGCGTAAGGGGCATCGCGCTGATAATTAATATGATGCGGTTGGAAACCGCATCTCCTGCAATGCTGATATCCCGCGTAGCGCATAGGCGCTTTTGGCGCCGTCCACAACGTTAGCCTCATTCAAGCTCCGCGTTAGCGGTGCGCAGAGTGAGGCTAACGTTGCATCGTTATGGTGAGCTTGGCGTAGCCCGGCGATAATTTCGTAAATTTTAGGTTTTCGCGCGTGGGGGTGGATAGGAGCGCCGATTTCCAATCGGCGTAAGAGATATTGCGCTGGTAATTAGTGTGATGCGGTTGGAAACCGCATCTCCTACACTACAATGTTTCTTTGAACGATGTCTTCGCGAAGCGGGTGCTCACTGCTCGTCGCGCAGATGGTCGTGGCGGTGGAGATCGCGGGCGGTCTTTTTGGCGATGTTGCGGGCGAAGGCGTCGGTGAGGTCGGTGCCGGTCTGGTTGGCGATGGCGGCGATAACCCATAGCACATCGGCGAGTTCGTCGGCCAGGGCGGCGGGATTCTCCCCCGCCTTGAATGACTGGTCGCCGTAGCGGCGCGCCATTATGCGGGCCACCTCGCCCACCTCCTCGGTGAGAACGGCCATGTTGGTCAGCGGCGAGAAATAGCGCACGCCTATGCCCGTGATCCAGCGGTCGACCTGCTCTTGCACCGCGCGCAGCGTCACGTCGGGAGCGTGGTCGCTATCTGCTGCCCCGCGATTCCGCTCTGTAATGTTGTCTGACATTATTCCTTTAGTTTTGAGTCGATTATGATGGTTACTGGGCCATCGTTGACAAGCTCTACCTGCATGTGGGCACCGAACACTCCGCGCCGCGTCGGGCGTCCGAGCAGGCGCGATGTCTCCTCGCAGTATAGCTCGTAGAGCGGCACGGCAAGGTCGTGGCCCGCGGCACGTATGTAGCTCGGGCGGTTCCCCTTGCGGGTCGATGCTGTGAGTGTGAACTGGCTGACGGCCAGTATCTCGCCCCCGGCATCCATGACCGAACGGTTCATCACTCCCGCCTCGTCGTTGAAGATGCGCAGCCCGGCGGTCTTGGCGGCGAGCCACAGGGCGTCGTCGCGCGTATCCTCTTTCTCCACACCTACAAGCACCATCAGGCCCGGGCCGATGGAGGAGTGCACGTTTCCCCCGATCGACACGGAGGCGCGTGCGGCACGCTGTATTACAATTCTCATACTTTCAATATATTGTCGTTGGTTACCGCCGGAATTCTACCTTCGGAGATCGCGCGCACTGCCTCCGCATCCTCCTCCAGCCTGGCGCGCAGGGCATCCAGCGAGGGGAATTTGCGCTCCTCCCGGATGTAGCGAAGGAAGTCTACGGCCACGGTCGAGCCGTAGATGTCGCCGTCGAAGCCGAGTATATGGGCCTCGATGGAGATCGGTGCATGTGGCGCGTCGACGCTCGGCCGGTGGCCTATGTTGAGCATTGCCGGATAGGTCGAGCCGTCGGGGAGGGTGACGTCGGCGGCATACACCCCCTTGGCCGGTATCAGGCAGTCGCCGTCGAGCGGCTCGATGTTGGCAGTGGGGAAGCCCAGTTTGCGGCCAAGCTCCTTGCCGTGGACCACACGCCCCGTTATGCGGTAAGGGGCACCGAGCACACGGGCGGCCTCGTCGGGGCGTGCCTGCTGCAGCAGTGCGCGGGCGGCCGACGAGCATACCCTGCCGCATCCCTCTACGGTGAGTTCGCGCGCGCCCACTATCTCCACGCCGACATCACGGCCTATGGCGCGGTAGGCGTCGATCCCTTGCGGGCGGTCGTGGCCGAAAGCGTTGTTGAATCCCATCAGCAGGGCCTCGACGGAATATCGGGTGTGGATGAACTCAAGAAATTCGCGTGCCGTCATCATGCGCATCTTCTCGTTGAAGTCGAGCATGATCACGTCGGTCACTCCGGCGTCCATTATTGCCTCGGCACGCTGTCGTGGCGACATCAGCATCGGAGGCGCTTCCCCGGGGGTGATCTCGCGGCGCGGATGGGTGGCGAAGGTCACGGCGGCAGGGGTCAGCCGCAGCTCGCGGGCGTCGGCCACGAGCTGCGACAGCAGTGCGCGGTGGCCGAGATGCACCCCGTCGAAGGTGCCTATCGTGGCCATGCGCCGGTGTGTATTGTCGGATGGTGCGGTGATGAGCATTCGTTTTCTGATTTTGCGGTCAGAACATAGGAGAAGCGGTTTCCTACCGCTTGATTCCCGATGGTGTAGCAAGGGGGCAATAAACGCAGTGCGGGTGTGTCATTGTCGGAAAATATGACACACCCGCGCCGTGGTATTGTGTATGTGTGGCTTATTCGCCGGCCTGATATTTGGCGCGGGCGATGTATTTGTCGATATCGAGACGGTAAGCGTTGCCGTAGTCGGGATATTTCTCCTTGATTGTCTCGAGAACCTTCAGCTCGGCCTTGTAATCTTTCTGCTCGCGGAGCACGGTAGCCTTCTTGAGCATGAACAAAGGTGTGTAGAGGGCGTTGTCGTCGCTCTGTGAGATAGCCTTGTCGTAAGCCTTGATAGCCTCGGGATATTTCTGGAGGTTGACGTAGCAGTCGCCTTCGAGGGAGTATGCGGCGGCGCCTACGATTGCTTCCTTGGCGTCGTAGCCCTTGAGCTGGTCAAGAGCCTGCTGGTATTCGCCTTTCTGGAAGAAGAGGGTGGCAGCCATGAGGGCGGCGCGGTTGCCGGCGTCGTAGCCGTATTCGTTGGCTACCTGCTGGTACTGTGCGAGGGCGAGCGAGTCGTTGCCTTGTGTGAAGGTGAGGTCGGCCTGCCCTACAGCCTCATCTGCCGACTTGATGCCGGGATTGCGCACGGCAAAGATATATACGAGTACGATTACGGCGATTGCCGAGAGGGCGATCATGCCCCACATGATGTACTTCTGACTCAGTGTTACTTTATCTTTCAGCTCCTGGTTGTCGTGGTTTACCTCGTTGAGGGCTGTGGGTTGGGGGGTGTTTTGGTCTTTTTCAGCCATTTTATTTGTAGTTTTTTATTGTTTTCGCAAGGGAATTTCAGGTTTCGCCGTTGCTCTGACTGCCGGAAGCGGATAGTCACGCACGGCGCAAACATGACTGTTTTCGGCCCGTTACGGGCCTCCATGCCATATTATCGCGCAAAGATAACTTAAAATCCCTTTTCCCGCAAGTAACTAACCTCTAAAAAAGAAAATGTTCCCCAAAAACGGCGCATGCGTGGATGGAAAAGAGTGTAATTTCTGCTTGTATAATTTGCGCGGATAATATTATCAAGCATCTAAATCCGAACAAATACAACTTTTAAGTTGTTGAATTCAGAAAGATTTATTACCTTTGCCTAAAATCTCTGATATGCAATTTGACAGGATAACAGACAACGACAATCTTTGGGCGGTAAGGTATGAGAATTGCCTGGATAATGTCCTTGACACCATTCTTGACCAATGGAATGATGTAGCGTGGCTCCGTTCGTTTTTCAAACAGAATATCGCCGATTTGGCATCCTATTTTAGGATAACGGACGTGAATGAGGCTATCTATGATACGATTGAGGACAGCGAACGTCTGCAGTGTCTTATTATGGATATTTCTCCGGATGCCGATCTCGACAAAATATTTCGACCGTTGGAGAATCATCGCACATCTGAAATGCTTTTGGGCAAGGAAAAGGCGAGATTGCGCGACGCTCCCCGTCATGCTTCTTGGCTGAGGATATATGCGATCAAATTGGATCCGGGTATTTATGTCATAACAGGGGGTGCAATTAAACTTACCCGGACAATGCAGGAAAGGGAACATACACTGATGGAATTGGCCCGAATGGAAAAGGTCAGGAATTTCTTGATTGACAACGATATATCCGATATGGATTCGTTCCGGGACTTTATTGCGGAAATCAGTTAAAGAAGAAATGATGAAAACGAAAGAAGAAATAATATCGCGGTTGAAAGAGCATGAAAGTTCTACTCCCTCCAAATGGCGGGAGAAAGCCGAATGGCGTATGGCGAACAAGACGTGGCTACGCTATTCGCAGCGCATAGCCATGATGATGCTCGACCGGATGGAAGAACTTGGCCTGACACAAAAATCATTGGCAGCGAGGATGGGCTGCTCACAGCAATATATATCGCGTGTGTTGAAAGGCACGGAAAATCTTTCGATAGAAACCATCGCCAAAATAGAGGCTGCTCTTGAACTGGAGATTCTTGAGCCGTCGTTTGCAGCCCGCTGACCCGAAAAAGATGGAGGCGGAATCCTCGAATGTATGTGTAAAGATCATATGGTGTAGAGAATATCTTTCATGGGGCGCCACGGGTGTAGGAGACGCGCTTTTCAAGCGCGTTAAGCTAAATTGCGCAATATATTCTTATCTCTGCGCTTAACTTAACGCGCTTGAAAAGCGCGTCTCCTACGCCGTGGTGCCCTAAAGAACTCGTTCTCTGTGGCCTCTGTGGTCTCTGTGCGGGATTTATTTAACGCGCTTGGAAAGCGCGTCTCCTACAGTCGTGGTGCCCTAAAGTATTTCTTCTCTGTGTTTTTACTCAGAGGGCGACGTCGATGAGGTTGGGGTAGTGGTCGGTGAGCTTGACGGTGAAGTAGTCCTGGATGCAGTCGAACACTTTAATCTCGGTTGTACCGGGGTTGGTGATGAAGCAGTGGTCAATGGCTCCGGTGGCACGGTCCGGGCCTATGCGGTTGCTCTTGCGGTTGCCTACGGTACGCGGTGCGCACTGGTGGTGGCCATTGTCAGTGTTGCCATAGACGGTAGCCGCCTTGTAGCATGGGATATAACCACTTTGGATAAACTGCTGCATGGGCACTGAGCTTTCCTCGCAGTTCATGTCGCCGGTGACGAATATCGGACAGTTGTATTTTTGCGCTATCATGTCGGCCTCGGCCATCATGAGGCGTACCTGCGAGGCACGGGCGTTGGTGCTGCCGGGTTGCGATCTGTCGCCTTTCCACCACAGGTGGGTGTTGATTATGGCGAATGTCTTGCCTGTGGATTTCTGCTTGAACACGGCCGAGGTAAACGATTTGGAGTCGTGGTTGCTCCATCGCGAGGGGGTGTAGAGGTTGTAGTTGGCTTTGATGAGTTGCAGGGAGTCGGAGTTGTAGAATACCGGAGTGTTGTTCCACTTGTCACCCTCGGAGCTGGCTGCGTTGCGGTAGCCGTACTTTTTAATTAGCGGATAGAACTCCTTGTCCATATGGCGCGAATATTCCTGAAGCACGAGCACGTCGGGCATGTATGCACGTGTGAGCTGGGCGTACTCCGGGGCACGGGCGCCGTCGCGGCAGTCGATCCCGGCCTGTTTCCATTCGTCGGGGATGGTGTCGAGCGAGTAGTCCCAGATGTTGTCATCGAGTATGCGGAGTGTCACGCCATCCTTGCGCGGGAAGAGGAATTTGCCCTCGACGCTCCCCTTGGTGGTGCCCGCGGCAACCGAAGGAGTCGCTTTTATGCGGTCGACAAGGATTCCGGCGGATTTGTCGATAGCCCAGTTGCATCCGCCGTCTACGCTCACTTTCCCTTTTTTCACGTTGAGCGAGTAGTCGAATGTGTTCATATCGCCGGGATTGCCAACGCGTATCGCCGCGCCTTTGCGGAATTCGGCGTCGCTCTTCAGGGGCACTTCTACACCTGTAGCCTTTTTCAGTGCGTCCTGAAGCTCTGCTGCGGGCACGGCACCCTCGTCGAGATCGGCCTTGGCAGGGTATACAATAGTATATTTTTCAAGAGGAGTGCCGGCAAGACGGCATGAACTCTGCGACCATGCCGACGTTGCTGAGAACAGCACGGCGCAGCCGATGATAAAGAGAGATTTCATAAATAAACAGGTATTAATGGGGTTAGAGCTTGTTTAATAATAAATGTTACCGTCAGGGCGGTCAGTCGTCGAGCAGA
>JAHZGZ010000074.1 GCA_019420545.1 Bacteroidales bacterium | reverse complement strand
ACTGAACGTAAAGTCACCCCCCGGCATGATGTCGATTTTTGCCGGCAGAGTAAAACGTGCGCCGTTGGCGACAACCGTAGGATTGTCATCTGATGAGGAACAGCTTGCCGCTGAAATGGGCAAGAATACAGACATTATTGTCCATATCAGATACTTCTGTATTGGTTTCATATTTTTAAGGTTAGTTGCTTGTTTTCAGGTTCTTGTTGACTGCGTTGCGAAAGTGTTGCGTATGGAATGGAGAGATTGGTAGAGAGATTCAGGGAGAAATTGTAGCTTTGTCGATTCGTAAGTGCTGGCTTGCGTTTCGATGATGTACCAGTTTCGCAAAGTTAAATAATACTTCAATATCAGTAGATATGTTACTAAATAAAAAAAGTTAAATGAAAGTTAAACAAAAGTTAAATGTAGAGTGCGGGTTGCTAAAAAGTGTGGGCGCTAAAATAAGAAACTACTTAAAAAAAACTAAAAATATCCGATGCAGGATGTAGCGTTCCTGAACCGGATATTTTATGAATCAGCGGATTGTGTGGTTTATCGGGAGGAGAGGCGGTCGACAGTTGCACGCAGATAGTTCACGGTGGCGGCTGTCGGAGATGCCGATCCGGTTATACCCATACGGATAGGATTCAATGCATTTTCCAGGGCGGAAAGTGAGGCGGCATCACCCTCTGCAATGAATTTGTCGCGGAGCAGGCGTACCTTCTCGCTAAGTTCGATTCCCTCGACAAGGCGTTCGTAGCGTACCGACGACCGCCCTTCGGGATATATGAAGTAGGTGTCGCCCGGGGCAAACAATTTGAAGCGTGTGTCGGTGAGAGGATCGTCGGTCCAGTTCATAAAACTCCAATGGAGATAACCGTCATGTCCGGTAGCGGTGCAGTAGAGAGGAATCCATGCGGCGTCGGCCGGCGAGTTGTTGGAGAAGAGGTTGGGTTCGGGACGTGAACAGCAGGTGTAAAGGTTGGTGATCATGCCTTCGGCACGCCGGGCTTCAGTTGTGCCCGGAGGGAATGCTTCGGTAAGGAGTATTGTATAGCTGTACAGTTTGTCGGCAAGTTCTGGGTGGTAATTGCCTGCGAGTGATACCTTGAATTCCGGTTCTGCCTCCCGGATGATGGCATATGCGTTGAGCATGTCGGATAGTTTGCGCTCGTCCATGCTTATCATGGCGCGGTCAAACCATCCTTTTTCGCGGAGATGTGATGCGAATGCCTTGAGGAAGTTGACCCACAGATCCTTGTACTCCGGAGTATCGGTTGTGGTTTTCAGGAATTTGTATTCTTCAGTCGCCTTGTCGTAATAGCGGAAATTCATTTCCCAGGGGATCATGGTGAAGCATTCGATGAGACCGTCAACACCGTTGTCGGCCATGAATTGCACCCAACGGTCGAATATGTCGTAGTTGTAGGCCCACGTACCGTCGGTTAGTTTTATTGTTTCTACCATCGGCAGGAACAGATCGTTGCTCTGTACACCCCACGGTTCGAAGAAGAGTATAGCTGAGACTGTGCTCTGTCCGGCACGTGCCAGATAGCGGGCATATGGCTTGAGCAGTTCGAAGTGTTCATTGCTCCAAGGCTCGACATTACCGAAGCGTGCCACGGAGTAAGGTTGCTGCCAGAGGTTGAGATGGAATGACTGTTTGGCCGGTTCGGGGAGAGTCATGTCGGAGACCGCGATATCGAGATTTATATTGTATCCGTCGACCGAGAGTGTTTCACGGTAGTGCCCCGGAGCGGCGTCGCGCGGTACCTCTACCGTCACCCATACGGGGCGGCTTTCTCCGGAGAGATGTATGCTTCCTGACTTTGTGTCGATAAGGTCGGGCACTCTCCAGGTCGGGAGCGTGTCGGGGTGCGTGCCGCACGCACGGAAATTGTCGGTAAGTACATAGCCGACAAATGCAGCCTGCGCGGGAAGCTGCCCGCTGACGGTGGCTGTACATACGGCAGACTGCCCTTTGGGCACATGGATAAGCGCAAGCGCTCCGACACGTTCACCGCGCCAGGCGTGTATGAGTGTGTCGGCGACAATCGTTGCCGGGAGCGGCGTCTCCGGTTGATAATGGATATCCTTTGAAGCCCATGTCAGCTGAGCGTTGACGGGAGCCGCCAGAGTGATAAGTGCGGCGGTGAGCAGAAATTTGCTTAATCTTTTCATTTCCGGTATTCTATTTGCGGGGATATGATTTGGTGAGGCGCGGCTTTCCCTGACGGTCGGTGATGGTGAATGTCAGTGTGTCGTTGTCGGCATGGAAATTGGCGGCCTCGGTGTTGGCGTTTATGAGTATCGGGAAGTTGGCTCCGTAACTACCCGCTTCGTTGTAGAAGTGACGGTGGAGATGACCACAGATCATCATGTCGATGCCGGCATTGTTGAGGATGGGTAGAAAAAGTTCTTTGGTATGCAGGGGGCCGTGCCATGTGGAGTTGACCGGAGGCACATGGATGACTACAATACGGAAAGGTGCGTTGCGGAATTCCTCGCTTTGTGTAACTCCACGCAACCAGTCGGCCTCTTCGCGTCGGTAGTCGTCGAAAAACGATGTGCGTGAATATTCAATATCATTGTCGGGCTTGTCTTCGCCACCGTCGAGTACGACAAAGCATACCGGACCGCTGCGGAATGTGTAATAGGGGCGGCCGGTGGGGGTGGGGAAGTAACGCATATACTCCTTGGCGGCAAACCCGCGTGTCTCGTGGTTGCCGCGTGACATGTAGAACGGCGTTTCGGAGGCGAAGAGTTTTGATGCAGTATCGATGAAGCCCTCGAATACCTGATCCTCGCTGTTCATAAAGCTTACCATGTCCCCGTTGAAAAGCACAAAGTCGGTCTTTCCTTTTTCGACACCGGCGGTAAGATCGGTCAATAGCTCGTTGTCGCCGTGAATGTCGTTTACCATCACGAAATCGAGAGTCGGAGACTCAGAGCTGCGTGTGCGGAAAGTAAGCGGCGCTTTCTTGAATACATTTGTCGATGCTGTCTCTCCATATCTGACATGTTTGGCCTTTTGGTCAAGAACTTCCTCTGAGAATACGCGGTAGCGGTATGTGGTGCCGGGGTTGAGCCCGCTTACCGTTACTTTATGTACTTTCCCGATTACGGCACGGCCCAGATCGGTGGCGTAATAGCGCGGGCGTTGCTCGGCATAGAAGTTGAGTTTGTCGTCAGGAGCTGTTTCCACCCATGCGGTAGCATCCGTGTCGGTGCGCCACATTATGGTGACCTGATCTTCGCCTACATTCTGTAAATATGGACCCGAGATGATCCTGATTGCCCATGCTGGTGTAAGCGATAGTATTGCGAATAGGATCGCAAGCTGAAAGCGTTTGTAGAGAAGCATTGTGATTGGATTGGTTTTGATGTGATGATATGCCGAATTCAAAGTTAAGGCTAATTTTTTACTTGAAGATATCCGAGGACATTTATTTTTTAGGAGTTGAGGTAATCGAGGTGTATACGTTTCATAATATATACATGCTTATCCTGCTGTTTTTCATGGAGGGATGTGTATTTTCACCGGATTGTAATAATCTTGTGAGAGTGATTGTGTCGGAAAAAATCAGGCGGCATGTCGGGATTGACATGTCGCCTGAAATATATTATTTCTGTATCGGATGAAAAGACCTGATTATTCAGCCTTGCCTTCCGAGCCGAGAACGGCAATGATCTTGTGCTTGTAGAGCTTCTCCATCTCGTCGCGGGCCGGACCGAGATATTTGCGGGGATCGAACTCGGCAGGCTTCTCGTTGAACACGCGGCGTACGGCTGCTGTCATGGCGAGACGGCTGTCGGAGTCGATGTTGATCTTGCATACATCCATCTTTGCAGCCTTGCGGAGCTCTTCTTCGGGGATACCGATTGCATCGGGGAGCTTGCCGCCGTTGGCGTTGATGATGTCGACATACTCCTGGGGAACGGAAGAAGAACCGTGGAGCACGATGGGGAAGTCGGGGAGCTTGGCCTCAACAGCCTCAAGCACGTTGAATGCCAGTGGCGGGGGAACGAGACGGCCGGTCTTCGGGTCGCGTGTGCACTGTTCGGGAGTGAACTTGTAAGCGCCGTGCGAAGTGCCGATAGAGATGGCGAGGGAGTCGCAGCCTGTGCGGGTAACGAAGTCGATCACTTCCTCGGGGTCGGTGTAGGTGTGGTGGTCGGCCGATACCTCATCCTCAACGCCGGCGAGTACGCCGAGCTCACCTTCAACAGTTACATCATACTGGTGAGCGTAGTCTACCACTTTCTTTGTGAGGGCTACGTTCTCCTCGTAGGGGAGGTGAGAACCGTCGATCATCACTGAAGAGAAGCCATGGTCGATGCAGTCCTTGCAGAGCTCGAAGCTATCGCCATGGTCGAGGTGAAGCACGATCTGGGGATGCTCCCAGCCGAGGCTCTTGGCATAGTCAACAGCACCCTGAGCCATGTAACGGAGCAGGATAGGATTGGCGTAGTTGCGGGCGCCTTTCGATACCTGGAGAATTACGGGCGACTTGGTGTCGGCAGCAGCCTTGATGATAGCCTGAAGCTGCTCCATGTTGTTGAAGTTGAAAGCCGGAATTGCATATCCGCCATGTACG
Source organism: Bacteroidales bacterium (assembly GCA_019420545.1). Lineage (GTDB taxonomy): Bacteria > Bacteroidota > Bacteroidia > Bacteroidales > Muribaculaceae > Muribaculum. The sequence goes on along the minus strand of JAHZGZ010000074.1, from coordinate 6,116 downwards.
GCTTTTGCAAACATCTCGCGGGTGTTTACGAGGCCGAGGTCTTTATAACTTACCATGTTTGATTAAATTTTATGGTTTAACGTGTTGGCTTTGCGGGATATAGAGGCCGGTAGCGCAGATGGCCGGCTCCTCCTCTAAATCTGGTGCAAAGATAGCAAACAATTGCAATATGACATAGCCAAATTAACGAAAAATTTCAGTAATTATGGCATATTCACGAAAAAGGCGCTACATCTTTTGTGGATGTGCGCCTCTGTAGGTTGATACAGGTGTGCCGGTATTATTCGCCGGGGATAATTGCTTCGCTGGGGCAAACTTCAGCGCAGCTGCCGCACTCGATGCAGGTATCGGGATCGATGTGGTAGATATCGCCCTCTGAGATAGCCTCAACGGGGCATACGGGGAGGCATGTGCCACAGGCAACACACTTGTCGGTAATTACGTAAGCCATTTCTGTTTAAGATTTTAGATAATTTATACGAAAGTTTCTTTTGGATAATTTGGCGCAAAGATAAATTATTTCTGTCAATCGAGCTATATTTTTAACAAAAAAATCTTTACAGGCGATCGGAATGGAAATATATGGAATACATATGCGATGACTTGTAAAGGATGGCGGAAGGGTCAACTATCTGCATGCGGGGAGTGTTACATATAAAGAAAGTCGCAAAATTTTAGTGGCTTATCTTAATACAATAATACTATTGACTTATGAAAGGGAAAACGAGTTTCTGGATGCAGTTCTTCGCCCTGGCGGCCGGAATTGTGCTGATATGTATGCATGACCGCATCAATCTTGTGCAGTGGGTCATCGTTTTTGTGGGCGTGATGTTCGCCATACCCGGAGTGTGCGGCCTGATCGAGGCTTTTGCCGGGCGCAATAAAGGTGACGGAGGTGCGGTGTCGGTGATGGCTTCGCTGGGATCACTTATCATAGGTGTAATAATGATTGTCTGCCCCGTGCCGTTTGAGACGGTGGTATATGGCATATATGGGTGCTTGCGGTCGGGATGCGGCCGATAGTACTCCCGGGCTGGCTTTACATCCTTCCTGTGCTGGTAGTGATTGCCGGAATCGTGATTCTGCTCACTCCTGTCAGAGAGACTGAGGCGACCTTCACGCTTATCGCCGGGATCGCTCTGGTATGTATTGCCGGTAACGGACTGTTTATATATCTTGCTTCCTACGGTCAGCGGCGCCGTGTCGCTACTGACGAGCGTAAGGCCGACAAGCAGCTTGATGCTGATGTGCGCCGCCTCGATCCTGATCTTTCGGAAGTGAAGGCAAACGAATCACGCGACAACACTGACGAAGAGTAATCCGGCAACGCCGAAGTTACTCCAACGGAGTGCTCAGATCGGGGAAGCGGGCGCGCACATAGCTGCATACAAGTTCGGCCACACTGTCCATAGGCATTGAGCTGGAATCGATGGTGAGGTGGTAGCTTGCTGCGTCGCCCCACGTCTTATCGGTATAAAAATTGTAATAGCTGGCGCGGAGTTTGTTGGTCTTCCCGGCAAGTTCACGCGCTTTTTCCGGAGTAGAGCAATCGCCCCGTCGCATGATACGAGCTATGCGCGCCTCGATAGGCGCGTGAACGAAGATGTTGATGCAGCGTGGAAAGTCGCGGAGTACATAGTCGGCTGAGCGTCCGACTATCACGCATGAATGTTTCTGTGCGAGCGAATGTATCAGTTCGGACTGTACACGGTAAAGATTGTCGTCGCTTATCGACGAACTCCCGGAATATGCATTATATGGAGAGTAGCCCATTGTGAAAGAGAACATCCCGCTTAGGAACTTCGGAAACTTCTCGTCGTTGCGCTCGAAGAAATCGACACTGACGCCCGCATTTTTAGCGGCCTGAAGTAGGAGTTCCTTGTCGTAAAAGGCAATGCTGAGTTTCTCGGCGATGAGGCGCCCGAGTTCACGCCCTCCGCTGCCGAACTGGCGGCCTATGGTTATTACATAATTTAATGGTGTGGTATGCTGCATTTTTACCGATAAAAGAATGTTACGTGTGTAAAGTTAGTTTTTTTCTCGCTAAATTTCTTATCTTTGCCGCAAACTTTCCTGAAACATTTTTGAAAGACTTATGAATGAAGATCTGAAAAAGGCTGTCGGGAAAGACACTGACGGCCTTCTTACATATGAATATATAGCGAATCATATCGGAGAGATTGACAGCGTACTCGACGAGTTGATCGACAATATGATAGGCGCCGACCGCAATGGACAGTTCCTTGTGAGTGCCGCTCATTATCTCCATGCCATCGATGCGGTAAAGTATCGCGATGCTATCGACCGTCTTATCGCTGCTGCCATCGACCGTGATCGCGAGCATCGTTATATAGGCGACCTTCTCCCTGCCTTATGGGGCGAGGATTACGCTGCAAGGGTTGATGAACTTAATGCCTCCGACAATAATTTCCGCCGCATATACAAACGTCTTTTCCCCGAGACAATAATCTGATAACCATAATTCCGCGAATTCCTTTAATATGCTGAAGTTCACAACAAAGTGGCTCCCCTGTATGTTGACATTTATGATGTGGGCATGCTCGGGCGTGTCGGCTACATCTGACAATAAATCAAACCCTGAAAACGAAATGACTGAAACCGATTCAATCGCAACGACCACAGCTCCTGCCGAAGGCGACGTGCTGGTCGACATCTCGACAACTGCCGGTGATATTCAGGTACGCCTGTTCGGCGATACCCCACGTCATCGCGACAACTTTCTGAAACTTGTTAAAGAGGGCTTTTACAACGGAGTCCTGTTCCATAGAGTCATCAATGAGTTTATGATTCAGACCGGCGATCCCGACTCGAAGAACGCCAAGGCCGGACAGTCGCTCGGCACTGGCGGTCCGGGCTATACGATTGAGTCTGAAATTGTATATCCGCGTCACTTTCATCGCAAGGGAGCGCTTGCGGCCGCCCGTCAGGGCGATCAGGTAAATCCTGAGCGCCGCAGCTCAGGCTCGCAGTTCTATATTGTCACCGGCAAAGCCTATAACGAAAGTCAGCTCAAGCAGATGGAGAGCCAGATGAAGATGATGCAGCAGCAGAGCATCTTCAATCGTCTCGCCGCCGAAAACCGCAGCAAAATCATGGAATTGCGCCGTAATAACGATCAGACCGGTATTCAGAAACTGCAGGAAGAACTCGTTGCGATTACCGAGAAGGAAGCTGCCGCCAATCCTGCCTCGCTTACCCCTGAACAGCGCAAGGTGTATGGCACTATCGGCGGTACTCCCCATCTCGACGGACAGTATACCGTATTCGGCGAGGTTACAAAGGGCCTTGATGTCGTCGACAAGATACAGCAGGTGCCCACAGGAGCTGCCGACCGTCCTCTCGAGGATGTGAAGATTCTGAAAATGACTGTAGTGGAATAATTCCGCTTAAACACACTCTGATAATGGCAACCCGATTTACTCTTCCTAACGGACTACGGGTCGTACATGAACGGGATAGTGCCACCGCAATGGTGGCACTTGATGTTCTATATAATGTAGGCGCCCGCGACGATGCGCCCTCCCATACCGGTATGGCACATCTGTTCGAGCATCTCATGTTCGGCGGCTCGATAAATGTGCCTGACTTCGACGGCGCGATCGAAAATGCCGGAGGCCGCAACAATGCCTGGACCAATCAGGATTATACCAACTTCTATGATATTGTGCCCGCGCAGAATGCGGAGACTGCTTTCTGGCTTGAAAGCGACAGAATGCTTTCGCTCGCATTCTCCGACAAAGCTCTTGATGTGCAGCGGAATGTGGTTATGGAGGAGTTCAAGCAGGCCTGTCTCAATCAGCCATACGGCGATCTCGGTCATCATCTGTCGGCGCTTGCCTATACCGTGCATCCCTACCGCATCCCGGTTATCGGGAAGGAACTTAGCCATATACAGGGCGTCACTCAGGAATTGGTGCGCGACTTTTTCCGCACTCACTATGCTCCCAACAATGCTGTCCTTGCTGTGACGGGGAATATCAGTCTGGAAGAAACGCGCCGGCTGACTGAAAAATGGTTCGGCTCTGTTCCCCCCAGGAATGTTGCCCCGCGTTGCTATCCTGCCGAACCTGAGCAGATCGAGGCGCGGCGACTGGAAGTGTGGGGTCCGGTGCCACAGACACTCGTGGTGATAAGCTATCCGATGCCCGGATGCGCCGACCCTGATTATCCTGTATGTGACATAATCACTGACCTGCTTGCTGCCGGGCGTACTTCACGATATTATCGCAGGCTCATCATGGATACAGAGCTGTTTTCATCGGCCGACGCTTCGATTACCGGTTCGGAGGAACCGGGGCAATTGCTCCTTCAGGGGCTGTTGCGTGATGGAGTCGCGGCTGAGGTGGCCTGCCAGGCGCTGGTCGGTGTAGCCCGGAGTCTTGTCACGACCCCTCCTGACCGGCATGAACTGGAAAGCGCGGTCAACCGTTATGAGGCGCAGCAGGTGATGGGCAACCTCAGCTATGTGAATCTCGCATCGACTCTTGCTCTTGACGAAATGCGTGGTACTACCCAGGAAGAGACACTCGCACGTTACCGCGCTATCACTCCTGACGATGTAGCCCGCGTGGCCGATGAGATATTTCGCCCGGAGCGCTCGTCAACTTTGATATATAGGCAAAAAAATGCTGACTGAAATAGTGTGTGTGCTTCTTTGGACGGTTTGAAACAAGATTTTACCGTTGTTTTTTCAAAAAATCGCGAAATAATTCAAGCGGTTTATAAAAAAATACCTATATTTGGCAACTTTAAGCTAACTAACTACCATTATCATTATGGAATTGCGTGACCATGCTTCTGAGGAGATCGAAAATACCAGAACCGAAGAAGTTTCCTTGCCCATGGAGGTCCCCGTGGATGCTCCAACTGTGAATGACTCAGTAGAAAAATCAGATGCCGTAGAAAATACTGTGGCTGAGCCTATGCTCCCATCGGCCGACTCTGCCGATGAGGATGCCGCTGTGGCTGTTGAGACGTCCTCGGATGATGAATCCGTCTCCGACCGTTCTGCATCGAAAGAAGAGGTGATAGCCCGCATGGAGGAGATTGCTGCCCGTTCCGGCGCTGATATAAGCCGTGACGAGGTGACACGTCTGAGACAGGCTTTCCACGCATTCCGTAAAAATGAACTTGTCGCAGAGAAAGAGGCTTTTGTCGCTGCCGGCAATGATGAGAAGGATTATCTTCCATCTCTCGATCCTCTTGAAGAACGTATGACAGCCCTCCTTAATACTATTAAGGAAGCTAAGGCTATGTTTATAGCCCGTCAGGAGGAAGAACGGCGTGAGAATCTTGCGAAAAAACGTGATATTATCAAGGAACTCGACGAGATGGCTGCCGATACCGATAATGTCAATCGGCATTTCCAGCATTTCCGCGAACTTGCACAGGCTTTCAAAGAGATCGGCGAGGTGCCTCCCACCGATGCTACCGACATATGGCGCGACTATCAGGCAACGGTAGAGCGTTTCTATGATCAGTTGAAGGTGAATAAGGATCTGCGTGACTATGATTTCCGTAAGAATCTCGAAATGAAACAGCTCCTTATTGACGAGGCCGAAAAACTTGACGGCGAGAGCGATGTGGTTACGGCATTCCGTCGCCTGCAGGAACTGCATGACAAATGGCGTGATGTCGGCCCTGTGGCCAAAGAACTGCGTGAAGAGATCTGGAACAAGTTCAAGGAGGCTTCGGCTGTAATCAATAAGAAATACCGGTCGTTCTTTGAAGAACGTAAGGAACGTGAACATGAGAACGAGGAGAAGAAGACTGCCATCTGCGAGCGCGTCGAGGCTATAGATGTAGCCGGACTCAACAGCCATTCGGCATGGGAGCTGGCAACGCGTGAGATTCTTTCGGCTCAGGAGGACTGGAAAAAACTTGGTTTCGCTTCAAAGAAGGTCAATAATGCGCTGTTTGCCCGTTTCCGTAAGACATGCGATGACTTCTTTACCGCCAAGGGCGAATACTTCCGTAAGGTACGCGACGAACGCAGTTCGAATCTGGAGCGCAAGACGGCTCTGTGTGAGCGCGCGGAAGCTCTCAAAGAGAGCAGCGAGTGGAAGAAAACCGCCGATGCCATCGCTGATCTCCAG
>JAHZGZ010000073.1:4224-4539 GCA_019420545.1 Bacteroidales bacterium | reverse complement strand
CGATAAAGACCAACATGGAGAAACTCGGGGTCAACACCATCACTCCCGACGGAATGATCAAGGCATCGCTCATCCCCGGAAGGACACAGAGCGAGAACGTCGACAACAAGCTCAACTGCTTCACCTTCATCAAGGTGATCAACGACGGCGGCACTCAGACCTCCGCCACGAAGCGCAACATAATCCAGCAGGGACTCGTGGCCGCCAACACCGCCGCTCCTGAAATCGTGGTCAGCGACGCCACAAGCGCCACCATAATCATCTCCTCCGCCACCAACTTCATCGACTATAAGGACATCAGCGGCGACGCCGAGG
>JAHZGZ010000073.1:1470-4214 GCA_019420545.1 Bacteroidales bacterium | reverse complement strand
GACTATCTGACCAAGAACAAGGATTACGACGCCACACTCGCCGCGCACACCGCGAAATATAAGGAACAGTTCGACCGCGTAAGCATCGATCTCGGTTCCAACACCGCCCGCGAGGCAAAGGATACCGAACAGCGCATCAAGGAATTCTACTCCGACGACAACGATCCGGGCCTCGTGGAAAACTATTTCCAGTTTGGCCGCTACCTGCTGATGTGCTCCTCGCAGCCCGGCACACAGCCCGCCAATCTTCAGGGCATCTGGAATCCCAACGCACGCCAGTACCCGGCATGGGACTCGAAATACACTACCAACATCAACGTCGAGATGAACTACTGGGCCGCCGAGGTGGCCAATCTCACCGAATGCCACGAGCCGTTTATCGAAATGGTGAAGGACGTGTCGGTGACGGGAGCCGAGACCGCACGCGAGATGTACGGCGCACGCGGATGGGTGCTCCACCACAACACCGACTTGTGGCGCACGACCGGTGCCGTCGACAACGGTCCTGTCGGTATCTGGCCCACATGCAACGCATGGTTCTGCTCCCACCTGTGGGAAAAATACCTGTTCTCAGGCGACAAAGAATATCTTGCCGAGATATATCCCGTACTGAAAGGGTGTGCCGAATTCTTCCAGGACTTCCTTGTAGAGGATCCCAACACAGGATATATGGTGGTATGCCCCTCTAACTCTCCCGAAAACCACCCCGGCCTGTACTCTTACACCAAAGATGATGGTTCTAAAGTCAACGTCGCCATGTTCGGAGGTGTTGCCATGGACAACCAGATGGTCTACGACATACTCAAGAATACCGCCGAAGCGGCACGTATCCTTGACAAGGACGCCGATTTCGCCGCCGAACTCGACGCTCTGAAGGCTCGTCTCACACCTTACAAGATAGGCAAATACGGCCAGATACAGGAATGGCAGGAGGATTGGGACCGTGAAAACACCAGCCACCGCCACCTCTCCCACCTATGGGGAGCATACCCGGGCAGCCAGATTTCACCGTATGAGAATCCGACCCTCTTCCAGGGAGTATATAAGTCGCTTACAGGCCGCGGCGATGCCGCACGCGGATGGTCGATGGGTTGGAAAGTATGCGGATGGGCACGTATGCTCGACGGCGACCATGCACTTTCAATAATACGCAACCAGCTGCGACTCGTATCGCCCAATATCACGATTGCCGATCCTAACGGAGGCACATACGCCAACATGTTCGACGCTCACGCACCGTTCCAGATCGACGGCAACTTTGGATGCTGCGCCGGAATCGCCGAGATGCTCCTCCAGTCACATGCCGGATTCGTGCATCTGCTCCCGGCCCTCCCCTCCAAGTGGGCCGACGGTAAAGTTACAGGCCTGCGTGCACGCGGCGGATTCGAGGTAACGGAACTGACATGGAAAAACGGATGTGTCGAAAACGTGAAGATCAAGTCGACCCTCGGAGGCAATCTGCGCATCCGGTCAAACGCTCCGCTGAAAATGCTCGACGGCGCTCCGCTTGAGGAAGCACAGGGTGACAACACCAACGAGCTCACCCGCGAATACGGAATGCCCGATCCCATTGTCGCCGACAAAAACAAAATTCCTGCGACAATACTTCCGCAGACATATCTCTATGATATCCCCACTGTTGCTGGAGAGGAGGTTGAACTGACATCACAGCAGACATCATCAATTCCGGGAATCATTGATAACATTGCTACACGCCATACCTCCGACGAAGCCTACAACATCTTCGGTCAGAAAGTCGCCCCCGACCACAAAGGCCTCGTAATCATCAACGGCCACAAATACTACAACCGTTGATCCCCTCTCCCCACCTTCTGGGCTTGCCATCAATACATTACGCCGTGTGTCTTATGAACACACGGCGTAATTATCTTTTAGACAGTATGGAAAACGTTCCGTTCAGCGGCGACCCCCCGCCGCTCAGCTTGATTACAGGAGGGCGAGCGATTTTCGGATTGCCGTCTCGACCTTGAGGGCAGGTTCGGCCTCGAAGAGTTTTTTGAGAACTTTCTGGGAAGCGGGCTTGGGGAAGCCGAGCATCACCAGTGCGGCAAGAGCCTCCTCGAATGCCTCTGAATTCAATGTGGCCAAAGGAAGGGCGGCAGCATCGTCGCCGGGTTGTACCTTGTCCTTCAGGTCGACGATTACGCGCTCGGCCGTTTTGGCTCCGATACCTTTCACGGCCTTCAGGCTACGCGTGTCGCCCGAAATTATCACCTGCTCAAGCTCCGCCACGGGGATCGACGAAAGCATTATGCGTGCAGTCGACGCACCTACTCCGCTAACGCCGATAAGCAGGCGGAACAGAGCGCGCTCACGCTCCTCCGTAAAGCCATAGAGTAGCCACGCGTCCTCGCGGATAACCTCATGGCAGAGTAGCTTCACCGTGGCATGCGTGGCGAGTGCACCTTCAAGCGCGGTATATGTCGGCAGCGTGATGGCAAGCGAATACGCCACACCGGCGGCAGTCTCAACCACCGCATCGGTCGGCGTAAGTTCCATCAGAGCGCCTTTTACATACTCAATCATCGCGCGTCAGATAAGTTTGGGAAGATTGGCGGTAGTGCGGGCCACATCCTCGTCGGTCACCTCGTAGTTTGAGAGATCGCCGGCGATATACTGGTCGTAGGCGGCCATGTCGATAAGTCCGTGTCCCGAAAGATTGAACAGAATGACAGGGGCAGTACCCTCCTCGTTGGCACGCTTGGCCTCGCGGATCGCAGTGG
>JAHZGZ010000073.1:0-1436 GCA_019420545.1 Bacteroidales bacterium | reverse complement strand
CGGGCTCTCAGGCGCGGGAATGATACCCTCGGCACGGGCAAAAAGGGTGGCGGCGGCGAATGTCTCAAGCTGGGGAATATCCACCGCGTCGATCCGGCCCTCGCTGCGCAGCTGGCTCACTACCGCTCCGGCGCCATGATAGCGCAGACCGCCGGCATGTATGTTGGCAGGCGAGAAATCGTGGCCGAGAGTGTACATGGGGATAAGGGGTGTATATCCGGCCTCGTCGCCGAAGTCGTATTGCAGCACACCGCGCGTAAGCTTCGGGCACGATGCAGGCTCGGCGGCGATGAAACGCGTCGAGCGCTCGCCGGTGAAATTGTGGCGCATGAAAGGGAAAGAGATGCCCGAGAAATTCGAGCCGCCGCCGAAACAGCCGATCACGATATCCGGATACTCGCCGGCCATCTCCATCTGCTTCTCGGCCTCAAGGCCGATCACCGTCTGATGCAGGGCGACATGGTTGAGCACCGAGCCGAGCACGTATTTACAGTTGGGTGTCGACATGGCCAGCTCCACAGCCTCAGAGATAGCCGTGCCGAGCGAACCCTGATAGTTGGGATGCTCGGTGATGATCTTGCGCCCGGCCTTGGTCGACATCGAGGGGGAGGCGATCACCTCGGCACCGTAGGTCTGCATGATCGAACGGCGGTAAGGCTTCTGGTTGAACGAGATCTTCACCATGTAGACAGCCAGCTCCAGCCCGAAATGCTTGGCGGCAAGCGAAAGTGCCGCACCCCACTGTCCCGCACCGGTCTCGGTAGTGATATTGGTCACACCCTGCTTCTTGGCATAGTAGGCCTGCGGAACTGCCGAGTTGAGCTTATGCGAGCCTACCGGACTCACGCTCTCATTCTTGAAATAGATATGGGCCTTGGTGTCGAGAGCTTTCTCCAAACCGCGGGCGCGCACAAGCGGTGTCGGACGCCATATGCGGTACATCTCGCGCACTTCGTCGGGTATCTCGATCCACCGGTCGGTGGTGTTGAACTCCTGACGCGATGCCTCCTCTGTAAAGAGTGGCATAAGATCCTCGGCTTTCAGCGGCTCGTGGGTGGCCGGATTGAGCATAGGCCGCGGCTTTACAGGCATGTCGGCCATCACGTTGTACCATGCGGTAGGTATGTCGTTCTCGGCGCGAAGAAATTTCTTTGATTCCATAATGTGTAGGTTTAAAAACAGAATAAATGATTGAGTCCGCGACTGTCTATGCCTGCGGGTTGAGTATGGTTTGAAGCTCGCGGTCGGTTTCGGTAAGCCGGCGGCGGCATGCAGCCAGGAGCTCGGTAGCGCGACGCGTGTAAGTGGCGAGCAGGTCGATATCAAGAGTGTCCGACTGCATCATGCGCAGTATTTCCTCGATTTCGGCGACAGCCTGAGTGTAGGTCATGTCGCTGACGGGTGTGAATTTGGGAGCCATATGTATTATGCAGTTT
>JAHZGZ010000072.1:10347-10656 GCA_019420545.1 Bacteroidales bacterium | reverse complement strand
TATTCCAGACTCCAGGAGGAGCCTGCTCCGCGACTCTTCGCGGCGAGGAATTACCATTACGCGGCAAAGGTAAGTATTTTCTATCAAATACTTAGTGAAAAATTGTAAAAAAGGGAAATGGGCTGAGGGGGGTGGGAGCTTTAGGGGCTTTAAGGTCGTTAAGGACCTTAGGGACCTTAGAGACTTTAAGGGCGCTTAGGGCGGGGGAATCAGCGGGGGGATCCGGTGTAGTAGGCCTGGACTTTGCCGAGGGGGAGCTTGCCTTCGACTTTGAGAGGGATGCGCTGGGCGTCGGTGGAGATCCAGGTG
>JAHZGZ010000072.1:6674-10337 GCA_019420545.1 Bacteroidales bacterium | reverse complement strand
ACATGGTTTCGCCGGTGGGCTGGCCGTTGTGGGTGAATGAGAAGGTGAGGTAGTAGGCTTCCCACTGGCGTTTGTTGATCTTCACGCTCTGGACACCGCGGTAGGTGACAGTGAGGCGCTCGACATTCTTGCCGGAGAAGATGTTGGCATGTATCTGTGAGCCTACCGACATGGAGGGGTAGTCGAACTGGCGGAGATAGTAGAATATGGAGAGCATGTCGAAGGTGGGGCCTGTGGCGTAGAGTGTGGTGTCGAAGCGCATCACCGGTAAGTCGTTTTTCCGGCGGATGCGTGTGGCATGGCCGGTGACCTCTTCGCCGGAGCGCGAGTAGCGCACGACGTCGCGGTTGTAGGTGCCCCCTTCGTGGGTAATCTTGCGGTATATGTCGGGGAGGCAGCCGTTTTTCTGGAGGGTTACCTGCAGGGTGTCGCGCACGCGAAACACTTTGTCGGCCCAGGGGAGAGTCTGCGCGGCGAGCTGTGCGCGGTAGGTTGTGCCGTCGTTGCGCAGTGACAGGGTGGCTGCGGCGGCATCTTTGTTGATAAGGCCCCATTTGTAGAGCACGACGTAGGGAAGATCTTCGTCGGGAAGGTCGAAAGCGAACGCATGGCCGACGCATCCGACGGTCACGAGCAGTGCGAGCAACAATTTTTTTAAGCGTGTCATCATAAGGCCTTTTTGCTTGAAAGATGATTTTTGCGAGGGGGAGGGGGAGGGAGGCAGCGGCGAGTTCGCCGCTGAACAGGACCGGCGGGAGAGGGCGTAGCTGAAGCTCCGGAGCGGAAACAAAACAGGGCATGGGGCGCGGCGGGGGCTGAGACAGCACGTGGCGGGCTAAAGCGCCGCCCTCCCAGTCAGGGTTGATGAGTGGTTAATCCCAGTGGAGGATGATGCGGTTGGAAACCGCATCTCCTACAGGGTGGGTGACTTGCCGACGCGGACTTTCACCACGTATTTGCGGTGACGTCCGGTGCCGATATTGGGGGCGTGGGCATCCTCGGGGTAGAGGATCATGAACTGGCCGGGGAGGAGGGGTATGAGGGCCTGGGGCTTGTCGGCGACGAGGAGGCAGTCTTTTTCGGGATTGTACTCCTGAACGGTTTCACGGCAGTCGGCGACGGGCGACCATCCCATTAGCTCGGGGGTGTCGACGGATACCTGTATGTCGATCCACTCGCGGTGGGCTTCCATGCGGGCGTCGGCGGCGTCCTTGAGGTCGACTTCCTGGCAGTTGACTACGATGTCGCCGTCGGCGAGGATGACTTTTTTGCCGGCTTCGAATCCGGGCATGGCGATGTGAGCTTTTACCCATGCCAGCGCGTCGGCGATGGCGGGAGAGAGGGTATCGTAGCGGAACGAGTCGGTGAGATTTGCTATTACCATAGTGAGAAATATACTTGAGTTGAAAACAATCGGATGATATATAAGGTTGACTTGGGAAAGCCGGGATGGTTTAACCGTGGAGTGGTGTAACGCGGCACGCCGCGTCCCTACGACGGATGGTGGTTTAAACCGGGGAAGGCGTTTGCGGGTCAGAAGAGCGGGAGGGCGTGGCGTGCGGCCTGCTCGATGCGGTTGTTGCGCCAGCATTTGCGGCATACGGCGATGTAGCGGTCGTCGCCGCCGATCTCGAGCTGCTGGCCCTCGGTGACGAAATCGCCGTTGGCGTCGATACGTGCGTTGACGATTGTCTTGCGTCCGCATGAGCAGGTGCTTTTTATCTCGTCGATGGTGTCGGCGATTTCAAAGAGGCGGCGGGAGCCTTCGAAGAGGTGGGTGCGGAAATCGGTACGGAGGCCGTAGCATACGACATTGCTTCCGTAGTCGTCGACGATGCGTGCGAGCTGGTCGACCTGCTCGGCCGAAAGGAACTGTGCCTCGTCGATGAGTATCCAGTCGATTACGGATCCGGCCTGCTCGAAAAGTTCGCGTGCCATCATGTAGATGTCGGTGTCGGCGTATATCCAGCTGCATTTACGCTCGATACCTATGCGTGAGCGTATAACATTGTCTTTCTCGCGGGTGTCGACTACGGGCTTGAGACATACGTAGGTCATCTTTCGCTCCTCGAAGTTGTAGGCCTGGGTGAGTAGCAGGGCTGTCTTGGCCGAGCCCATCGTGCCATAGCGGAAATATAGTTTGCCTTTGCGGTCCATGTTTTTTATCGGTAGTGGGGATTGTCAGCGCGACACGTATATGCGGTATTCGCCGGGCTTGAGCGCGGCGGGGAATTCTTCGGTCTTGCCTGTGAAGAAGTTGACTGCCGTGGCGTCGGGCTGTGGCGCGGTGCCGGTGTATTTCAGCGGCGCTTCGGCGGCTCCGAGGTTGACGAATACGTAGATAGTGGCGCCACCCTCGTCGCTGCGGCTGAATGCGTAGATGTCGTCGCTCTCGGTGGGATAGCGCAGCATGGGTGCACCTTCACTGCCGGCACGCAGGGCCGGATGGGTGTGCTTGAGGTGGTTGAGCTTCTGGTAGAACTCGAAGTAGTCGTTGCGCGGCGCCCAAACGGGGGGCACATCCTTCTCGAAGAACTCGAGGGCGCGGTTGAGTCCGGTTTCCTGTCCGGTGTAGATGAGCGGCATGCCTGGGAGGGTGTAGGTGAGTACGGCCATTGCTCCGGTGAGGTTGCCGAGGCGCTGGAATTCGGTGCCTTCCCACGAGTTGAGGTCGTGGTTGGTTATCATGTTCATCATGTAGGTACCGGCTGGATATTCGATTGTCTGCTTCGCCAGAAGGGTGTCGATGTCGATGGCGCGCTTGGCGGGATATTCCACGGCAGTGCTGTCGGGGCGCAGGTAGGTGTTCTGTCCGGCAGTGGCAGCGATGGCGTTGAAGAGGTCTTTCATGGGCCAGTTGTAGCCCATGTCGAAGGCGTTTTTCTGAAGCTCGGGCTTGCTTGCCTCGGCGAGCATGAATATGTCGGGCTTTACGGCCTCAAGCGGCGGGCGAGCCTCGTCCCAGAAGTCGGTGGGGACTTCGCCTGCCACGTCGCAGCGGAATCCGTCGATGTCGGCCTCGCGGATCCAGAAGGCGAGGGCGTCGATCATGCCTCGGCGCATGTCGGGGTTGGAGTAGTCGAGTTTGTATACGTCGGTCCAGTCGTAGGGCGACACGAGGTTGCCGTCGGTGTCGCGGGCGTACCAGTCGGGATGTTCGGTGAGCCAGCGGTTGTCGCGTCCGGTGTGGTTGGGCACCCAGTCGATGATAACCTTGAATCCCATGTCGTGGGCTTTACGCACGAGGGTCTTGAATTCGTCGAGAGTGCCGAACTCGGGATTGAAAGCCTTATAGTCGGCCACGGCATAGTAGCTTCCGAGAGTGCCTTTCCGGCCGTCCCTAGAAATGGGGTGGACAGGCATGAACCAGAGGATGTCGGCTCCGAGCTCCTTGAGGCGCGGAAGATGGGTGGCGAAGGCTTTGAGGGTGCCTTCGGGGGTGTACTGGCGCAGGTTTACCTCGTAGATTACGGCGTTTGGCGCCCAGTCGGGGTGGACTACGGTGGTTGCTGTGCTGTCGGGGATGAGTGCGGCTGAGTTTTTGCTGCTACGCGAGGAGCATGCGGCTACCAGACATGCCGCCGCGCCGGCGACAATGGTAAAAAGGATAAGCTTTCTCATGACCATTATAAGGATTTACGGATGGAGTTTTTTGAAAGGATG
>JAHZGZ010000072.1:0-6664 GCA_019420545.1 Bacteroidales bacterium | reverse complement strand
GACTTTCGCAAAAGTATAGCTTTATCACTTAATTTGCAAATTTTTTCTGCAGGAGCTGAAGGGGCTTTAGGGACTTTAGGGTCGTTAGGGTCGTTAAGGACTTTAGAGACTTTAGAGACCTTAGAGACCTTAGAGACTTTAGGGAGTTTAGGGGCGGCGGGTGGCGCGGAGGAAGAAGGTGAGGAAAAGGGCGGCGGCGAGGAATAGGCTTACGGAGAAGCTGAGGATTATGCCGTAGGTGCCGAGGCCGAGGGGGAAGCCGAGGAGATAGGTGGCGGGTACGCCTATCAGGACGTAGCTTATGAAGGCGATCCATATCATGGGCATCACGCGGGATGTGCCGCGCAGGGCGTTGGCGAAGTTGATCTGCGTGGCGTCGCCGAGCTGATATACTACCAGCGGGACGATGAGGGCTACGGTGGCCTCGATCACGCGGGCGTCCTCGGTGAAGGCGTGGATCATGTCGCGCTCGAAAAGGATGAATATGAGCGAGGAGATGGTGGCGAGGGTGAGGATAATGTGGTAGCCGGCGAATGCCACGCGGCGCATCTCGCGGCTGTCGGAGAGTCCGGCGGCATTTGCCACGAGCACCGACACGGCGTTGCCCATACTATAATATATACAGAATCCGAGGGTGCCGGTGATTACGATTATCTGGAATGCGGCGAGGGAGACGGCTCCGAGCCATCCGGCCATCACTGCGGCGAAAGTGAACGATCCCGACTCGAATGTCATCTGCATCGCCACCGGCCACGAGGTGCGGTTGACCTGCGCGGCCATGCGGCGGCTCATGCGCCCCTCGCGGAAGCCGCGGAAATATGGCGCGAACTCCCTGCGCAGACAGAATATGGCAATGACTGTGACGGGACATATGATGCGCGCGGTGAGTGTGCTGATGCCGGCACCCATGAGTCCCATCTCGGGCATACCCCAGTGGCCGTAGATCAGGGCGTAGTTGCCGAGGATGTTGACGGCGTTGGCTCCGAGCACTATCCACATTGGGAGCCTTGTGCGGTTGATGGCGAAGAGCCACTGCGCGAATACGTTGAACAGCGATATGGGGAGCAGCCCGGCGAGTACTATCAGATAATATGGGCGTATGAGCGGGAGCAGCTCCTCGGGCTGGCCCATGCCGTCGAGGTTGAGCCATACGAGAGTCATTATGGCCGTTACGAGCATGGTGAAGGCCATGTTGAGCCATATGCCGGTGCGCACCATGGTGCCGATGGTGGCGAAGCGTTTCTGGGTGAACAGCGCGCCGATGAGCGGAGTGAGGCCGTAGGAGAACCCCATGCATGCGAAGTTGGCCACGTTGAACACATTGTTGACGAACGATGCCGACGCGAGGGCTTCGGTAGAGTAGCGTCCTACCATTATATTGTCGGCGAATGCCACTACGATCATGCCGAGCTGCCCGATGAGGATGGGCACCCCGAGGCGTATTATCGAGGCGTAGTATTGCTTATATCTTTTCCAGAAATCTGTCATATCGGTTATCGGGCGTGATGTAACGCGACATGCGCCGCGTGCATAATTCTGCAAAATTACTACTCCGGGTGGAGATGCCCAAGCCTGAGAATATGATTTTTGATGAGATATAAGGGATATGCCGATAAATCGACGGGATTAGTATGTAAAATCAAGGAATATAAAAGAAAATATACTATTTACGGATAGAATAATATCCTAATAATTGTAAAAATAAAAAAAAAGTTGTTAATTTTGCCGGTGAAGACACTTGTAATCAGCCTTGTTGAACCGTCTTACTGTTTCCACCGCATATGCGGATACTTGAGCGGCGTCATCAGATTATCAGTTGAATATCATCAAATCCATTTATAATAAACCAAAGCGTATGAAAAGACTGTTTTTTATCTTCACGTCGCTGCTCATATTGTCGGCCACCGCACTTGCGGCCCGCAATGTGACAGGTGTCGTGGTAAACGCGGAAGACGGGGAGCCGCTGGTGGGAGCCAGTATCCTCGCTACAGGGACATCAATCGGGTCGGCTACCGATATCGAGGGGCGCTTCACGCTCCAGGTTCCCGACAAAGTAAAGAAACTTAAAGTATCCTATGTAGGTATGGAGACCCGTGAGGTCGACATCACCCCCGGGACTATGAGAATCGAACTACAGCCCGCCAACCAGCTCGACGAGGTCATCGCCGTGGCTTTCGGTACGGCCAAGAAATCGGCCTTCACGGGGTCAGCGTCGGTAATGAGCTCGGAGGAGCTGTCGAAGCATATCACCACCAATGTGGCCGATGCTCTCGTAGGCACTGTGCCGGGCCTTCAGATGCGTGGGTCGAGCGGCGCTCCCGGCGTTACCCAAGGCTCGATGAATATCCGCGGCATCTCGTCGAAGTATGCCTCCACCGACCCGCTGATCATCGTCGACGGGTCGCCGTATCCCGCCTCGCTGTCGAATATCCCTCAGCAGGACATCGAGTCGGTGACGGTGCTTAAAGATGCCGCCTCGGCCGCCCTCTACGGCGCACGCGGCGCTGCCGGCGTAATCATCATCACCACCAAGAAAGGCTCGGCCAAAGAGTCGCGCATCACTGTCGACGCCAAGTGGGGCGCCAACACGCGCGCCGTGCAGCGCTACGACGTGATCGACGAGCCCGGCGCGTTCTATGAAGCCTACTACGCGCAGGCCAACAACTACTACCGTTCGCTCGGATATAATCCCGGCAACGCCAATATCGCGGCCAACAAGCTTATGCTCAGCGATCTGGGCTACAACGTATATAAGGTGCCGTCGGGGCAGAGCCTCGTGGGCATGAACGGACGCCTCAATCCCAACGCCACCCTCGGCAACACTTTCGAGCGCGACGGGGTGGAATATTACCTTATACCTGACGACTGGAACGATGAGGCCTACCGTACCGGCCTGCGTCAGGAATACAACGTGAATGTCAACGGCGGCAGCGAACGCGCCAACTATTATGCGTCGCTGGGTTACCTGAAAGACGAGGGCATCATACGCCTGTCGGATTTCGAGCGCATCACGGCCCGCTTCAAAGGTGAGTTCCAGGCCAAGAAGTGGCTCACCATGGGCATCAATGCCGGCTATGTGCACTCCAACACCAATGCCGTGCCGCTGATGGATCAGAATTCCTATGTGAGCAATCTCATGATATTCACCGACGGTATCGCACCGATCTATCCGGTATATGTACGTCAGATCGGCGCCAACGGGCAGCCAGAATATTCGGTCGACGAGTACGGCCACATCGCCTACGACTACGGCCGTCAGGACCAGGGATACGGCATCAAGCGCCCGTTCGGCAACAACTCCAACCCTCTTGGAGCCAACAACTACAATACCAGCAAGTCGATCGGCGACCAGCTTAACGCCACGTTCGACGCCGACTTCACCTTCACAAGCTATCTCAAGGCCAACATCACCAGCAACGTGATATGGGGCGAGACCCAGAAGTCGGACTATCAGAACCCCTGGTACGGCGCCAAGGCATCGGTCAACGGCTATCTCGAGAAAGCCACCACCACCACGTTCCGCACCAACAACGTGCAGTCGCTCACCTATTTCAACCAGTTCGGCCCCCACAACGTCAACGTACTTCTCGGCCACGAGTATTATCGTCAGGATACCCGCTATCTCTACGGCGTAGGTCAGGGCGGGTTCTCGCCCGACATCCAGGAGCTCAACGCATTCGCCAACCGCAAGGTCGACACAAAGTCGTATCATTCGGTATATAATGTTGAGGGTTACTTCGGGCGCGTGCAGTACGACTACGACTCCAAATACTTCGCCTCGGTGTCGTACCGCCGCGACGCCTCATCGCGCTTCGCCAAGGATCACCGCTGGGGCAACTTCTGGTCGGTGGGCGCCGCCTGGATCATCAACAAGGATTTCCTTACCGACGTGCGTTTCCTCAACCTTCTGAAGGTGAAGGCCTCGGTAGGCCAGCAGGGCAACGACAACATCAAGAACTGGGCCTACATCGACCTCTACAACCTCGTCTCCTCGGGCAACTCGATGACCGCCTCGTTCGATCGTCTGGGCAACGAGAACATCACCTGGGAGACCTCGACCAACTGGAACTTCGGCGTTGAGTTCGGCCTGTGGGACAACCGCCTGAACGGTACCGTCGACCTCTACTACAAGAAGACCACCGACCTGCTCTGGTGGGTCAACATACCCCAGTCGGCCGGTTCGCTCGGCTACTACGACAACGTGGGCGACATCCGCAACTCCGGTATCGAGGTCACCCTCAACGGCGGCATCATCCGCAGCAAGCTCGTGGACTTCGACATCAACCTCAACTTCGCCCACAACTCCAACAAGATCCTCACCCTTCCCGACTCGTGGCTCGTATATGGCGGCAAGTCGGACTCGGAGAACAATATCGGCTTCTGGTATGAAGAGGGCAAGTCGCTCTACACGGCCTATCTGCCCGCTTATGCCGGCGTCAACGAGAAGGGCGAGGCGCTGTACTACACCGACCCCGACATCGACGTGGCCAACCAGCATACTCCGGCCCGGCTGAAATCGAAGGAGCACACCACCACCAACTACAGCGAGGCTCCGAGCTACGAGGCCGGATGCACGCTGCCCAAGCTCTTCGGCGGATTCGGCGCAACACTGCGCGTACAGAAGTTTGATGCCTCGGTGCAGTTCGACTACCAGCTCGGCGGCCAGATCTACGACTCGCAGTACGCATCGCTGATGACACCCACTCAGTCGGCAGGCTATGCCGGCGGCACTTTCCACAAGGATTACGTGAAATCGTGGTCGCCCGAGAATCCCGGCAGCAACCTTCCACGCTGGCAGTA
The DNA here is from genome assembly GCA_019420545.1 of Bacteroidales bacterium. GTDB lineage: Bacteria > Bacteroidota > Bacteroidia > Bacteroidales > Muribaculaceae > Muribaculum. The sequence goes on along the minus strand of JAHZGZ010000072.1, from coordinate 1,864 downwards.
CGGCGACCAGTACAGCACGGCCCGCTCCGACCGCTTCCTTACCTCGGCGCGCTATCTCAACTTCCAGTCGTTCACCGTGGGCTATACGCTGCCCAAGTTCTGGAAAGAGATCTCCAACATACGCGTGTATGTGATGGGCGAGAATCTCTGCTTCTGGTCGGCACGCAAGGGTCTGGATCCGCGCCAGAACTATTCGGGCAACAAGAATTCCGTAAGCCCCTATCAGGCTTCGCGCAACATTTCAGGCGGCGTGCAGGTGACATTCTAATTCAGTACTATAATTGAGACATTACAGAAAATGAACAAGTTTATATATTCAGCCGTGGCGGGGCTTGCATCCGTGGCCATGCTTACCGGATGTATCGACGAGATCAATCCCGAAAACAGCTATGTTACCAGCAAGCAGGCCGCCGAAGCGCCCAACTCCTACAATAATTTCGTGAATGCCGTGACCAACAATCTCGCCGGACAGTTCAACTACTGGCCCGAGGAGATGTTCCCGTTCGACTACGGCTTTACATCGTTTTTCCTCGCCCGCGACGTAATGGGTCAGGACATCGGTCTTACCCAGAACTACTGGGGCCACTATGGCGGCTGGTATTCATGCGGCACGAGCATCATGCCCGGCTATGCCGTATGCCAGTTTCCCTTTATGGTCTACTACCAGTGGGTGAAGGACTGCAACACCGTTATCTCGCTCTATAAGGCGTCGCCCAGCGAGGATCATGCCGCAGGCGCCGGTATCGCCCACGCTGTAAGGGCCATGGTATACATGGATCTGGCGCGCATGTACGCCGAGAAATCCTACGGGCAGGATCAGCTGTCGCCTACGGTGCCGCTGGTTACGGAGAGCACTACCTTGTCGGACTATCCGTTCAATCCCCGTGCCACGAATGCCGCCATGTGGGACTTCATCGTGCGCGATCTCGACGAGGCCGAGCAGCTTCTTGCCAATTACTCGCGTCCCGACAAGTACACTCCCGACGTGTCGGTGGTCTACGGCCTGAAGGCCCGCGCCTACCAGTGGATGGAAAAATGGCCCGAGGCCGAGGAGTATGCCAAAAAAGCCCAGGCCGGGTATACGATGATGAGCCGCGATGAGTATCTCGACCGCAACACGGGCTTCAATACCCCCAATGACTCGTGGATGCTGGCCGTGCATTTCCAGCCCTCCGACGCCAATATCATCGACAACGACGCCGACTCGTCGTGGGGCTCGATAATGTGTCTCGACATGTTCCATCTCGGTGGCACAGGCTGCGGATATGCCGCCAACTACGGCTACCAGCTCGTGATCGACCGTCACCTCTACAACACTATTCCTCTTACCGATTTCCGCCGCGACTGCTTCATCGACTTCTCGGCAGCCGACCTCAGCGGCAATGATCTGGTGAATCTCTGTGCTAATTATTCTGACTATCCCGAGGAACTGGCCGCTACTCCGGTGGGCAGCGAATATGAGTACGGTATGGGCGGCTTCTCGATGAAATTCCGTCCTGCAGGTGGGCAGGAGGGGCGCGAGAACCAGTATGTTGGTTTCTGTGTGAGCGTGCCTCTGATGCGCGTCGAGGAGATGAAGCTTATCGAGGCCGAGGCCGCCGGTATGCAGAACGAGGGTCGCGGCAAGCAGCTGCTTACCGACTTCGCGCTGACCCGCGACGCAAGCTATGTCTACGGCACCCACAACGAGCAGTACTACGGCTCGAACACTGCGTTCCAGAACGAGATATGGTGGCAGCGCCGCGTGGAGCTGTGGGGCGAGGGCTTCGCCACCTACGATATCAAGCGCTTCGGCAAGGGCATAATCCGCTCGTATGCAGGCACCAACCACCTCGACAAGTATCAGTGGAACCTCCAGCAGACT
>JAHZGZ010000071.1 GCA_019420545.1 Bacteroidales bacterium | reverse complement strand
GCCCTTGAGCGTCCCTCAGCGGGGTGTTTCTCAAAAGCGAGTGCAAAGTTAGTCATTTTCTTCATCCCCTCCAAATTTTTCAACAAGAAATTTTCAAAAAAAAATGCCAGAGTCAATTTCAAACAGGTAACTCATATAATACACCTCGTTATAAGTCAGCAAGTTAATATACGCAAACACAAAATAGCAAGCGCTGCTCTGACCAGATTAATTCAGAGCAGCGCTATATCTACGGGTTATAAAACCGTATGTTTTATCTCAATCCTTTCGTCTTGAGATGCGGGCCAAGAATATCGGCATAATTCGTCTGGATTATGCTAACGCCATTGTCGATTATCTTATCAACGCTATCAAAATTACCGGCAGCCATACTGTTATCGGGCCCATTGAGAGAATTAACATACGGTAGGCATCCTATATTTCTAACATTCGAAATCAAGGATATATTATTCATGCCATCATCTGTCGACATCTGCATTAAAAACACACTTCCAAGCGTGCTCCATGAACTAAGCTGAGTACCGGCTCCGACATAAGGATGTATCAGCAACGAGGGATAATCCTTCAATGCATTTACAACGCTCATTTTGCCACCGACATATACGACAGCCTGATTTTCCATATCAAGCTGCTGCATAAGCTTTGCCATTGTCATGAGGGAACCTGTAGCATCCCCAGGCACAAGCTTATCAGAAATATCCAGATTGAAATAGATCTTACCTCGACCATGCTTGAATGCCTCTTCAAGAGTAGGTACTTTATAAGACGTCGCTTTCCCCGTATTATAATCTTTCAGGAAATACTGCTGAAGCTGAGCATAGGTCATATCGGCGACCTTTCCCGAACCGGTTGTAGTACGATCAATGCTCTCATCGTGCATCAACACAAGCACACCATCTTTTGTAGGACGCACATCAATCTCAAGCATCTCAGCACCAGCCTTGACTGCATAATCAATAGCAGCAATAGAGTTCTCAGGCACCCCGGCTTTTATACCAGCACCCGTAATACCCCTATGGGCGCACATCCACACCTTGCGTGGATTAGCAGCAAGCGACTTCATGTCGTCCTTCATCTTCCATGTGAGCGGAAGCTGCGACGAAGCCGACGGATCATTACCCGGATCTACAGATCCGCCACCAATCACACGGGATGTATGGCGCGCATCCTTACCACGCATAGGCCATGACGACTGTGCCGGACCGGTTATACCATCGTCATGAAGAGCGACAAGCGCATTTGACGAACTATTAACGTTATTGGTTATACCTATATAAATAGTACCATCGTTGCCTATAGTGGGCGAACTCCATATTTTACCGCCACCGGCCGACCATGCTGAAGCCATAGGAGCATCGCTTTCGGCAATCATAGCCGCGATATCCTTTTTCAGGACAAGCTGATCATCGCCGGGGACGGGTTTGATAATGTAATAGTTGCCTGATTCGGTTCCAAAGTGGATGTTGCCGGCCTGGTCAATGGCGGCACAGCCCGATACATCCTCAGCGATACCGTACTTCCACATCAACTGCCCTGTCGGCGACACACAATACACACCTCCGTTGAATTCTCCGGCAGTACGCTTAGCAGTAACTATAATCGATCCGTCAGAGGCCACAACAGCACCACCCAGATCAAGGTTACCCGTTATACCTATTGAGCAACGCCAAAGCTCAGAACCGGAAGGTGATATCGCAAACACGCATGATGTGCCGGCATATTCACCCTGGGTCAGTCGAGCACATCCGTATATAGTACCGTCTGCGCCTACCGCAAGCGAACCGTTGCCCGTATCAGAAGTCTTACCATTGGCTACCTGCCAATAAGCCACATTTCCACCGGCATCCAAGGCTGTTGACGAACATCCGAATACCCCATTCTTTGCGCCATACCATGCCACAGTCGATCCCGAAAGCACCAGGCCACCTGTTGCACCGCCATTAGGTCCACCATCATTGACTGACGACGCGGCATATCCCGAACGGAAACCGGTAGTCTTGTCCACTGCAAGTACCGATCCAGCACCACCGGCATTACCAACATATATAAAATTGTCACCGACCGGACATATTATATAATGCAAACGAGGAGTAGACGGGTTGCCTTTATTCCAGAATCCGGTATTGGCGTCGGAACTCATCACCCACTTCTTTGTTCCGTCGGGATTGATCGCATACAGACGCGCTATTTTGCCGGAAGTATTTCCCGTACCGAAATATGATGTCCCGTCGGAATCAATCGAAGGTGACACATGCGTATTGCCTTCAGGGGCAGGGCCGTCAGAAGCATTACGAAGATCAAACTGCCAAACCTGCCTACCGGTAGCGCCGTCAAACTTACGGGCAATATGGTCTTCTGATGTCATGAATACAAAATTGTCGTTGCTCACTGCCGGAGCTATCGAGCGGATGGTGCCCAGCGGCTGGTCGGCCACCCATTTAAGCACCATATTGCCCACTTCGGGAAGAGGCTCCGGCTCTACCGACAGAATCTTGTGAGCCATCGCATAGCGTCCCTTGCTGTCGTGCACGTTAAGCGTTACGGTATAGGCGCCTATCTCGTTAAAGGCAACATGTGGTTCGGCCTCTGTCGACGTACGGCCGTCGCCAAAATCCCATTCATAATGATAATTTCCGCTTCCACCCTGGGTAGTGTTCTTTATAACGACTTCCTCATTAGTAAGATAATACGATTTCTCGAACGAGAACTGCGCGGTAAGCGAATCCTCGTCTACCCGGATATCGTCGGTGCACCCTACAGCCATCCAAGCGAACAGCAGACACGTGCACAATATTACGTATGATTTAATCTTCAGCATTTTGTTTTAAGGTAAAATGTTTTACTTTGTGGTTCCATAACCGGGATTCTGAGGATATTTGTCGGCACCGGCAAGATCAATCTCAGCCTGCGGAATAGGCCAGTACATGAGATGATTGCGGCCATTCAGCGTTGTAAACAGATCGAGGCGCCCTGTACGCTTCAGATCATACCACCTAAATCCCTCGCAGTACAGTTCCCTGCGACGCTCGTCAAGTATCAGATTCTGAAAATCCACATCGCTCATCGATGCCGGCAGAGAAGCACTGCTATAACGTGTTTTCAGAAAATCAGACATCGTTGACAGACCGGCGGATGCACCTTGAGCCTCAGCCTTGACGAGATATACCTCAGCCAGGCGCAATACGGGGATAGGAGTCTGGCTCGGTGTCTCGTTCTGCACAAACTGGCCTTCAAGTTCATTAGGGAACTTGATTATAAGCGGAGCATCAGGGCCGAAGACAGCTTTACTACGTATATCCCCCTGACGATAAGCAGCGTCGGCATACAGTCCGGCATAAAGCTCATGGGTAGCTGAATAATTCCACGAACCGTCCACATCATTTATATACTGGTAGAAAAGGATGGTGGATGTTGTACGCTTGTTGGCAAGCGCAAACACAAGTTCGGGACTCACACTATTGTAGACAAACATCTTTGCCCAGTCGGTTGAATTCTTAGTAAGCGACAAAGCTGACACACCGATAACCTTATCGGCAGCCGCAAGAGCCTTATCGTATTGCTTTGTCGACAGATACACCCTCGCCTGCAGTGCATTGCAGGCAGCTTTCGACACATAGAACCGATCGTAGAAATCAGGCAACAGCTGCTCGGCCTTTTCAAGATCCTCGATAATGAAATGCCACACCGCCTCCTCATCCGACAGCGGAACTACATCATACTGCCGCTGGCGAAGTATCGGAGCCTTGCCCCAGCGGATCACAGCATTGTAATATATGAGTGCACGGAAAAAGTAGCCCGTTCCACCTGCTGTACGCACCATCTGTGCATTCTGATTGGAGTTGTTCTCGTAATTCTCAATCAGAAAATTGACCTGCTTGAGCGAAGTATAGCAATTACTCCATCGCGATTTTATCGATGCCTTTGACGGCGACATGTCGAGCGGATCAGTAAGATTCCCACCGGGACCGGAACGGAAATTCTCACCCATGACATCGCCATCCCACCACATGGCACTCATGTGGCTCTCCATGGTAGCATATACACCGTTCACAACTTTCGAGAGGTCAGACTCCGTCATCATGCCGGCATCAATTTTGTCTTTAGGCTTTATGTCATCGAGCATATCGGCACATGAACTCATCGCCACAGTACCAAAGATGACTGCCAATGTCGTGAATATTATATTTTTCATTTCTATTTTCACTGATTGTTAGAAGGTTAAGTTAAGGCCCCAGATAAATGTGCGCATAATCGGCTGTAGACCGAAGTCAGAGCCATATCCTGTGCTCGAAGGGTCGGCGGTATATGATGCTTCAGGATCATAGCCAGAATACTCAGTGAAGCATAGAAGATTATCAACGGTCATATACACGCGCAGATTATCAATATTAAGTTTCTTGAGCAAAGTTCCCGGAAGTGTATATCCCAGCGTCACCGACTTGATCTTGAAATATGAGCCGTCTTCAAGGAATCGGGTAGAAGTCTGCCCGTTATAGCCATTACCGTTAGTATAACCTTGATGAACACCATTTCCGTAGATCATACGCGGCATCGTGTTGGATGTGCCCTCACCACGCCAGTATGTTGTGGCTGCAGCTTTGCTTATATTATAGAACTGCACAACCTGTTCTGAAGCATCACGTACCTTAATTGAAGAGAAAGAAGAACCCATATGCTCTGTTCCCTCAGAACCTACGCCACGCCATCCGGCCATAATCTTGCCTCCATAGGAGAACTGTCCGAATATATTAAGGTCAAATCCGCGCCATGAACAAGTAGATGTGATACCGCCGTACCAGTCGGGCGACGCTTTGCCTACGTTCATGCGGTCGGCCTCGGAGATATCACCATCGCCGTTATAATCGAAATAGCGGACGTCGCCGGCACGCACACCTTTGGCATACAGTTTGGCAGGCACCTCATCGTCACGCTGATAGATACCCTCCATCTTCAGCATATAATATGTGCTTAGCGGCTGACCGATAATAAGTGCATGCATACTTCCGCCAACCTTGTCATTGGCCGCGCCCATAAGAATAATATCCGATCCATCGATCAGCTTCACAAGCTTGTTTTTCACAAACGAGATATTACCCGAAAGTGTCCACTTAAAGTCCCCGGTAAGAATCTTTCCCGTAAGAGCCAGCTCCACACCTCGGTTTTCGAGCGTACCGATGTTAGATGAAATAGACGTATATCCGGTCGAGGAGTTCACTGGTTTTGAATAAAGCAGATCAGTGGTACGCTGGAGGAACACGTCACCGGTAAACGACAGGCGCTGGTTCCACAGCTCAATATCAACACCGGCGTTATACTGGTTGGCCTTCTCCCATGTAAGAGAACGCGCATCCTGCGATATAAGGAATCCGGCCGACTCATTATATGAGGCACCTCCGGCACCGATCAGCGACATGGCGGCAAAGTTACCGACTCCGGCCATAGAACCGGTCTTACCCCAGCTCAGGCGCAACTTGGCGTCGTTTACGATTCCGTTCTTGGGGAAGAACGCCTCTTCGGCGGCACGCCATGCAAACGATACTGAAGGAAAATAACCGTAACGGCTGCCCTTGGAGAATCGGCTCGATCCATCGCATCGCAACGATGCGTTCACGATATAACGGTTATCCCAGTTAAGAGCTACACGTCCGAAATATGATTCAAGTGAATACCCTGTATAGCTTATATCGCCCGGGAAAATATTTGTTGAAAGATTGATAAGATCAAAACTTGACGAAGGATATGCATCATTGGCATAATTGTCCGAGCGGGCGCCGAACTTATTATAAGTATAACGCTCAAATGAGTGACCGGCCATCACGCTGTATATCAACCGATCCGCAGAATTATTATAAGTAAACACATTGTCAATGACATAACGGAACGACTGATCTTTCTGTTCCGACAGTGCACCCCATCCGGAGTTATTCTTACGGGCGTCGTGCCGCTCGGTAAGTTTCTTTGTAGTATTGTCAAGAATAGTGTACAGGCTCGCCTGAGGCGTCCATTTGAAACCCTTGAACGGAGTGACTTCCAGATTAAAGATACCGGAAAGATGATATTTCTTCAGTGTCCACTTCTCCTCATTCACAAGCATAACGGGATTATGCCTTACAATTTCCGTTCCATTTTTCTTATAAGCACCGTCAGCATCGAAAGCGCCATACCATGGCTGAACCTCGCGTGCGGTACGGAGCACCTTCAGTGATGTCGAGCTCTCCTCAACCTGGTTATACTCCGACGCCGCTCCGGCAAGATTGATATTCAGTTTGAATATATGGTTGATCTTGTGCGACACTTTTGTACGAAGATTATACTGCCGGAAAGCGGAGGTCTTTATGAATCCTTCCTGACGGTTGGCTCCGAACGAAGCGTAGAAATTGGTCATATCATTACCTCCCGATATGCTTATTGAGCCGGTAGCGGTCTCGGTAGTCTCGCGGGTGATAAGCTTTACCCAATCGGTCTCCTCAATAGTCTGCGGCATATAGAACTGTACATTCTGTCCCATCTGGACATTATAATTGTCGATAGCCGCCTGCATGGCGTTGGCATACTCGGTGGCATTGGCCATCTCTATATCCTTGGCCAGTTTTCCGAAGCCTATACGTCCTGCCACATCAATTTTGGTACTGCCGCTTTTTCCACTCTTGGTCGTGATGATGACAACACCCGAGTTGGCGCGCGAGCCGTAAATAGCCGCTGCCGAAGCATCCTTCAGCACCTCTATGCTCTCTATATCAGACGGATTGATATTGGGATATGATTCCGCAGGAATACCGTCGACAACATACAGAGGCTTGCTTCCGCCATTGATGGAGCCGATACCACGCACCTGTATGTTAGGAGTAGCGCCGGGAGTACCCGACGAATTGGAGATATTCACGCCGGGGACACGTCCCTGAAGCATCTTTATCGGATTGTAGTCGTTGGCCTGGTCTATGTCATCAAGTTTCACCTTGCTGATGGAAGTCGTGATAAGTTTCGATGACTGAGTACCGTACCCGACGACCACTACCTCGTCGAGCATCTCGGTATTTTTCCCAAGTACGATCTTCGCAAGTTTCGCTTTATCGGAAGCCCTGATTTCCTGTGGTTCGGCTCCGATATATGAGATCACTATTATTGCATCGTCAGGGATGCTGCCAAGTGTAAACTGGCCGTCAATGTTGGTGCTTGTCCCGGTGCGCTCACCTTTCACCATCACCGACGCTCCGATGGCCGGTTCCCCGTCGCTGTCATATACCGTTCCCGACACTGTGATACGCCGGTTCGCATCACTGTTGGGTTTCGATATAAGGATCTGCTTGTCCGACATAATCTTATATGTCAGGGCGGTATTTTTCAGGGCCTTGTCAAGCACAAGGTTAACGGGAGCGTCTTGAAGGCGCACTGTTACAGGCTTTTCATTTTCAAGCGCCCCGTGGATGTAAGAGAAACGATAAGTAGTCTGCTTCTCGATCGCGTCGAAAAGGGCTTTCAGACTTGACTGATGAAGGTCGACCGTAACACGTTGCTGCGCCAAGGCACTGCTGCACAGCACAAATACGGCAAAAAATCCCGTTATCAGCCGGTTAAGAATCAATTTGTACATAACTGCGTTTATCGGTATTAAATGAAAATTTACATCTATTAATACATCTCCGACAAACGCGATTTACTCTCTCTACTACATGTTATACAACATATTTTTCAATTTATTCACATAAGATCTTCGCAAAGGTTACTTCAATTGTACAGCGTGATCTCGCTGTTGCTCACCGATATCTTAATGTTGGCAGTATATTCAAGTATCGACAGGGCCTCCATCAGGTTATTGCCAGGCAGATTGCCGGTAAACACCAGTTCTTCCATACCCGGAGTAGCAAGAGTGATATGGAACGGAGCATAATTTATATTGAGCGACTGTATCACACTGCCCAACGACGCATTCTTATAATTGAGATTGATATTGTCGGACTCATTGAACACATCGACCAGTGTACTGTCGGCATTCACCGATATTCGTCCTGTATGACAGTCAAGCACGGCAAGCATCCCCGGAAGCATCTCCACACTCTCCCCCGAAAGTTTCGATTGCAGTTTGACCAGCCCTTCCTGAAGGTAAAGGCGAGAGTCGTTTTTTTCAGAAGCCGCGAAAAGATAGAATTCCGTGCCAAGTACTGTCACCTCAAGCATTTCAGACGAGATTGTAAAAGGCTCGGTACATCCTTTGGCGATATTGAAATGCCCCACTCCGTCAAAACTTATCGTCCGCACGCCGTCGCGTGTAGGAAGCACCGAGTACGATATTTCCGACTGAGGTTTCATCGTGACTGTCGAACCGTCGGGAAACGTAACATTCGTACCGCCTGTCTCGTTGGCTGTTACCGACACATTGTGCGACACTCCAGGAAGTGTATAAAACCGTCCCGCCGCATAACCCGCGACAAGACACAGCAATACGGCGGCACAGCTTGCCACCGCCGTCAGAATCATTCTTTTTCTCGTCTTATAAAGTCCGGCCGTCCTATGAATATTCCGTTGCAGACGCATCTCTATATCCTCAGGCAATCGCGCCGCGCGGCATCCGTTCTTCCTCCAGTCATCTTCAAGAAGCATTGCGAGTTCTTCGTCCGACATGCCGTCAAGCAACTCTCTCAGCTTCCCGACATCCTCTGCGGAAAGCTCATTGTCTCTATATTTCTGAATAAGGTTATGCATCTTTGACTACAGAATTATATATTTTTTGATATTTCATTCGCACAAAAGACCAACAGCACATTCATAGCGCCCAAAAGCTCTTTCAGTCGTTTTAATCCCTCATAAATATTATTATACACAGTCTGCCTGCTGATATGGAGCAACGCCGATATCTCTTCGACCGACTTTCCCTCAAGCCGCGACAACACTATCGCCTGCCGCTGTTTTGACGGAAGTTTATCCAAAGCCTTCGTCACCTGCCGGCAAAAGTCATCGTATTCTATCTTCTGCGACGCACTGTCGGCAATAACATCGGAATACTCAATATAATCTTCATAGACCCGCGAATTGACGTTCGACCTGATGGCATTGATGAGATAGTTCTTTGCCATGACAAACAGCAACGGACGCAACGTCACGGTAGTCTTGATATTATGCCGGATATTCCACAATCTCACAAACACATCATGGACTATCTCCTCGGCATCACATGCCGATTTGGTATATCTAAGGCTAAAATAATACAATTGCGACACGTACATCCGATACAAAGCGTTGAACGCTTTCACAGAATCTGCACGCAGTTCCAGTATCAACTGAGCTTCATCCGAATCTGACATGCCGCAAATTTAAGCCAATTTTTCTTTCTCCACAAAAAAAGTTTCCGGCACATCCCCGAAACGGTCATTACCCGAATACGCCACACGCCCATGGGCGATCAGTGCGGTGAGCGCAGATGTGACAAATCCCACAACGGCCACAAGCGCAAGCACCACAAGCATATCCATGCCGTCGAGGCGCACA
>JAHZGZ010000070.1:1575-21326 GCA_019420545.1 Bacteroidales bacterium | reverse complement strand
GCGGCGATTGTCGCCGCCAACATGATGAATAATCGTTTCATAATATGATGAATAATCGTTTCAGAATATAAAGTTAAAGTTGGTCGTGGCGGGCTAAAGCGCCGCCCTCCCAGTGCAATGCAAATTTAGGGGTAAATGGCGGGAGTGCCAAAATTTGAGGCAGGTATATATACAAAAAAATAAGACTACCTCACGGCACCCTTATTTCTCGCTTGTTGCTTGTTGAATATCTATTCTGTCTTTATTGGAAAGTTACGTATGAAAAAGTATTCTGTTTACCTTTGTATTTTTGTTGTTGGTGTTGTTTCTTGATGTCAGATTTTCTTAGATTAGCTAAGAAGATTCATTTGTTATGCTGAAGGGCTTTTATTTCCCTCTTGCTTTGCAAAGGTAATAATTTGTTTTGTACTTTCAATGGCTTCTACAATATGTTTAACAACATGTTTTGTCGATGTATAGAGGATTCAGGGAAGATAATACTTGAATATAATAATTATATTGGGGCGATATTTTAAAAAGTTATTATTGAAGTGTTAAAAATAAGGATTTTTCAGATAGATAAAAGTTGTTAAAAGATGATTTGACGTGGATTTATGATATATTGACCATGATTCAGGGTGTCAAACGCGCGTCTTGATGGCATTTTGCCATTATTTTGGCCTTATTCTGAATGGTTACGATTTTGAAGTCATTGGCACGAAATCTAATGCGCGGAGAACATAGAGTGATCGGAATAATACGCAAGGAGAACACAGAGAGCACAGAGGAGTATTAGTATTGAGGAGGCTATATTGATGTGAAGAGCACGGAGGACAGATTTACTCTGTTGTCTCCGTGCTCTTTGAGCGGTAATGTGTTTTATTCGTGTGGCAGACTGTGGCAGGGATTAGTCGCGGTAGAGGATGTAGGAGGAGAGGGGAGCGGTGTCGCCGCTGAGGCGCCCATTCTTTACATTGAAGCTGAAGCCATGGACTGCGTCGGTGTATTCGCCGTTCTTGAGCGATACGGCGATATCGACGGGCTGTGCTTCGGATGAGATGTTGATGATGGCGATCCCCTTGTCGCCGCGCTCTACGGCGATCAGTGCGCCGTTGTCGCTTACGCTGACTTTTTCAGGCTGGCCATGCATGGCGCGGCGGAAATGGTTGACGGCCGATACCTCGGGATTGAAGAACTCGTCGTTGCCGCGTGCGCCGATGCGGTTGTTGCCCCAGTAGTTCTGACGTGTGGATCCGTTGGGGCGGCTGAAGAAGAGCGGAGTGCCGTACTGACGTGCTGCAAGGAATACGTAGCCCTCGCGTACCTGCGCATCTTCGAGGTCGGCCGATTCATGTTCGTTGGCATAGGTGTCGTGCGACTCAACCCATGTCACGAGCTTTGCCGCAGGGGCCGGGTTCTGCCAATCGGCCAGGCTGTCGGCAAAGTAGCTGCCCTCGGCCAGCACATGACGCAATGCATGGCCGTAGTTGCTGGCGGTGACGCCCATGTATTCGGCATAATCGGCCTCGCGCACATTCTTGTCCTGAAGCACCTCGCCGTAGATAAAGAGGCTGTCGGCCGGCATGGCGAGCGACAGGCCCTGCACGCTTTCGCGTCCGGTGGCAATGTCCCAGAAATTGTTGCGTTCGGCCAGGGAATCGCGCGGGTCATCGGGGAGTCCGATATGCTTGGCGGTGTCGTAGCGGAAACCGCGTGCGCCGCATGCGATCAGGTCGTTGACGTATTCGAGGTAATAGTGCTGGAACGAGGGATTTTCGGTATTGACGTCGGGGAGTCCGCCCATCATGCCGGTAGTGCACTCATAGCGGTCGTTCCAGAGCTGTATGTTGTTGAATCCGTTGGCATGGAAGAGCTTGTCGTGTCCGCCGGCAGCACTGTCGAGGGCGGCGGTGACGGCATTGTGGTCGACAGCGGTATGGTTGGGAAGCACGTCGACGATAATCTTTACGCCGTATTTGGCTGCGCTGTCGCACATGGCCTTGAACTGGTCGCGTGTGCCGAGCAGATGGTTGCCGATTTTCCAGTCGATGGGCTGATAGTAGTAGTACCATTTGCCTTTTACGGAGTCGCCCTCCTCGCTGAACAGGGCCATTCCGCCATCTTCTCCGACGAAGCAGGTGTTGGCGGGCGAGGTCTGCACGAAGTCGAAACCGGCTTCGGCGATAGTCTTCATGTTGGCGGCTATAGTGTCGAACGACCACGACCAGGCATGGAGTATCGTACTGTCGTTGGTGGGCACTTCGGTTGTTGTCTTAGGGCCGCATGCTGTCATACAGCCGATGACAGCGAGGCCCATTGCGGGATAGAGAAAATAGTTTTTCATCATTTTTAATATAAGTTATCTTTAGAATGCTTTGGCTGATGAGATTGTTTATCGGAGGACTCAGAGAACTCAGATAACTCAGATAACTCGGGGGGCTCGGAGGATTCGGAGTTTTCTGAGACCCGGAGCGATCAGAATGCCGTGATGCGCTTGTCGTGGCAGCGCATGAGCCGGGCGGGGAACTGCTCGACGAGCGCAAGATTATGGGTAGCCATTATCACGGCGGTTCCTTCGGCGGCAATACGGTGGAGGAATGCCACGATCTGTTCGCCGGTGGCGGGATCGAGATTGCCGGTAGGTTCGTCGGCGAGAATGAGCTTCGGGCGGTTGAGCATAGCGCGAGCGATTACTATGCGCTGCTGTTCGCCACCCGAGAGCTCGTGGGGCATCTTGTAGCTTTTGTTGAGCATACCCACCTCCTTGAGGACCTCCTCGATACGCTCGTCCATGTCGGCTTTTGATTTCCAGCCGGTCGCCTCAAGTACGAAAAGGAGGTTGTTGTAGACCGACCGATCGGTAAGGAGCTGGAAATCCTGAAACACGATTCCGATCTGACGGCGCAGCATAGGCACATCCTTACGCTTAATTGCCGCCAGATCGTAGCCGAGCACTTCGGCCTCTCCGGCAATGACAGGTATGTCGGCATACATCGATTTCATCAGGCTGCTTTTCCCGCTGCCGACCTTGCCGATGATATACAGGAACTCTCCGGCACCGACAGTGAGGTCGACGTCTTTGAGCACTATCAGCTCCTTGCGGTGCAGTTCGACACCTTTGTAGCTGACTAATGGCGGTTGTTCTTCCATGGCGTGTGGAGATTGATGGGTGCAGAGCGGGTTATTCTTTATGACGCTTACGGAGCTCCTCGGCAAGATCCTCGATGCGGAGACCCTGGGATGTGAGGAGCACGATAAGGTGGTAGATAAGGTCGGAGGCTTCGTAGATGAAACCGTCGCGGGTACCGTTGGTAGCCTCGATCACAGTCTCGACGGCCTCTTCGCCGACTTTCTGAGCCATGCGGTTGACGCCTTTTTTGAAAAGGGATGTGGTGTAGGAGCCGTCGGGCATCTCGGCGTGACGGCGGTCGATGAAATCCTGGAGATAGCGCAGGAACTCCACGCCCATGGTGTTTTCAGTGCCGAAACATGTGTCGGTGCCCTTGTGGCATACCGGCCCCACGGGCTTTACCTTGATGAGCAGGGTGTCGTGATCGCAGTCTTCCTCGATGCTTACCACATTGAGGAAGTTGCCGCTCTCCTCGCCCTTTGTCCAAAGCCGGTTCTTGGTGCGACTGTAGAAAGTGACCTTTCCTATTTCAAGAGTCTTGAGATAGGCTTCCTCGTTCATGAAGCCGAGCATCAGGACATTCTTTGTAACGGCGTCCTGAATGATGGCGGGGATAAGTCCGCCCATTTTATCGTAGTTCAGTTCTGACATAATCTTACAGGTATATTGTGTTGAGACAGGTATTTCTTGAGTTCCGGAACCGGGATTTCGCCGAAGTGGAATATGCTTGCGGCAAGAGCGGCGTCGGCGTGTCCGCGGGTGAACACATCGACGAAGTGCTCTTTTGCCCCTGCTCCTCCCGAGGCGATTACCGGTATGGAGAGTATAGATGACAGTTCGGCGAGCGCCTCGCATGCAAACCCCTGCTTCACGCCGTCGTGATCCATCGAGGTAAACAGTATCTCTCCCGCGCCGCGCTCCTGCGCCTCACGGGCCCATTCGAAGAGGGTGCGATCGACCGGCTTACGGCCGCCGTTGAGATAGCAGCGCCAAACATCGCCGTCGAAGCGGGCGTCGATCGCGGCGACACACACCTGCGAGCCGAAGCGAGAAGCTATGCTGTCGATAAGGCCGGGATTGCGTAGTGCCGCCGAGTTGACCGACACCTTGTCGGCACCGGCATCAAGCAGCCGGGCAACATCGTCGACAGCGCTTATTCCGCCGCCTACGGTAAAGGGGATGCTTACATTTTCTGCCACGCGGCGCACGACATCGATAAATGTGGCGCGCCCTTCATGCGATGCGGTAATGTCGAGATAGACAAGCTCGTCGGCACCCTGCTCGCTGTACATCCGGCCGAGGGCAACGGGATCGCCCGCGTCGCGGAAGTTGACGAAATTGACGCCCTTGACGGTCATGCCGTCCTTTACGTCGAGGCATGGTATGATTCTTTTCGCTAACATGACAGCAGATTGAGGCGTGAGAGATCGGTGAGCGATATGCGCCCCTCGTAAATGGCCTTTCCGACGATGACCGCCGGTACGGAGGCCGAGTCGAGCGCCTCAATGTCGGACACAGAGCCGACACCTCCGCTTGCGATAAGCCAGAGGTCGGGGAGCTTGTCGAGAATGCGCCTGTAGAGACTGACGGCAGGCCCGTCGAGGGTGCCGTCAACCCCGATTTCAGTGGATATCACCCTGCGGATACCATGAGAGGCGTATTCCTCGATGAAAGGCACTATGTCGCGGTCGGACGTGGCGATCCATCCGTCGGATGCAATTTTGCCGTCGCGGGCGTCGGCCCCGAGTATTATTCTGTCGGCGCCGTAAGTGTCAAGCCATCGTAAAAATGTGTCTGGTGACTTCACGGCAATGCTTCCTCCGGTAATCATTGCGGCTCCACATTCGAAAGCGATGCGGAGATCGTCGTCGCTCTTGAGTCCCCCGCCGAAATCGACTACGAGGCCCGAGCGGTTGACGACACGCTCCAATGTGCGGTAATTCACGATATGGCTGCTCCTGGCTCCGTCGAGATCCACAAGGTGGAGGCGCCGGCATCCCGCATCGGCGAAACGCATGGCCATATCGACCGGATCGTCGGAGTAGACTTTTGATGTATCATAATCGCCGCGCGTGAGCCTCACGCATTTGCCGTCGATAATATCTATAGCGGGTATAATCTCAATCATAAGCAATCAGAGGTTAAGAAAGCGCTCGAGCAGCCGAGTGCCGTCGGCTCCGCTTTTTTCGGGATGGAACTGCACGGAGTAGAAGTTGTCGCGGTGCATTGCCGCACTCCACGGTCCGCAATAATCCGTGACAGCCGTGGTGTGGGGGCCGACCGGTACCGCAAAACCGTGGACGTAGTAGAAGTATCTGCCATCGAGATCGGCGGGTACGGGACCACCGGGAGCGGTGACAGCAACGGTGTCCCAGCCGGTATGTGGAACCTTGAACGATGGATCGGGAGGTGTAAGGCGCATGACGTCAGCGTCGAATATGCCGAGACAATCGACGTCGCCCTCCTGTGAGTGGCGGCACATAAGCTGCTGCCCGATGCAAATGCCGAGCACAGGAGCGGTTATTGAGCGGATGACGCGGTCGAGTCCGGTGGCACGCAGATGGCTCATCGCGGCTGCTGCCTCGCCCACACCCGGAAAGATAACCTTGTCGGCCGCCAGAAGCGTATCCGCATCGCCGGTTACGACAAACTCAGCACCCAGCCTGTTGAGCGCACATTCTACGGAAAACACGTTTCCGGCATTGTATCGTACCACTGCTATCATAATGGCGACGTATGTAATACAGTAAGGAACCGAACCCGCAGGAGCGGAGTATCAGCTGAAGACTACAGTTTTATTGTTGTAGGTTAGGATTTTACGCTGGATGTGCTTCTCCACGGCCCGTGACAGCACTATCTTTTCAAGATCGCGGCCTTTCTTCACGAGGTCGTCGACGGTATCCTTATGGGTGATACGCGTTATGTCCTGCTCGATGATAGGTCCGGCGTCGAGATCGGTTGTCACATAGTGGGATGTGGCTCCGATGAGCTTTACACCACGGTCGTAGGCCGCATGATAGGGCTTGGCGCCCACGAATGCCGGCAGGAAAGAGTGGTGGATATTGATGATATGGTGGGGATAGTGGCTGATGAAATCGGGAGAGAGCACCTGCATGTACCGCGCAAGCACGATGAAATCGACATTCAGTTCACGCAGGAGCGCCATTTCGGCGGCTTCCATCTCGGCCTTGTTGTCCTTGGTGACATGGAACACTTCATAACGTATGCCGAACTGGCGCGCCACCTTCTCCATGTCGGGATGGTTGGAGATGATTACGGGTATCTCCACATCCCATTCACCGGCCACAACCCTGGCAAGGATATCATACAGGCAGTGGGACATCTTGCTGACAAAGATTGCCATACGCTGCTTCTGCGACGAGAACTTCAGCGAGTAGCTGAGTTCATAGCGTTTGGCATAGAGCGTGTTGAAATAGTCGCCGATCTTCTCTTTCGGGATGATGAATTTCGCGAGATCCCACTCGACGCGCATGTAGAACATGCCGTTTGCCTTGTCGACATACTGGTCGAGATACATGATATTTCCGCCGTTTACAGTAATGAAGTCGGTAATCACCGCAATGATCCCGGGCTGGTCGGGACAGTTCATGAGGAGGATTGCTGTATCTTTGTCTTTCTTTTCCACGTCTGAGGTTTTGCTTTGACGGCAAAGTTAAATAAATTATGTCAAAATGACAATAAGGTGCGCCAGAAACTTACGTGTGGCGCACCTGTGATATCATGTGAATATGATGACGGAATAATTTTTATGACTTGCTTTAATCAGTTGCCGAGTTCCGAGAGGAACTTGATGCGGACAAGCCTGATCTCCTCTTCGCTGTATTCGCTGCCGAGTTCTTCTATGGCGGCTTCAAGATCATCGCTCTCGCTCTCCTTGAAGTAGTCGAAAATATCGGCCTGACGGTCTTCATCCATTATTTCGTCGAGGAAATAGTTGATGTTGATCTTGGTGCCGGAATACACGATCGCCTCAACCTCGTCGAGAAGTTCGGAGAATTCAAGGCCTTTGCTTTCGGCGAGCGAGTCGAGGCCGATCTTGCGGTCGATGCCCTGGATGATCGATATCTTGAGCTTGCTCTTGTTGGCGACGCTACGCACACGCAGATCCTCGGGGCGCTCGATCTCATTCTCCTCGACATGGGCCTTGATTACCTTGAGGAATTCCTCGCCGTAACGCTTGGCTTTTCCGGCGCCGACACCGGGAATGTTCTGGAGCTCGTCGATGGTGATGGGGTAGGTGGTTGCCATCGCCTCAAGCGACGGATCTTGGAAAATGACGTATGGAGGAAGTTCGAGGCGCTTGGCCATCTTTTTGCGAAGATCCTTGAGGATATTGTAGAGCTCGGGATCGACCGCGCAAGCGGCTCCGCTCTTCACTACCTGTTCTTCTTCATCTTCGTTGAAGTCGGTATCCTCCACCACCTTGAATGAGGTGGGTTTCTTGTAATACGCCTTGCCTTTGGGCGTGAGCTTCAATATGCCGAAATTCTCAATGTCGCGGTCAAGATAACCGGCGATCTGAGCCTGGCGTATGATGGTGGAAAGTGTACGTGAATCACTGCCCTGCAGACATCCGAATACTTCGAGGTCGTCCTGGGCATAGGTCTTGACAGTAGGTGTATTTTTCCCGAGCATAACGTCGATGATCTGCTCAGGCTTGAATTGTTCTTTCAGTGCGCTGACAGTCTCAATAATAGCGCAAAGTTCATCTTTAGCTTCCACGAGTT
Source organism: Bacteroidales bacterium (assembly GCA_019420545.1). Lineage (GTDB taxonomy): Bacteria > Bacteroidota > Bacteroidia > Bacteroidales > Muribaculaceae > Muribaculum. Next base: position 13,469 of record JAHZGZ010000070.1, on the reverse strand, counting down.
TCTTGGGGTTTAAACAGTTATCACAGTTCCCGCAGTTTTCTTCGGTATATTTTTCACCGAAGTAATGCAACAACAGTTTCCTTCTGCACAATGACGATTCGGCATAGGCGGCAGTCTCAAGGAGCAACTGGCGACCGATCTCCTGCTCGGCGAGGGGCTTTCCCTGCATGAATTTCTCCATTTTCTGAAGATCCTTATGCATATAGAAAGCGATGCACTTGCCTTCGCCTCCGTCGCGTCCGGCGCGTCCGGTCTCCTGATAGTATCCTTCAAGCGATTTCGGGATATCGTAATGAATCACGAAGCGCACGTCGGGCTTGTCAATTCCCATTCCGAAAGCGATTGTGGCCACAATGACATCGACTTTTTCAAGCAGAAACGCATCCTGATTGGCCGCGCGGGTGTTCTGGTCGAGGCCGGCGTGGTATGGGAGTGCACGTATGTTGTTCAGGCGGAGGATTTCGGCAAGTTCCTCTACCTTTTTACGGCTAAGGCAGTATATTATACCGCTTTTGCCTTCCTGCTGCTTGATGAAGCGTATTATGTCGCGGTCGATAGTGGCGGTCTTAGGGCGGACTTCGTAGTAGAGATTCGTACGATTGAAGGATGACTTGAAGAGCGAGGCGTTCTGCATGCCGAGGTTCTTCTGAATGTCGTGCTGTACCTTGGGGGTGGCTGTCGCAGTCAGCGCGATTACCGGACGGGGAGAGATTTCATTAATAATCGGGCGTATGCGACGGTATTCGGGGCGGAAATCGTGTCCCCACTCTGAGATACAGTGAGCCTCGTCGACGGCGTAGAAAGAAATGGGTACTGTTTTTAGAAATTCTATATTGTCTTCTTTAGTAAGCGATTCGGGGGCCACGTAGAGCAGTTTAGTCTTTCCGGCGATAATATCGGCTTTCACTTCCTCAATCGCCGCTTTTGAAAGCGAGGAATTAAGGAAATGGGCTATAGTATCGACTTCGCTGAAGCTTCGCATGGCGTCGACCTGATTTTTCATCAGGGCGATAAGCGGAGAAATCACAATCGCAGTGCCGGGCATCAGCAATGCCGGAAGCTGGTAGCAGAGCGACTTGCCACCGCCCGTAGGCATGAGCACAAAAGTGTCGTTCCCCTCCATCAGAGAGGTGATTATGGCTTCCTGGTTGCCTTTGAATGTGTCAAATCCGAAATGCTTTTTAAGCTCGTCGGTGAGGAGGGTCGACTTTTTTGGCATGGCAGTGGTCGTGGTTTATCCGCGGGAACCGCGGTGGAATTAAAATATCAGATATTATAAAGTAGTTCGTAATCTACTTGTCGAATTCTCTTGTAAGTCAAATAGCTTTAGTTACATTCACTTCGCATCGGAATGATTGGTCTCGAAGTTGGCTTTATCAAGTTTCTCCAATGCGTAATCACGTGTTACGGTAAACGAGCGCTTGCGAGAGGATGGTATCTCAAACATGCTGTCGATCATTATGGTCTCCACTATCGACCGGAGTCCGCGGGCTCCGAGCTTGTATTCGATAGCCTTGTCGACGATAAGGTCGAGTGCGTCGTCATCGAAAGTGAGTTTTACACCATCCATAGCGAAAAGTTTCTCGTACTGACGCACGATAGCGTTTTTCGGCTCTGTAAGCACTCTTCGCAGGGCAGCGCGGTCGAGCGGCTCAAGGTTGGTAAGGATGGGGAGTCGGCCGATTATCTCGGGTATGAGACCGAATGATTTCAGATCCTGCGGCATGACATACTTCAGATAGTTGTCGCGCTTGATGCGCTGCCGGGCCTGATCGGTCGAGTATCCTACCACATGGGTGTTGAGACGATGGGCGATCTTCTGTTCGATACCGTCGAAAGCTCCGCCGCAAATGAAAAGGATGTTCTTCGTATTTACCGGAATCATGCGTTGCTCGGGATGTTTGCGTCCGCCCTGAGGGGGAACGTTCACTACGGAGCCTTCGAGGAGTTTGAGAAGCCCCTGCTGTACGCCTTCGCCGCTTACATCGCGGGTGATCGAGGGATTGTCGCCCTTGCGTGCTATCTTGTCGATCTCATCGATAAACACAATTCCTTTCTCGGCTTTGGCCACATCGTAGTCGGCCACCTGCAGCAGGCGAGTAAGCAGACTTTCAATGTCTTCTCCCACATATCCGGCCTGTGTCAGTACCGTGGCGTCGACTATCGTGAAGGGGACATTGAGCAGACGGGCTATTGTCTTTGCGAGAAGAGTTTTCCCCGTACCAGTGGGGCCAACGAGGATAATGTTGCTTTTCTCGATGTCGACGTCGTCGGAATCCTGCGCGAGACGCTTATAGTGGTTGTAAACGGCGACAGAAAGGTATTTCTTGGCCTCTTCCTGACCGATCACATACTGGTCGAGAAAGGCGCATATCTCCTTTGGCTTGGGTATGTCGTCGAGGCTCGGCCTGGTGTCGTCGTCGGAGACTTTCGATTCGTTGCGCACCTCCTTAATCATCTGCTCCATGGCATCCACACAGTCGGTGCAGATGTATGTGCCCGAATTTGTGGCCGAAGGTATCATGCCTTCGGCCATATCGGCAGGACGGCCGCAGAATGAGCATACGGGTGTCGATTTTTTCGCCATTGTCAGATGATTAATGTTTGGCTTTTACAAGTACCTGGTCGATCATGCCGTAATCCTTGGCTTCTTCGGCTGTCATCCAGTAGTCACGGTCGGAATCGCGCTCAACCTTGTCGAACGGCTGTCCGGAATGGTCGGAAATAATGGTATAGAGCTCTTTCTTGAGTTTCTGTATTTCACGAGCAGTGATCTCGATGTCGCTTGCCTGACCCTGCGCGCCGCCCATGGGCTGATGTATCATCACGCGGGAATGCTTCAGAGCAAAGCGTTTTCCGGAAGTGCCCGAGACGAGCAGGACTGCGGCCATCGAAGCTGCGATACCGGTACAGATAGTGGCGACATCGGAGGAGATATATTGCATGGTGTCGTATATTCCGAGGCCGGCATAAACTGATCCGCCGGGGGAGTTGATGTATATCGATACATCCTTTCCTGGATCGGCCGAGTCGAGGTAGAGGAGCTGAGCCTGAATCACATTGGCTGTATAGTCGTTGACTTCCGTGCCGAGGAATATGATACGGTCCATCATCAGGCGCGAGAATACATCCATCTGGGCTACGTTGAGCTGACGCTCCTCGATGATGGTGGGAGAGATATAGCTGGAAGTAATGTTGGCGGCATTGGTTGCGGCGACATACTGGTCGAGCGCCAGACCGTTGAGGCCGCAGTGCTTTACAGCATAGTTTCTAAAGTCGTTGTTCATAAATTTTGCTTATGGGAGGCGGCCCGAAGCCGTCTCGTGGATTTTAGTTATTCAAAGATACATATTTCTCATGATATTTCAACAAAAAAATATCATAATCTATGTCGGGATTAATTTTTTTGAGGTCTGTAGTCGCAGCGAGGGCGATGACACATTGCAATGCGCACCGCCCTCGTCAGTTATCCGGTATAGGAATTCAGGGGTTCAGATTTCAGAGTTTCTGGGCGATTTCCTTGAATTCTTCGAGTGATACTGTTTTTTCGTCGAGGGTGACTTTGGCTTCGACGGCATTGAAGAGCTTGTTGTCGCCAACTTCCTCGATAAGACGGGGACGATAGTTCTTGTCGGCAAGAATGCGCTTTGCATATTCCTCGAGAGTGTCGTCGGGCACGTTGGTCATTCCGTACTGTGCGAACTGCTGACGGGCAATCATTTTGGCGAAGTCGGTGAGGTCTTTTTCCTCGATCTTGATTTCGCAGAGCTCGGCTATGCGCTCCTTGATAAGCTGCCATTTGAGCGACGGGAGCATCTTCTCGAATTCCGTGTCGACATTTTCGGAGTTGATGCTTTCGTTGGAGGCAACGAGCCATTTCTTGAGTACTTCGGCGGGAATCTCCATATCGCCATATTTGCCGGTCATGTACTTCTCCACGTCGGCGCGGAACACGTACTTGCTGTTGTGTTCAAGATCGCGCTCGATCATGGCCTTAACGCCTGCGAGATACTGCTGCTCGTCGGTGGCGGCGTCCTTGCCGAGCACGTTGTCGAAAAGCTCCTGATTGAGGTCGGCGGGACGAACGACGATGATTTCAGAGATTGTCATTTCGAAGTCGGCCTTAACGTCGGCGGCTTTCTCCTTGTCGATACCGAGCATCGAAGAGAGCTCGGTAGCGTTGCCCTCGCAGGTCTTCCAGGGGTTGAATACAACCTTGTCGTCAACCTTTTTGCCGGCGAACTTGTCGGCTTCGGCCTTGTCCTTGAAATACATGGGGGCGACGATTCCGTTGATCATCTGTATGGCATCCTCGTCGGTCTTCACATTGCCGTCAGCATCAAGCTCCATGATGGAACCCTTGACGAGGGCATTGGGCTCTACGGTCTCGCCGGGTACCTGGGCACCGAAACGTTCGCGGAACTTGTCGCTCTGCTCGCTGACCATCTCGTCGGTTACATTAATCTTATAGTAGGGGATGTGTACATCCTTGTTGAGTTCCACGTTGATTTCGGGCACGAGTGCGAGAAGATACTGGAACTGGAAATCCTTCTGGTTGTCGAGGTCGAGCTCCTTTACATCGACGGGTACGGGCTGTCCGAGTACGGCAAGCTTATTGTCGCGGATGTAGCCTACTACGGCATTGTAAACGATATCGTTGATGGCATCGGAAGTAGCCTGTTTGCCGAAACGCTTCTGGATCATTCCGGCGGGTACGTGACCCTTGCGGAATCCGGGGATGTTGGCGTTGCGTGCAATCTCTTTGAGCTTCTTCTCAACTTCGGGCTTGTAGTCGTTTTCTTCAATCGACACGTTGAGCACGGCGCTCACGTTGTCGGTCTTGTCCATTGTAACGTTCATTGCGTTGACAGTATTTTTTTTGATTGTGATTATTCCTAATTATCTTTTATAAAGGCGTGCCGGAGAGAATTTCGGAAAGGATGCGCGGCCTGTCAGACAAATTGAGCACAAATTTAGTGCTAAAATTGGCAAACATGCAAATTTCCCGCGAATCTTTTTCCGGATACCCGTAAAAGGCGCGCTGTAAGGGGCCACACATGGATATTGCAAAATGCGTGCCAAAGTTTTTCATAGCTCCAATAATGACAAAAAGTAGCTTGTTTTCCATTGCGATGCGGTGAATCTGGCAGCCATCGGCATGACATTGCCCAACTTTTTTGACAAAAACCACGCAAATGAGCCGAAATTTTGTAATTTTGCACCACTAAGAGGGTCTGCATTCCTGCTGACCATTAAAACCGATCATCAACATTTAGGAAATAGAGAGAGTATGGTTGTATTCTTCAAGAAAGGCGCCAATCTTGTGATTGCCGTCGAAACCACCCACCGTCCGGATGCCGCCGAGGCCGAGAAGCTTTCGTGGCTCTTTGGCGGAGCTACCCCCCTTGCGGCGACAAGCCTTAAAGGCCGGTTCGTCGGTCCCCGACGCGAAATGATTACCCCGTGGAGTACGAATGCCGTAGAGATTACCCAGAACATGGGCCTCGAGGGTATTACCCGAATAGAGGAGTTCACACGTACGGCAGATGAGCATCCCCGCTACGACAAAATGCTTCAGCGCGTGTACGACGGCCTGAACAGCCGCGTATTCACGGTTGCCAAGACTCCCGATCCGATAGTATATATCGAGGATATTTCAGAATACAACAAGGCGGAAGGGCTTGCTCTCAGTCCCGACGAAGAGCAGTATCTGCGCGATCTCGCCACAAAACTGGGCCGTCCGCTCACCGACAGCGAGGTGTTCGGATTCTCGCAGGTCAACTCCGAGCATTGCCGACATAAAATCTTCAACGGCACATTCGTGATCGACGGCGAGGAGAAACCGCTGTCGCTCTTCAAACTTATAAAGAAAACTTCGCAGGTCAACCCTAACAAGCTCGTTTCGGCATACAAGGACAATGTAGCCTTTGTCGACGGCCCTAAGGTTGACCAATTTTATCCTGTAAATCCTGACCGTCCCGACTATTTTGAGGTAAAGGATCTCGATACCGTGATCTCCCTCAAGGCCGAGACCCACAACTTCCCCACCACTGTGGAGCCCTTCAACGGCGCGGCCACGGGTACAGGCGGCGAGATCCGCGACCGTCTGGGCGGAGGAAAGGCGTCGCTCCCGATCGCAGGTACGGCAGTATACATGACTTCATATCCGCGCATGGCGCCCGAACACCGCTGGGAACTTATGATGAACCCGCGCGTGTGGCTCTATCAGACCCCTTGCGACATCCTTATCAAGGCCTCGAACGGCGCGAGCGACTTCGGCAACAAGTTCGGCCAGCCGCTTATCTGCGGTTCGCTCCTTACATTCGAGCACGAGGAGAACGGAAAGAAATATGCCTACGACAAGGTGATCATGCTCGCCGGAGGTGTCGGTTTCGCAGCAAAGAAGGATGCACTGAAAGGTCACCCCGTCGCCGACGAGAAAGTAGTGGTGATGGGCGGCGACAATTACCGCATCGGCATGGGCGGCGGCGCAGTGTCGTCGGTCGAGACCGGGCAGTATGCCAACGCCATCGAGCTTAATGCCGTGCAGCGCGCCAACCCCGAGATGCAGAAGCGTGTCAGCAACGTCATACGCGCTCTCGCCGAAAGCGACAACAATCCCATCGTGTCGATCCATGACCATGGCGCCGGCGGCCATCTCAACGCTCTGTCGGAGCTTGTCGAGGAGACCGGCGGCAAAATCCATATCGACGCTCTTCCTGTGGGCGACAAAACTCTGTCGGCCAAGGAGATCGTCGGAAATGAGAGCCAGGAGCGCATGGGCCTCGTGATCGAGGAGAAGGATATCGACTATGTGCGCACAATCGCTGATCGCGAACGTGCACCCTTCTATGTCGTAGGCGAGACTACCGGCGACGACCGCTTTGTGTTCGAGCAGGCCGACGGTGTGAAGCCTATCGACCTCGGTATGGCCGACATGTTCGGAAATTCACCCAAGACCGTGCTCACCGACTCGACCGTCGACGTAACATATAAAGACGCTGCATACGACGAAGGCAAGATCGAGGAATATCTCACCGACGTGCTTTCGCTTGAGGCGGTTGCCTGCAAGGACTGGCTTACCAACAAGGTCGACCGTTCGGTTACCGGCAAGGTGGCCCGTCAGCAGTGTCAGGGCGAGATTCAGCTCCCTCTGAGCGACTGCGGCGTGGTTGCACTCGATTACCGCGGCAAGGCAGGTATCGCCACTTCTATCGGTCATGCTCCGCAGGTAGCTCTTATCGACTCTGCCAAAGGATCGGTGATGGCTGTGGCCGAGGCTCTGACCAATATCGTAGGCGCTCCTATGGCCGAGGGGCTCAAGAGCGTATCGCTCAGTGCCAACTGGATGTGGCCCTGCAAGAATCCCGGTGAGGATGCAGCTCTATACCGTGCGGTGGAGGCATGCTCCGACTTCGTATGTGAACTCGGCATCAATATCCCCACCGGCAAGGACTCGCTGTCGATGACCCAGAAATACGGCGACGACAAGGTATATGCTCCCGGCACCGTCATTATCTCCGCCGCCGGCGAGGTAAGCAACGTGCGCCGCACGCTTACTCCGGTGCTCCAGGCCAAGCCCTCTACATTATATTATATAGACTTCTCCGGAACGGCTCTTGCACTGGGCGGCTCCGCGCTGTCGCAGTCTCTCGATGCTATCGGCAGCGAGGCTCCGACCGTGGCCGACGCCAAGCAGTTTGCCAAGACCTTCAATGCCGTGCAGGCTCTTGTAAAGAAGGGCTGGCTCCTTGCCGGCCACGATGTGGCTGCCGGCGGTCTTGTTACCACGCTTCTTGAGATGGCATTCGCCAACTGCGACGGCGGTATCGACTTCAATACCGATGCATTCACCTCCGAGGGTGAGAACGATCTGGTGAAGATCCTGTTTGCCGAGAATCCCGCGCTTGTGGTGCAGGTGGCCGAAGATAAGTGTCAGCGTGTGGAGGATGCTCTTGCAGCTGCCGGAGTGCGCTTCTTCGCAATCGGTGCTCCTGCCGCCGAGCGCATGCTTACCGTGACCCACAACGGTGCCGACCATATATTCTTCATCGACCATCTGCGCGATGTATGGTTCCGTTCGTCTTATCTGATGGATGCCGTACAGAGCGGTGAGAAGTGTGCCGCCGAGCGCTTCGAGAACTACAAGAAGCAGCCGATACGCTACCGTTTCCCCTCGGGATTCAAGGGATCGCTCGCATCGCGCGGCCTGTCGCTGCGCCGCGAGGGCAAATCCGGAGTTCGTGCCGCCATTATCCGTGAGAAGGGTGTGAACGGCGACCGCGAGATGGCATATTCTCTCTATCTTGCCGGATTTGACGTGAAGGACGTGCACATGACCGACCTTATGTCTGGCCGCGAGACTCTTGAGGATGTCAACATGATTGTGTTCTGCGGCGGTTTCTCCAACTCCGACGTACTCGGCTCGGCAAAGGGCTGGGCCGGAGGATTCCTCTGGAACGACAAGGCCAAGGCCGCTCTCGAGGCATACTACAAGCGCACCGACACGCTGAGTCTCGGTATCTGCAACGGCTGCCAGCTTATGATCGAGCTTAATCTGATCAACCCCGAGCATAAGCGCAAGACAACGATGGAGCATAATGTAAGCCACAAGTTCGAGTCGCAGTTCCTCGGCCTGACCATTCCCAAGAACAATTCCGTGATGTTCGGTTCGCTTTCGGGTTCAAAACTCGGTATATGGGTTGCCCACGGCGAGGGACGTTTCAATCTTCCCGAGCCGCTGTCGAGCTACAACATCGTGGCCAAGTATAACTACAATTCTTATCCCGCCAATCCCAACGGCAGCCGCGGGGCAGTGGCCGGTCTGGCTTCGGCCGACGGACGCCATCTGGCCATGATGCCGCATCTGGAGCGTGCTATCTTCCCCTGGCAGTGCGGTTATTATCCCGCCACGCGCCGCTCGGAGGATGTGACCCCATGGATCGATGCATTCGTGAACGCACGCCGCTGGATCGAGGACAAGACTAAATAACCTATAATCGGATTCACTTCATTTAACTGTTAGTTTCTATGGGTGGCTTTTTCGGCGTTGCAAAACGCACAGAATGCATCAACGAACTATTCTACGGAGTTGACTACAACTCCCACATGGGTACAAAGCGCGCCGGTATCGCTACGTGCAACAACGGCGTGTTTACCCGCTCGATCCACAATATCGAGAACAGCTATTTCCGCTCGAAATTCGAGGGAGACCTGAAGGACTTTACGGGCAATGTCGGCGTCGGGGTCATAAGCGACACCGATGCCCAGCCGATTATCGTCAACTGCCATCTCGGTAAGTTCGCGATAGTTACGGTGGGCCGTATCAACAATATCTCGGAACTGGAGAAGGAACTCCTTGCAAAGGGGCACCATTTCTGCGAGCACTCCTACGATATAATCAACCCGACGGAGATGGTGGCCGCGCTGATCTGCGAAGGCAAGGACTATGTGAGCGGTATCGAGAATGTCTACAATCGGCTGAAGGGCTCATGCTCGATGCTTCTTCTTACCGAAAACAGCATTATCGCCGCCCGCGACCGTCTTGGCCGTACACCTATTATAATAGGCCGCAAGGATGGCGCGCATGCGCTTACGAGCGAAACGTGCGCTTTCCCCAATCTCGGCTACGAGGTATGCTACAACGTAGGTCCGGCTGAGATCGTGGAGGTGAAGGCCGACGGCTTCAAGCAGCTGAAAGCTCCCGGCAAGGAGATGCAGGTGTGTGCGTTCCTCTGGACATATTACGGCTATCCCGTATGCGAGTACGAGGGCAAGAATGTCGATGAGATGCGCTATGAGACCGGCATGGAGATGGGCCGCATTGACGACCAGGAGGTGGATTTCGTAAGCGCCGTGCCCGATTCGGGCATAGGCATGGCTCTCGGCTATGCCGAGGGAAAGGGTGTGCCTTACCGCCGTGGTATTGTAAAATATACCCCGACATGGCCGCGAAGCTTTACTCCCTCCACACAGGAACGCCGCGAGCTTGTGGCACGCATGAAGCTTATCCCCAACGGGGCGCTGCTCTACAACAAGCGCGCCATATTCTGCGACGACTCGATCGTGCGCGGCACGCAGCTCCGCGACAATGTGAAGGATCTCTTCGACTGCGGTGCCAAGGAGGTGCATGTGCGCATCAGCTGCCCCCCGCTTATCTATCCCTGCAAGTTTATCAACTTCACCGCGTCGAAGAGCGACATGGAGCTGATAACCCGCCGCGTTATCAAGGAGCTTGAGGGTGATCCCGACAAGGACCTCGACAAGTATGCCACCACCGGTTCGCCGCAGTACGAGGCGATGGTGGAGAAGATCCGCGAGAAACTCGGACTGACATCCCTGAAGTTCAGCTCTGTCGAGACTGTGGTCAAGGCCATCGGACTTCCGAAGTGCAAGGTCTGCACCCACTGTTTCGACGGTACAAGCTATGAATGATCAATCAACCGAATATAAATCAACACAGTATATCTAATAACCTTAAAAGTATGAGTCTAAACATCATCGTGCTCGCCAAGCAGGTGCCCGACACCCGCAATGTGGGCAAAGATGCCATGAAGGCCGACGGCACCATCAATCGCGCCGCCCTTCCTGCAATCTTTAACCCGGAGGACTTGAACGCGCTGGAGCAGGCGCTCCGCCTCAAGGATGCCAATCCGGGATCAACGGTGACCCTTCTTACAATGGGTCTGCCCCGTGCTGCTGAAATTATCCGCGAAGCCATGTATCGCGGCGCCGATACCGGTATCGTTCTTACCGACCGCGCCCTTGGCGGTGCCGACACTCTTGCCACCTCTTATTCGCTCGCTCAGGCTGTGAAAAAGTTCGGCAACTATGATATCATCCTCGGCGGCCGTCAGGCCATCGACGGCGATACCGCCCAGGTAGGCCCGCAGATCGCCGAGAAGCTTGGCATCCCCCAGGTGACATATGCCGAGGAGATTCTTGATCTCAAGGACGGCAAGGTTACCGTAAAGCGCCGTATCGAAGGTGGCGTGGAGACTGTCGTAGCTCCGCTCCCTTGTGTAGTAACTGTCAACGGCTCGGCCGCAGAGTGCCGTCCGCGCAATGCGAAACGCGTACAGAAATACAAGTATGCCGTATCGCCCTCGGAGAAGAACGCTCTGACTCCGGAGCTTCAGGCACTTGTCGAAGCACGTCCCTATCTCGCACTCCAGGAATGGAGCGCCGCCTATGTCGACGCCGATCCCGCGCAGATCGGTCTGGCAGGTTCGCCTACAAAGGTGAAGGCCATCGAGAATGTAGTGTTCACCGCCAAGGAGAGCCGTACGCTCACCGACGACGACACCCAGATCGAGGATCTTATCAAAGAGCTTATCGTCAACCACACCATCGGCTAATAATTTTGAATCATGAACGACAACAACAATCTCATAGTATATTGCGAGTATGAGCATGGCAAAGTAGCCGATGTTAGCCTCGAACTCCTCACCAAAGGCCGTGTGCTCGCCGACAAGCTTGGCGTGAAACTCGAAGCTCTGGTGATCGGCGACAAACTCGAAGGTATCGAGGACTCGCTCTTCCCTTACGGCGTCGACGTTGTGTACAAGGTGCAGGACAAGCGTCTGTATCCTTATACCTCCAATCCCCATGCCGCCGTGCTTATCAATCTCTTCAAGGAGATCAAGCCCCAGATCTGCCTGATGGGCGCCACATGTATCGGCCGTGACCTCGGCCCGCGTGTAAGCTCGTGCCTCCACAGCGGCCTTACCGCCGACTGTACGGCTCTCGAGATCGGCGACCATACCGACCCCAAGACCGGCAAGAGCTATACCGATCTACTTTATCAGATCCGTCCGGCATTCGGCGGCAACATTGTGGCCACGATCGTCAATCCCGACCACCGTCCCCAGATGGCTACCGTGCGTGAGGGCGTG